>NZ_DBLYVB010000004.1:0-191862 GCF_057604405.1 Hominiventricola sp.
ATAGATACACCTCCTGTGTAACAAGAAATATACTTGTTGATCAAAGTATACCACTTGTTTACAATTTTTTGGATAGTGTCTACTTTTAGCTTACCACTTCAGAAATAAAACAAATTGGACATATAGAGATTCTTATGCATCTTTTGCCCAAATTTTCCTAATTTTCTGCACTGTCTGATTGGGCAAAAAATTACTTTTATTTTCTATCTGCCCACAAAATAGAAAATGACTATTAAAATCACGCAAAAAGGACTGATACAGAACAGATAACTCCATCTATTCTGCAACAGTCCCTTTATTGATTTCACATACTATAAAACAAGTTATTCTGTAAACGTGTAACGCACAATAGAGCCGTGGTTATCACCTGTCACTATTACAACATCTCCATTTTCATTGAGTATGGATTCCAAAATCGGAAATCTTCCATTCTCTTTTACGTAAGCTTCCGGACTATCCGCTTCTGCCTCGATCAAAGTCTTTTTGCTGTGTTTTTCTCCTCCGCACGGATTTATTTCCTCAACAAAGATTTCATACTCATGCATGTAGTGTTCCTCCTGAAATTGATTTTTTTAATAAGTAATACGTATTATTATAAAATCAATCCATTTCTATTTCAAAAGGGGTTTTTACTAAAAATCTGCCTTTCGTTTTAGACATTATTACCATGGCAGCCATGTTTCTCTTCACCGCAATGATGCTCGCCACAGGAATGCTCATGGGCATGGTGGGAGCACTGGACATTCGGATTATAATCCAGTTTACCGCCGACATAAGCAAGCACTGCTTCGTCCGCATTTCCGCTGACACCGCCATACAGCTTAATTCCTGCTTCTGCCAGTGCCATCTGTGCACCGCCGCCGATTCCGCCGCAGATCAGGACATCCACACCTGCATTGGTCAGAAATGAAGCTAATGCACCATGTCCCTGTCCATTGGTATCTACCACCTGTGTGTTTTTAATCTGTCCGTTCTCCACATCATACAGTTTAAACGTCTCCGTATGTCCGAAATGCTGAAAAATCTCTCCATTTTCATAAGTTACGCCAATTCTCATCTGTCCTTCTCCTTTTCCCCTGATTGATAATTGTCTGCCAGAAACTTCCGGTCTTCTACAACGCTTTCCGCAACAAAACACATCCATACCATCGCAAAGCCGATAATTACCGCCTGAAATATGCAGCGTCTTTCCATTTATCAGGCAATCCGCAAGTTTATACCGGGCAGTCTCATAGATCTCTGTGACTGTCGTCCGGGATATCCCCATCTGCTCTGCACACTGCTCATGGGTCCGCTTTTCCAGATCAATCAGACGAATCGCCTCATATTCATCCACGGTCATATGTATCCGTTCGCCAGTCAGTATTCCTTCTGGCCTGAAGCTGTCATAAGCCGGCTCTACGCAGATTCTTCTGCATCTTGTTGGTCTTGCCATTGTACTTCCTCGCCTTCATTTCCGTCATATGTCGATAATTATCATACCTCTATTCTATGCAGAAGTCAATGGGTGGATTCATTCTGACTATCTGCCTCACCTACTGTAGTGAATAAAAAAATATTTGAAATCTTCATTCGTCACTGCTATAATGGACCTACAGCGTGTGGCGTTTTTGCGTAAATCCAGTTGCAAAAACGCCACACGCTTTTTTATGGAATCGAGGTGAAAAATGGAAAAATGAAAAAAAACTTGATAGGCAACTCGTGTAGCTGAAATGCGTAAGTCCGGATGTTTTTGGATTTACGCATTTCTTATTTTTTGAAAGAAAGGTGAATTTTTATGGATACTGGAAATCAGTTTTTAGGGACAGAGCGTGTCAGCAAGCTCATGAAGCAGTACGCCATCCCCTGCATCATCTCACTGTTAGTAGGTGCACTTTATAACATTGTTGATCAAATTTTTATTGCAAATGCAAGCTATCTCGGCTCTTATGGCAACGCGGCCAACACCGTTGTTTTCCCTCTGACCGTGGTGGCACTGGCCATCGCCGTCATGATCGGTGACGGCTGCTGTGCTTTTGTCAGTATGGCTCTTGGAAGAAATGAACTGGAGAAAGCCAAACGCAGCGTTGGCAACGCCGTCGTATTATCTGTTGCCACCAGCCTTGTTTTAATGGCGGTATATTTCATTTTTGCGAACAGCATTATTGCTATGTTCGGCGGCACAGTCAATGAAGAAACCTTTCACCACTCGCAGGAATACTTCTTCTATATTACGCTGGGTATTCCGTTCTATATGTTCGGACAATCCATGAACCCCATCATCCGTGCCGACGGCAACCCCAAGTTTGCCATGATCTCGACGCTTTCCGGTGCTGTTATCAACATCATCCTTGACCCTATTTTCATCTTCTGTTTTAAGTGGGGCATGATGGGTGCAGCTATTGCAACGGTTATCGGTCAGGTGCTCACAGCGATCCTTGCAGTATGGTATCTGATGAATATGAAAATTATCAAGCCTGCTTCCGGTGATTATGCCCTGCATAGGAGCATCTGCGGACGGATGCTGACGCTTGGCATCACCAGTTTTCTTTCCCAGATCAGTTTGGTAGCGGCAATGGCAGCCATCAACAATATGCTCCGTAAATATGGTGCACTGGACGCTGTATTCGGGCAGGAGCAATATGCACAGATCCCTATGGCAGTCGTGGGTATTGTAATGAAATTCTTCCAGATTGTCATTTCCATCGTGGTGGGTATGGCGGCAGGCTGCATTCCCATTGTGGGCTACAACATGGGTGCGAAAAAGGAGCTCCGTGTCCGGGAGCTGTTCACCAGGCTGCTGCTCACTGAGGCTCTGGTGGGTGCGTTGGCACTTATACTGGCTGAAGGTTTTCCCCGTCAGCTCATCGATATTTTCGGTGCCGCCAATGAGAGCAGCTACTACACCGATTTCGCCATCAAAGCCTTCCGTACTTATCTCTGTATGATGATCCTCGCCTGCGTCAACAAGGCATGCTTCATCTTCTTGCAGGCAGTAGGTAAGGCACTCTCGTCCACGCTCCTGTCCATGTTCCGTGAGGTGGTATTCGGCGTGGGCTTCGCCCTGCTTTTGCCAGTGTTCTTCGGTCTGGACGGTGTACTGTATTCCATGCCGGTATCGGATATCATGACCTTTCTCATTTCGGCAATTATTATTGCGAAAACTTATCGGGAATTGAATGAAAAAGGAGTTTAAAGCATATGAAGAACAGAGTTATCACCATCAGCCGCGAGTTTGGCAGCGGCGGACGCACCATCGGAAAAAAAGCGGCGGAAAAACTGGGGATTCCGTGCTATGACGCGGAAATCATACTGGAAATGTCGAAGGAAACTGGCTTTGCACCGGACTATGTAAAAGAGGCGGGAGAGTATGTTCCCGACAGTTTCCTATCCGCAGCCTTTTCCAACCGGATAATGGGCCCTACCAATGAGGATATTCTGTGGGCGCATCAGTACAAGGTTATCACGGAGTTGGCCGAAAAAGGTCCCTGTATTATCGTGGGCCGCTGTGCCGACTACATTTTGCAGAATAAAGCAGACTGCCTGAAGGTCTTTATCCATGCAGACATGGCTTTCCGCGCCAAACGCATTGTGGAGGTCTATGGTGAACGGGAGCAGTCCCCTGAGGAACGTCTGAAGGATAAAGATAAGCGCCGGGCGGCCTATCACCGCTTCTACACTAACATGAAGTGGGGATACGCACAGAACTACCATCTGACACTGGACAGCGGCGTGCTTGGCATCGATAAGTGCGTAGACATCATCGCAGGACTGTATTAAGGCACTTGAACAGGAGTCTATTGTACTACAACTTGGACATGATCCTATTTAACTCATATTTTTCACTTCATTCTTTATAATTACCTTGACATTTTCATATGACAGGTATATTATCTAAAAAATAATAACAATAATCATTACTGTTTTAGAAAGGAGAAAATTTTATGAAATATGTATGTGATGTATGCGGATGGGAATATGATGAAGAGCAGGGTTATCCGGAGGGCGGCATTGCACCGGGCACCAAATGGGAAGATGTTCCGGAAGATTTCGAATGTCCGTTATGTAATGTAGGAAAAGACCAGTTTTCTGAAGTAAACGAATAAAAATATAGAAGTGCCACTCAGTCAGGGAAATGATTGAGTGGCACTTCTTTTTTAATTCAGGAAATTCTGGATAATAACATTTTCTGCCTCTTCTTCTGTCAGGCCAAGCGTGCGCAGCTTCAGAAGCTGTTCATCGTTGATTCTTCCGATCGCTGCCTCGTGGATGATTGCTGCATCCACATTTTTAGCACGGATTTCCGGAATAGAACCCACCTCTGCATGGTCCATGATAATGGAATCACACTGGATATGCGCCTGACATTTGCTGTTTCCGATTGCATTCGGATGGAAGGTCTGCACAGACTCCCCTTTTCCTACTGATCTGGAAATGATTTGCGCAGAGCTGTCTTCACCGTTTAACTGTACTTCAATATTGGACTCTGCCTGCTGCTTTCCATCTGTCATCAGTCGTTCCGTCACAAATAATTTTGCATTTTTTGCAAGCTCTACATTTGTTTCACGGAGAGTGGAATCCACTCCTTTGATCTGTGCTGTATCCAGTGTAAATACCGAATTTTCTCCCACATAAATATTGGTCACAGGATTTAATACTTTTCCGCCGGTTCCATTGCCTTCCCCATAATGCTTCTCTTCATAACGCACGTTGGCATTTTTTCCTACATGAAACGTATGAATGCCGTCATGACGGCTCTCATTGCATCCACTGTTGTGAATACCGCAGCCGGCAATAATCGAAACATCTGCTCCGTCTGCCACATAGAAATCATTATAGACCACATCCGTCATTCCTGACACACTTACTACGACCGGAATATAGACAGCTTCTCCTTTGGTCTCTCCATCAATGTAAATATCAATTCCCGGCTTATCTGTTTTTCTCTTAATTTTAATATGCTCACTGTCACCATGACAGATGGACGTTCCATTCTGGCGGAGATTATAGGCACCTTTCTGCTCAAATTTGTGATCATTGATCACATCCAGCACATTTTCCGTAACATTATCAAGCTTTACCATTAAAATTTCCCCTCCATCCGGTCTGCGCATTCATGACATTTCTTAACGCCGTTAAGATAAGGAAGCACTTCCTCTTTACTTCCCATTCTCTTTATGATACCGTCATCAACTATCATAATCTGGTCTGCCATCTCTATAATCTTCTCCTGATGAGAGATGACAATCAGGCTCTGTTTTTTCTGTCTGTGGATCTCTTCAAATTTCTGGATCAGCATCGAAAAGCTCCACAAATCAATTCCTGCTTCCGGCTCGTCAAATACACACAACTTATGTTCTTTTGCAAGCACAGTGGCAATTTCAATTCGTTTCATCTCACCGCCTGATAACGTTCCATCAACCTGCCGGTTCACATACTCCTCTGCACAAAGTCCGACTTCAGAAAGCATTCTGCAGCATTCCGGCTCTGTGAGTTCTTTTCCTGCTGCCAGTGATAAAAGTCTCGAAACCGGCATTCCCTTGAATCTTGGCGGCTGCTGGAATGCATAACCGATTCCTGCATTTGCACGATGATTGATATCATAATCAGTGATATCTACATCGTCCAAATATATTTTTCCGCTCTCAGGTTTGTTAATGCCGATCAGTGTCTTTGCCAGTGTCGATTTACCGCCTCCATTCGGGCCGGTAATTACCAGCATTTCTCCGTCTTTTACTTCAAACGAAATATGATCCAGCAGACATTTCTTTCCACCTTCATCATCTACCTTCACAACTAACTCTTCTGTTCTTAACATGTCTTTTCTCCTGTAGTTCTAAAACCTGTAATCTATACCTATTATATTGGCTTTTATAATGATTGCAAGTACTCTTCCCTCATTTCTCTCATAAATCTATTGAAAAACTGTCCGACAAAGGCTACACTAATTATAAATATATGCGGTGTATCCGCAAGGAGGGTATATTCATGACTATGAAAGAAATTGCAACAGGTTTACAGCACATCGGTGTTCCCACAGGAGATATGGACGCAACCATCCATTTTTATCATGCACTGGGATTCGAAACTATTTTTGAAACCGTCAACGCAGAAGCTGGCGGACGAGTAAATTTCTTCAAATTAGGAGATCTTGTGATCGAGACTTATGAAGTAACAGACCCTGCAAAGGCTCCAGGTGCTGTTGATCACATCGCCATCAACGTTAAAGACATCGAGGAAGCTTTCCGTTTTGTCAATGAAGCAGGTCTGAACAACACAAATGATATCATCCATTCTCTTCCGTTCTTTGAAAACGGTGTAAAATTCTTCACCATCGAGGGTGCCAACAAAGAAAAAGTCGAATTCAATCAGTTCCTGTAAAGCAGGACACGAAAATACCGCCCGCCCTGTAGAAACATTCCTTTCTGCAGGATGGGCGGTATCTTTATGCTTTCACAAGGGGAAGGGTGATTGTGATCATAAATTCATCATTTTCCTGCTTCCAGGTAAAGTTTCCCCCATGATTTTCCATAATTTTTCGACAGGTTTTCAGACCAATCTGCATACTCTCAGGATGGTCTTTCCGGTCACGAATATGGTTCGTGACCTGGATATACAGCATATCCGGCTGCTCCGAAGCCTCGATCCGCAGCGGGTACACCGGATCTCCATACTTTTTCAGATTGGAGATAAGATTATCCATGACGCGCTGCATATATTCGCTGTCCACCTGTACGATTCCTTTCAGCTCTTTAATCTGGCATTCAATGGTACCACCATGATCCTGCCAGTCAAAGAACTGACCGTTACAGAAATCTTCCGCCAGCTCCACACTCGGAATCTTCTGCAGCTGCAGCCCATTTTCTTCCCGACCATAAACCAGAAAATATTCAAACAGCCGGTCTGATACCTTTTTCATCTGAAATGCCTTCTTCCGGCAATATTCCAGATATTTTTTCAACTGCTCCTCGTCTTCATACCGATGCATATTGAGAAGCTCCAGATAGCCGATCAGCGAAGTCAGCGGTGTCCGCAGATCATGGGACATGGCTGTTACCAGCTCCATGTTGGCTTTTTCCGCCTCCGCCTTCATCTGCTGCTCTTCCAGAATGCCATTCTTCAGTGATTCAATTCCGATTGCAAGGCTGGTCAGTTCATCTCTTCCTTTGATCGTAATAGGATATTCCAGATTTCCTCCCCCCAGCACTTTCAGATCCTGCTCCAGCTGATTGACATACCGGATTTTCCGGTGAATCAATGCAAAGAGAAGTAAAATGAATACAATTGCTCCTGATCCATACTCTGCAATATCAACCCAATAAAGATTATCTACATCCAGATAAACCTCCAGATCCACTTTAATCACAGTTCCGTCATAAAGCATCACGTCATGATAGTTACTGGCCGGGTATAGTTCAGTTGAATCCACCTCATCCGGATTTTCTCCTTCCCCGTCCGTATATAATGTATCATCATCCTCCCAGGAATCTGTTTCCGGCGAATCAGGAGCCATATACGGCCCAAGAATAGGATCAATATTCCGATAAAACGTCACATACACATCTCTCTGCCTTTGTACCCAGGCAACCAATAATTCTATATTCTGTTCCGTAACCTTATGTTTTTCAATAAACTGATCCAGATCCTTCAGCACTTCTTCGGTTTTGTCTTCATATTTTGTGCCGGAGTATGCTTCTGTGACTGCCCACTGAATGGTCGCTGTTCCTACTGCTCTGGATACCAAAATGGCAGTCAGCAGTGCAATTCCGCTCAGCGCGATCAGCTCCATTGTCAGTCTGCTCCACCATCTGTTTTTCCTAATTGACACAATAACCTCTTCCCCAGATATTCTGAATATAGGACTGTCCGCCCTTTTCCAGTTTTCTTCTAATATTTCGGATATGAACCATCACCGTGTTACCGGAATTGGGAAAAAATGCTTCCTTCCAGACTGTCTCATAGATTTCTTTTACGGAAAATACCTTCCGCGGATTAGAAATGAGCAGCAATAAAATCTGGTACTCCATTTCTGTCAGGGAGATTTTCTCTCCTCCCGCCTGCACCGTCTGCAGATTCTGGTCAATCGTAATATCACGGTAGCACACCAGCTCCTCTGATGTCTCTGCACTTCCCTGGTAGACCTTGTAACGCCGAATCAAAGCCTTTACCCGCGACAATAATTCCATATAAGAAAATGGCTTCACCAGATAATCATCCCCACCTGCGGAAAATCCCTGTACTTTATCATGTTCTCCTGATTTTGCCGTCAGGAATAAAACGGGAACCGTAGTCTTCTCCCGAATCTGCTCGCAAGCCCATACACCTGACTCTCCCGGCATCATAATATCCAGAATCACAAGATCTGCCTTTTCTGCCTGCTCTACCGCTTCCCTGGCATTACTCGCTTCCAGTATCCGATAGCCTTCTCCTCCCAGCATCATCCTGAGTACATCCCGGATTTCCGGTTCATCATCTGCTACCAGTATGGTCTGTTTTTCTGCCATGGGTTCACCGCCCTTCTTTTCTACATTCTTCCCCTTATTGGAAAATTTCTAATGCAAGTGTAACATGTCCATCCTGGGTAAAGAAAGACCCATGGGGCATAATTAAGACTTTTTAAGAAAAGAAAACAGGACTACAAAGCTGTAGCCCCGTTGCCAGTCTCTACCACATAAAAATCTGGTTTCAATCCTGTCTCTTTTTGATAATTCGTTCCAACCTGACTGATAAAATCGTTGACTGCACTATTTTCCACAATGCTGACGGTACAGCCGCCAAATCCGGCTCCCATCATACGGGATCCCAGCACCCCTTCCAGTTTCCAGGCTTCCTCTACCAGAATGTCAAGCTCCCGACAGGATACTTCATAATCTTCCTTCAGGGAAATATGGGATGCATTCATAAGCTGTCCGAATTCTATAATATTGCCTGCTTCCAATGCTTTCACCGCTTCCATGGTCCGTTGGTTTTCCGTCACTGCATGGCGGGCTCTCTTTAAACAAACCGGATCTTTAATCATCTCCTGTACTTCTTCAAAGACATCTGCCGTCAGCTCACTTAAATGGCGGATGGCAATCACCGTCTGCAAGTCCTTCAGCGCCTCCGCACATTCTTTCCTGCGCTGTCTGACATAGTCTTCCACGCCATCCCTTGGTTTGCCACTGTTCGTAATAATAATTTTCTTATGAGGAAGCAAAAGTGGTGCATAGGCATAGGAAAGATCACTCGTGTCCAGTAGAATGGCATAATCCTTCTTTCCCATGGCTATGGTAAAGGGATCCATAATGCCGCCTCCAGTCTTCAGATACTCATTCTCCGTCAACTGGCTGAACAATGCAATATCCACCATATTCATATCCGGTATTTCCAGAAGATCTCTCAGAATCAGTCCGGTTACTACCGTCAGCGAAGAAGAAGAACCGATTCCCAATCCTTTTGGAATCTCTCCATAATATAAAATATCCAGTCCGCCTTTCACCTTACAGCCTTTCTTAATAAAAGTACGAACCACACCTTTGGCATAATTGCCCCAGCCGTCTTCCTCTCTGTAATAGAGTTCACTGGATGACATTTCCAGCACTCCCTGCTCCGGATAATTCAAAGAATAAAAACGAAAACGGTTGTCCTCCCGTTTTCTCGCCACCGCATAAGTTCCGATGGCAATGGCGCATGCAAACACATGTCCGCCATTGTAATCGGTATGGTCTCCGATCAGATTTACCCGACCCGGTGCAAAATAGGCTCTGACGTCCCCGCCAACTCCATAGATTTCCCCGAATTTATCAATCAGCCGCTGTTTCATAAACTTTTCTCTCCCATAATCGACCAAATTCGACATATATTATATGTATCATAGCATAATCTATCGTTTTTGTTAAGATTTTGTTACGTTGACTTTTACCCTCAGTGTAGTTACAATGAGAGAAAAAGTCTTTTATAAGGAGTATGTACTATGTTAGAATTTTTAAAAGTCATTTTCCTTGGCATCGTCGAGGGAATCACAGAATGGCTTCCTATTTCAAGTACCGGACACATGATTCTGGTTGATGAATTTATCAAGCTGAACGTCACTCACGATTTTATGGAAATGTTCTTGGTAGTAATTCAGCTGGGTGCCATTCTGGCTGTCGTCGTTTTGTATTTTCCAAAACTGTGGCCATTCTGTTCCCCGAAAAACGGCTGGATCAAAAAAGATACCTGGATTCTTTGGTTTAAGGTGATTGTAGCCGCCCTCCCGGCTGCCATCATTGGGCTTCCTTTTGATGATCTGTTGGATAAACTATTCTACAATTATCAGACCGTAGCAGTCACCCTGATTCTGTATGGTGTACTTTTTATTGTTGTAGAGAATTATAACAAAAACCGCCGTCCCCGCATCCGATCTCTGGAGAAGCTTACCTGGTCCACCGCTCTTCTGATCGGTATCTTCCAGATTCTTGCACTGATTCCGGGTACCTCCCGTTCTGGTTCCACCATCCTTGGCGGTATCCTTCTGGGAGCTTCCCGCTATGTGGCAGCCGAGTTCAGTTTCTTCCTGTCCATTCCGGTTATGTTCGGAGCCAGCCTTTTAAAACTGGTAAAATTTGGTTTCCACTTTACCGGTTATGAGCTTGCCATCCTGATCGTTGGCATGCTGACCGCATTTATCGTATCCATTCTGGCCATCAAATTTTTGATGAACTACATTAAGAAAAATGATTTCAAACCATTTGGATACTATCGTATTGTACTCGGTATTCTTGTCCTGGGTTACTTCCTGTTCCTGGGATAATCATACATAAGGGAGAAAGAAAAATGTACAAAGAAATCGCAAAACTCATTTTATACCGTGATCTGGGTGAGAACAGTATCCTCTTAAAGCTGTCCGGTATCTTCCGTGATTTTGAGCTGGGTCTGGCTGAAAAAGAAGAACTGACCAGCCGCATCTATGAGCAGATGAAAGCACTTCTGGATCTATCTACCCAGTATGGCTTCGACAAAAATCTGTGGCACAATTATCTGACCTTCATCCTGCTGACCAACGAAAACTCTTTCAGCATGACCAGTGAGAAGGTAGGTGCCAATGACGGTACCGTCAATCATTTTGCAAAAGCAGATTTCGCTGTATTCAAAAAACTGTTTGACTTTGATTTCAAACCTATTGAGGAAGAGCTTGGCATTGACTGTTTCACAACTGTCTGCAATTACCACTCCATTCCTAAGAAAGAACGGATGTACAACCGCAATGTCAGTGAACGTGTGCAGGAAGTCAGCGAGAAAATCGAGGAGGCCAAAGATGCCGATGAGGTTTTCACCATCATTACGAATTTCTACAAAGCATACGGCGTTGGTATGTTCGGTCTGAACCGCGCTTTCCGTATTCGTCATCTGGAAGAAGGTGTAGAGTTCCTTCCTATCAATAATACGGACCGCGTCATGTTAAATGACCTGATTGGTTATGAGATCCAGAAAAAGAAACTGGTGGACAATACCGAAGCCTTCGTCAAAGGACTCCCAGCCAATAACGTGCTTCTCTGCGGAGATGCCGGAACCGGAAAATCCACCAGTATTAAAGCACTGCTCAATGAATATTATGGTCAGGGGCTTCGTATGATCGAAATTTACAAGCACCAGTTCCAGGATCTCTCCTCCATCATTGCACAGGTAAAAAACCGGAACTACCGCTTTATCATTTACATGGATGACCTTTCCTTTGAGGATTTCGAGATTGAGTACAAATTTCTGAAGGCGGTCATCGAAGGCGGCATGGAGACCCGCCCGGATAACGTACTGATCTATGCCACCTCCAACCGCCGTCACCTGATCAAAGAAAGCTGGAGTGACCGCGACGATATGGAAACAGACAACGGAATGCACCGCTCCGATACCATGCAGGAGAAGCTTTCTCTGGTAGCACGCTTCGGTGTGACCATCTACTACGGAAAGCCGTCCCAGAAAGAATATTTCACCATCGTCAAGGAACTGCGGAAACGTTATCCGTCCATTACCCTGACCGATGAGGAGCTGTGTGCAGAGGCCAATAAGTGGGAATTAAGCCACGGCGGCATCTCCGGAAGAACTGCCCAGCAGTTTATCAACTATATGGCAGGCATGGCTCCTGCTGCCGACTAATGTTCTTATGTGCATAAAAGGGCTGCCCGATGACGGGCAGCCCTTTTTGTGTGCTCGGGTTGGAAGATCAGGTGCATACGCTGGAGAGTTTGGACCTTTCAGAGCCTTTGTAATATTATTCTTCTTCTCTCTTTCTTCGGCCAAGTAAGATCAGAAGGAATCCGATTCCTGCTGTCACAATCAGGAGTATCAGAAGAATCCATGAAAGATGTCCGTTCTCCACAGACTGGCTGCCTGCATCCACCGCATCTTCTTCCTGATCCGGCTTCGGAATACCATCTTTATCTTCTTTCTCCTGGATTTCTTCAACTGGTGTATTGACTTCTCCTGTGTCATCTCCAAGATCAATCTCCGCCAGATCTTTACCTGGCTCTGACATCTTACCGGTTGGAATCTCACCCAGCGCAAGATCACCAATCGGACTTGCAGGTGATGTCTCGCTTCCTGATGCAAGTTTTGAACCGGAACCAGAGGTTTTTCTGGATCCAGACGGTTTTTCCGGCGTGGTCGGCGTATCCGGGGTCGTCGGCGCATCCGGGGTCGTCGGTGTATCCGGGGTCGTCGGTGTATCCGGATTCGACGGATCCTCCGGGCTTTCCTGTGCAGTGGTACGGATACTAACTGCCGTCACATATGCAAGGTCACTGCTCTTCAACGGGCGGAACACGGCCATAATCTGGCTGTCTCCTTCGTTTCCGGTCTTCTTCACAAGTGTTTCTCCGGACGTTTCCACTTTCACACTGTCTCCCCACCGTACATCCACGGAGGTCTGCTCATATCCGGTCAGGTCAAGCGTGCTGCCATCCGAAAGGACACCTGTCAGTTTTAATTCTGCATGGTCTTTCTCTGTCAGATCGATCACACCGTCCTTCACCGGACTGCCATCTGCCAGGAGTTCCACATATTTGAGATCGGCCAGCCGTTCAAGCAATGCTCCATTCTGGAACGAAACCTCTTTTTTCGTCTCATTTCCGACATGGTCTTTTGCCAGGATGGTCAATGTCCGGTTCCACAGTGTCTGGTTCTCCGGCAGGATAAGTTCCACACGTAACTGTCCCTGACTAAGGTGACTGTCCAGATTCTGGTCCGATTTTCCAATTTGCTCCCCATCAATCAGGAAGGTATATCTGCTGCCTTTCTCTGCGGCTGCCCGGATCTGAAGCTTACTGCCCTCCGGTGTCTCTCCTGTCGTCGGACTTTCCAGCAAGAGCAATGGCGGTGTCGTATCCACGATCACATTCTGTGTCAGGATCTTCTGATCCCCCTGCTCATTTTCACAGGCAAATTCCAGTGTATGTACTCCATCTGAAAGACTGATCTGCCGACTGAACTCTGTCGCCAGCGTCGTAAATGGATAGCTTTCTCCTTCCGCGCCATCCACCGTCAGCGTTCCTTTTACCGGAATCGTACTGGTGATGCGTACCGTGTTGGACGTCTGGCTGCTAAGAATGCCGCTTACTCCATCTGCTTCACTCTCTTCCGATACTGTACTTCCATTGACCGCAATCGTCAGTTTTGCCATCTTCGGTATGTTCAGCACGGCCGCCTGACTTGCCTTCCTGCTGCTGCAGTAAAGGGTCTCTTCGCCCGACGCAGCATCCACATCCGTTCTTCCTGCACGGACATCCACATCATAGGTGCAGCCCGGCGTATACCCGATCTCTGTTGTCGTTCCGTCCGGTACCAAAGTACCGTCTTCTCCTTTTGCGTAACCAGGCATCTCATAGCGTCCGCCTATAAAGACTTCGTCATTTTTTGCCTGCTCTTTTGTAAAATAAAGTCCGCTTTCTTTTAATGTTCTCGTTCCGTCTTCCGCTGTTTCATACACATCGATATAGTATCCGTCAAGCATTGGATCCTGAAAATTATCCTGGATATCGACGGTCAGCTTATAATTTCCCTGATTTTTCAGTGTCACTGCATCCGGTGCCTCAGGTGCCTTTGGATTTGTAATCATCACCTTTTCTGAAGACTGTACCCGCTCATAGGTCTTTCCTTCCTCTTCGACGGTGACATTCACATAGTAATTGCCGGAAGGAATATCATCCGGAATGGATACATTCGTAAATCCCGCCTCGATTGCGCTCTTGCTCGTAATCGTTTGATTCAGCAGTACATTTCCGGAAGCAAGGGTGCTTTCCAGATCCTGCTTTTCAGAAAGGGAAAAATGAAGCTTTGTATCATCTGTAATATGGGATGCTTTCCATTTTACCGTTATCATTGAACCGCCGGAAAGTGTCTCTGCTTCTACATTTTCAACCGTCGGCAGCTCTTCCACCTCGATCACGCCCACGCTGGTGGCAATCGGATGCGCGTCCGTTCCTGCGCTCAGAAGATAAGACTGATCTGATCCTTTCACTGCAATGTAGGCTACTCCATTGACCAGATTGGCATTGGAACTCTGCGTCAGCTCCTGATCCTTCTCCACATCTCCTGTCGGTTCATAGAACTTCAGCAGATTTCCGGAACCATTCTGCGTCAATGTCAGGTCATCCGCTTTCAGCGTCTCCCCGTTTTCCACCGCATTTACGGTAATGAGATAGGTTTTTCCACTGTCCAGTTTCAGCCGGTGTTGATAGATCGTCGTATTGCTCTCCACAAAATTGAGATTGGTACCAAGGTACATCATCTGCGTTTCATCTGTCTTCGCGTTATACTGTACCGGTATCGGTTCCGAAAGCCTCCGGTAGACCTGTCTGGCATTTGCCATCCGGGAGGTAGTGAACTTCACTTCTCCGTTATCCCAGTAGTATACAAATCCAAGATGAATGATGCCAAGCACCGTAACCGAACCCCACATCTTCACCGTTCCGCCGCCAAGTTCTGCGGAAGCGATCTCCATGCCTCCGATGACCGGAATGTACTGCGGCAGGGAAATCGCCACTCTCATCATCATTTCAAAAAGATCCTGTGTCCCGATCACATAGAAGCTGCCTTTGAACAGCTGCATAAAGTTTACACTGCCCTCCAGGGAAATTTCCATGTTGGGGTACCAGGCCACGCCGACGCTTCCGCCATCCAGAAATCTCGCATTTCTGACAAATTTCAGGCTCACATCCGACAGGGATACCGCGATTGCCCGCAGGGACAGTTTCAAATCTGCCGTACCTGTCATGACCTTGAAAATGTCAAACTGTACATTCAGCAATAATGTCAGAGGAGGCAGTCCGTCGGTTCCGTAGATTGTATCATAAAGCTTGTCATATCCACCGCCTCCGCCGGTCAGCCAGAAGATACCAAGACCGTCCACGTTGGCACCCGGTTCAAAGCCGCCCAGTGTAAAGTAGAGTTTATCCGGTATGGGTGCCCCGGAAGGATTTCCCTTTACGACCAGTGCAAACTGCATCTCAAAGTTTGCCGCTTCCGCCTCTCCTTCCACGCCGACTTCGTATCCGCCTATCGTATTGACAGAAAGCTGACCGCTCATGGAACCCGGCAGGAAACTGACGATCTGCGGCATGGTCATCCATGCATCCATGTTGATGCCGATGTAGCCATCCTTCTTCCCGTTGCTGCCGAACAACACATCCGTAATCTGCGCGCCGCCCGCAAGTGCCGTCACATCCTCCTGTTCCGGTGCGTCCTCCGCGACGAAGCTCCCAAATCCGTAAGGGTCAAGCCCACTGGTGCTGTCCATCTTCGTATACGTCCAGGAACTGCTCTTGGACTGGTTTTCCCTCGCCTTTTGTGCGCCGCCTGGTGTCATGAAAGACAGATCAAGGCCGCCGCCGAAGGATACGATATCATAATAGTCTGCCGTCACATCTTCCTGGTCTTCTTCTGTGTCATTCATCTTTCCGAAGACACCATACCGAAGATCAATCAGAAAGCCTCCCACGCTCTGCAGAAAACTGTAGGAGCTGTCCCAGCTCACTTCCATATATTCCTGTCCGACGGTAAGGTCATTTCCGGACAGAATCACGCCGCTCTGGTTATAGACCGGAACGACAATCTCCTTACCGCTTTCCATGTTAATGCTCGACCGGCCGTTTCGCACACTGGTATTGGCACCCAGTGTCGTCAGGGAACCGTTCATGGAAATCCGTACACTTCCACCCGTCTCCTGTACCTCAAAGGAGCTTCCTGTATATTTCAGCGTATTGTTGATCGTCACCGCTTTGTCCTGTCCTGCCATCCGGTACCGGCCGTCTTCTTCCTTCACCAGATCGCCTCGGAGTGTGAGCAGCAGGTCTTTCCCCTTTCCGTCTACACTCAGCTGTTCTTCATACCGGGACAATTCTGCTTCACTTCGAAAAGCAGTCAGACTATACTTGTTCTCCGGTTTTCTCACAACTGCCAGTACTGCATAAAAATCATTCCGGTAGCTTTCGTCATCGGTCATCAGAACCTTCATGCCGTCTCCGGTAATATCCTCCGGCACCCCTTCCGGGCGGTTTGCCTCCGCGCTGTCCCACTTCATATGTACCTGATAGCGTCCCGTTTCCATATATTCTTCCAGATAAAAGACCGCACTGTTTCCGTCCTCGCTGACACTGCAGGCATCCGTGGCAACTGCATAGCGGACCGTTTCGTCCTCTTCTTTCACCAGTTCCAGTCCCCGGAAACCGGCATGCTTCAGAAAACTCATGCCTTTTCCGGCAATCGTGAGATATCTTCCGCCTTCATTGTAGAGAATCTCCGGCTGCACGCCAAGTACGGATACCACCGGCATATCCGGATCTTTTCCCGGAATAAAGATACTGTTCTCTGTAGTCGCGATGCAGAAATCCTCCGCATAGACACCCAGCTCGTTGACCGCCGGGTCAAAATTATACACTTTGGTCACAAAGCTTCCAAGCTGCGGCTCTTCCTGCGGGGTAAACTGAAAATCAAAATAGGTCGGAAGTGATCTCCCCGGCTTGAAATCTTCGATCTCTGTCACCAGTGGGTTCGTATTGTCATACGTCGTCCAGGAGCCGTCATCCGACTGTCTCTGTGTGGTCAGTCCCACTGCGTAGACCGCTACCCGCAGATGGCTCCATGTGGTTCCCTCCTGTCCGTCTGTCTGTTTTGACGGATTATTGACCGTCGTGCTCACCCGGACCAGATTGTCTGCCTCGCCGGAGCTTCCGATAAAATCCGTCCTTGCGTCATTGAACCGGAGTACAGAAGGGGCTGTCGTATTTACCCGGACCTGATTTCCCTTATTCTTAACATTTGCCGTGACTCCATAGTATGTGGAGAATGTTTTCTTCTCTCCGCCTCCCAGCGTTCCCAGATCAAAATACAGTGCCACCGCAGAATCCGCTGTCTTCCACTCATTCAGATTATTCGTAAAATTCAGCGTCGTATCCGGTGTATAATCAAAGATACTGGAAGCCAGGTTCGCCCAGTGGGCAAAGATCATCTTATAGGGTTTTTCTGTCTTCAGCGTACTGTTCACTCCGAATGCCGCTATGGTCGATTCTGACAGACGGTTTCTTGCAAAATAATCTGCCGGAATCACCGTTTTCCCGTCCGAGGAATCCAGTACCGTCTCTTTTACATAACCCTGAAACCCGTCACCGAGAATGTTATTTCCCGCTTCGTAAAGGGCGTAATCCTGATCCCCCAGCATGGTATCCATCAGAAGTCTGCTCCGAACCGCCTTTTCCTGGTCGGATTTATTTTCCACCGTATAAAGGATCTGTGCCGTTCCCAGCTGCTCGGACGACGCATTGTTGACCAGTTCAATTCTCTGGGTGATGCTCAGATCCCCGACGCGATAGGTACTGGTAATGCCATTGGCATCGGATGTGGTCACCAGCGGTTCTGAGAACAGGTAGTGATTACCGAAAATATATCCCTTCCCGTTCTCGCCGCCGACCTGGAAACTGGCAAAGGAACTGTCATACTCCTCCCCGCTGTGCAGGAGTGCTTTGTCATTATCCGTTTCTTTGGTCACATCACCTTCCTTTGTCGTGATGCTGTATCCACCGTTTTTCTGATTCACAGTGACTTTGATATAGTCATTTTCCACACTGAGTGTCCCGCTCTCTGATTTCCATGCAAATACCTCAAGAGGAACACTCTCGGCCATCAGAAAAACAGCCAGAAGAGCTGAGACAATCCGTTTTCCAATTCTGCTCTTATTTTTCATCTCCTTCGTCCCTCCCCGTTATTGTACATAAAGATAGATCAGATAGGCATCTCTGTTCGGCGTACCAAGCATCACGGTGTAGTAGCCACTTTCTGATACTTCAAAGGAATCGGTAAATTTCTTTGCATCCTTCATCTGGGCTCTCGTCTGATAGCCTTTGCTCCAGTAGAGGGCTGCCTCTCCGCCTGCCGACAGTTCTTCTGTATATTCCTCCGGTGCCTTTACCGTCACGGTTGTTCCCGTCACCGTGCTCACGCTGCCTGCCTGTACGTTCTTTCCATTGACCATAAAGTAATGGCCATCTGCCGGGAGCACTTTCAGCCTTCTTGTCTTTCTGGTCTCATTTCCGACTTTGTCCACCGCCTGGATAGGAACCACGTAGGAACCTGCCATGCGAAGTATACTTTCATCCAGCAATACTTCCATAGCACACGCTTCATCTGCGGTAACGCCGGAACGAAGCGCTGCTTTTGCCACTGCAGCTTGAGTACCTGCCAGTACTTCCACCGCGCCGGACGGAAATGTCAGGGCAGGCGGCGTTTTGTCCAGAAAATCAATGGTCACTGTGCTGACTCCGGTATTTCCATACCGGTCTTCCGCGATCAACTGATAGATACCGTTTTCCTCCACCAGATAATCTGCATACTGATCTTTGCCGGTAATGGGAAGCTTCTGTTCCATGCCCCGTGTGCTGGTATTCCGGATTCTCACAGATGTGTTGTCCTCATCGGTCGTTACTTTCAGGTAAAAACTGTCCTTCCGGACCGGTGCAAAGAGGTTTCCCTGTTCGTCCTTCTTCAGTTCCAGTTTTGTGCCGTCCTGCTCACAGAACGTAAATGTGAGCTTCGGAGCTGTCGTATCGATCTCTGTCACCTGTACCACCTGGGATACCGGATTGCCGGCTTCATCTGCGAAGCTCAGCTGATAGGTACCGTTTTTATCCACCGTCTTTTCAAAATGATTCTCATAAACAGGCGTACCATCCGTACCGGTTCCTGCTTCAAAGGTGCCCGTCACCGGTTCATTAAAATCTGACGCAAGATGAACGGTATTCGCATCCTCATCATAGGTTTTGGTAAGCGTCATGGTCGGTGCTGTTCTGTCAATGATGGTAAGTGGGGCATCTGCCGGATAGGTCCACGGAGTCTGCGGTGCATTTCCTGACATGTCATACGCCTTCAGTCCGATCTGACAGTTCTGCTCAAAATCTACGGTCAGTGTGTTGCCCAGAATCGTCGCCTTCGCATAGGCATCCTTCTGAGCAGCATCCACCGGATTGCCTTCCCTGTCTGATATGGTAAGCTCTGCTCTGGAAATCTGCTCATTAAATTCCATGTAGAGGCGGACAGCTCCGTTGGTCACTTTTGTAAGATCACCGGTCTGTGTCAGCCACCGGCTGGATGTGATCACCGGCGGTTCTGTGTCCAGTACATAGACTTCTGCAATCAGTGTGGTGGTATTTCCCACATCATTTTTCAGCGTAATCTGAATCATTCCGTTGCTGGTAAACTCGATATATTCTCCTTCCGCATCCTTCTGCACGTTTTGCGGTTCCTCGATCCAGCTGTCCGCATCATGCTCCACATAGACTTTTACCTTTCCGTTTTCCGGCTGTCCGTAGATCAGCCTTCCTGTAGGTACCCTCTTGTCAATATTGCTGATAGTCAGCGGTATCTGTACTTCATTGGCTGCCTTCAGTGTCAGCGTCAACTTTCCGTTTCCGGAGAATACCACGCTTCCATTCGTCTGATTGATCCTTGCAAAATCTACCTCTGTTCCCTCTGCGAGAGACAGTTCTGTATCTACAGTCTCCCCTTTCTCATTCAGTGCAGTGAGCACAGCCCGCATATTTTTCGTGGTCTTCGGAAAATCCACCTCCTGTCCGTCCGGATTTACATAAGTACCTGCCAATGTATCGCCCAGATACCAGGAAATGAGGACTTCTTTGATCGTTCCTGCTTCGGTGCTTATGAAATCTGTATCCTGTTCACTGACTTCCAGTGTGCCACGGTTACCGGCTTCATCCTGAAAATGGAACACTTCTTTTCCGGGCGCGGTAAAGCGGATGACTCCATTGGAGCTGTCCGTAATCCGGACATTTTCTTCGTCAAATCCAAGAATCTGGTACGTCACACTTCCATATACGGTACGCTTCACAGAACCGTCTTCCTGAAGCACCACTACTTCATTTCCATTGACGACCCGTTCCAAGACCGCCGTCGGCGCTGTCCGGTCAATATTTCCAACCCGGTATTGGAATGTCATCGTGCGCTCTTCCGCCGTAGGGTCTTCACTCAGGACTGCAAGTGTGTATGCTTTTATGCCACTCTCTGTATAGGTAAGTTTCCCGGTCTTACCATATGTACTTTCACCGATAGAGACCGTATCACCGTCAGCTTTCACATCGCCATCGCATTTCACATACAGATAATCTGCAAGTGCTGAGATTGTGACAGTTACATCCTCCTGTGTAGATGTCGTAATGGACTGCACCACACTGTGGCGGAATGCATCATCCAATACAGTCGTGATCTCTTCCGTCCATTGTCTGGCAAACAGATCATAATAGGTGATGGTAAAAGTTCCACTCTCATAAACCGGCAGGAAATCATACGACGCTTTATAGGTCCATTTGTCCACTCCGGTATCCGGCTCTGCCAGATAGACCGGCTGATTAAAGCCAAAGCTCTCTCCGCATGTATACGAAGTGGTCACTGCTTTTGCCCGGCTTCCGGTCACACTCAGCGCCAGCGTCTGCTCCGTCACATGTCCATACCGGTCTTCCGCCCGGATGGTAATGGAAGTCGGGTTCACCCCTTCTCCGTTTTCTGTTGATTTGGCTTCCGCAAGGATTCGGAAGGTTCCATCGTCATTGAACGTTGTGCCGTCCAGTCTGCCCGGGAAGGTGCCTTCCTTCACATCATGCCACTGTCCGTCATCGGTTCCGTCTGCATCGATCCACTTCTCATAGGCTTCATCGAAACGGAATCCCACACGCACTGCGTTAGTTCCGGTCTTACCGGTCACATCAATCTGCGTCGTACTGTTGCTTGTCACATCTTCCAATACCGGTGCTTCGGAAATGTGTGTCACCGGGATGGTCTCACTGGATGTATTTCCTTCCTTGTCTGTAAGCGTTACGGTTACGTTACCATTGCGGACAAAAAGGAAACTGTGGGTTCCTTCGGCACTTCCAGACAGCTGCGGCACCGCTTCACCGTCTTCATAAGCCGCTGTCACATCCACGTTTGCAAGGTCTTCTTCCTCACTGATGTGAATATTCACCGTGACTTCCTGGCTCACCTTGCTATCATCCGTCGGTGCAGGCGGGTTCATCTCAGAAGTCACCTGTGGCTTTTTAAGCTGAAGGCTCAGCTTGTAGACCGGGGAATAGTCCCCGCTTGCCGAGATAAACTGGTAATAAATCTCATTTAAGCCGGACTGAAGCTGAAGTCCGTAGCTCTCACCCAGCAGTGCATTCTCATAACCGGCATGATCTTCCGTCGCCTGTTCCGGCCAGGTGCCATTCCTATAGGGATCATCGTAACTGTTTATCAGCTCTCCGGAAGATTTGGTAACGTCATCTGTATTTATCACAAATGTTCCGCTCTCCGTATCCAGCTTCAAGGCACTCCTGCTGCCTGTAATCACCTGCGCGGTTCTGCCCTCATATCTTCTTTCGGTATCTTCTGAGTTTTCATTCACACCGCCATCCTGTGCATAGAAGACCAGCTGCGGCGGAATTCCCTGTCTACCTGTGAGATCTGCCAGTGTGGCAAGTTCCACCACCTGCTCTGTGGTGTGATCCTCTATCGTTCCATTTTCATCCACAGAAAGCTGTGCCTGTGTTCCGGCAAAATGAAGATCTCTGGTAACTTTGTATTCTCCGTATTCTCCACTTTCCTCTTCGCTTGTCCCCTGCCATGTCTTGATTCCCGCAATTCCTCCGGTGATGGGAAGCTTCGGCACAACAGAGAAATAATGCCTTTCCACCCTTCCTCCTTCATCAAAAGAAATCTGATCTGCATCTCCAATTGCAGTCGGTGTATACGGAACCAGTTCCATCGTCACCGTAAACCATCTCTGTCTGTTCTCTACCTTGTCAAATACGGATGCCGGGATTACCGTCGTGTAACGGTAGTGAGTGCAACGCTTGAGCATCCCTGTCTCTGTCTGCAGGCCTTCAAACCATTGCAGCTCACTATCAAAATTGTCCTTCACAAGCGTGCTTTCATCAATGGTTTCCCGCCAGAGTTCCTCGCCAGTCTCATCATCTGTTACTTGCACATACGAATTTGCATAATCAATCTCAGCGCCGTCATAGGCTTTTCCCACAATGATCTTACCGGTTACGAGAAGATCTTCCCCTTTCGTATATGGCTGCATCCACTTGGATTCTCCATCCAGCCCTGTCACGTCCACATCCCATACCCGGAAATTAGAATCAATAAATGTGTAACTGTTGCCGAATCCCAGCTCCTTACCACTTGTGTTCAACCGGTTCAACAGCCGGAAGGAAATGCTCTTATAGGTAGATTTACCGGAAGCATCCGTTGCTTTTACAAACAGTTCCAGCGGCCGGTAGATCTCAGACACCTCTTTCTGTACATTTCCCTGCAGCCACAGCTCTGCTGCATCCGCTGCATTCAGTGTGACACTGCCTGTATGCAATGTTATTGCTTCATCTTCACTGTTAGTTGCTGTATCATTGTCTGGTATGTCATTGTTACTCGCAGTATCTTCACTGTCTGGCCGCTCCTCATGATTCACAGTCGGCACCGAGAGACTCTCGTTCGCAGTCATCAGCCGAAACTGTCCACCGGTGCTTTGCTCCGTTTTCACCGCATGTCTGGCGGACATGGTCATAAACTGGCCACCTGTTTCCGGTACCGCTTCGACAGGTTCTTCTGCCTGCTCTTCCTCGGCCGGAGCCTCTTCTGCCGGTTCTTCCGTCGTCGACTTCTTTTCTACCGACTCTCCATCCGGTTCTTCGGCTGATTCTCCGGTCTGTTCGCTGTCAGACGGGTTCTCTTCTGCGGTTTCTTCTTCCGAAGGTTTCTCTTCCGACGTTTCTTCTTTCGTCGGCTTCTCTTCCGAAGGTTCTTCCTCGACCGGTTCACTGTCGGACGGGTTCTCTTTGATCACTTCTTCCCCGGCAGTCTTTTCTTCCTCGATCAGTTCCTCCTGCACCGGTTCTTCCGTGACTGCCTCTTCGTCCTGTATCTCATCCAGTGACTGGATACTGGTATCTGTGCTGCTCAAATCAATCTCTGTATAGCTCCATTTCGAATAGTTTCCTGCGGGGGCATCGACAGATCTTGCCATCCAGAAATATTCCAGCTTTGCCACATCCTTATAGGCCACTTTCACCCAGGGTGACCCGCTGACAAATGTATCTGTCGGAACATCACTGCTCAATTCGATGCTGGCAACGGTATTGTCATAACTTCCGGTCAGTTCCGGCATCGTCACCGTCTGTCCGTTAGCTGTCACAGTCAATATAAACACAGATTCATAAAGCACCTGATCGGTTCCAATCTCATCATTTTTCAGGGTAATGACCTTGTCGGTTCCTTTCCCTGTCTGATGCGTCTCCTGATCTTCCAAATTGCCGCTCTTTTTCGTGAACTTCCAGTCATAGCTCCACGATACATCTGACAGATCGGTAATCGCAACACGGATGGTGCGTTCATCCACCCATTCCATCTTCACCCGCGGTTCTGCCCTGTCAATACCGATCTTGACCACCTGAATACTCTGCGCCTCATTTCCGGCGCCGTCGCTTCCTTCCAGCTTCAGGTTCAGGTCTCCTGCCTCACATTTGTCCGGAAGCTTCAGGAAGAAATATCCCTTCTGTTCCTTTGCATCGGAAAAAATCAGTGTCTCCGCACCGGTGCCGTCAGATGCCCCTTTCCACTCATTGTCCGCAACGGTATCCGTATCCAGTAGCGCATACTGAAGCTTCTCTTCTCCATAATAAGAAGGCGTCAGATAGAATGATAATTTTCCGGTGCAGCCCTTTAAGGATGCGTTGTCATTTACCTGATACGGCACTTTATAAATATTTGTCGTATCATCAAAGCTTCCAGCTTCCAGTGTCAGTTTCATCGGCTGATAGTCAAGCTGGTAGCTTCTGTCCGGTGTGAGATCTGTGCCGTCCTGGGTCTTTCCATTCTGAATGATCTCTCCGGAAAGCACATTTCCGACCTCGTCCTTGATCTCCAGCCCATTCAGATGCAGGCTCTTCACACGGATACGGTCTGCGCCTTCCTCCAACTGCCATCCTTTTTCCGTCTGCGTGGTAAACCGCAGGGCGAGACAGCTGGCACTGTTGGCCGTGTCTGACGTATCGGTTATTTCATAATTTAAAAAGCTCTCACTTTTACTATTTACCACACTGCGTGTGCCGCCGATGGTCACATAGTTTCCATCCTGGTCTTTCACGTTCAGCGTCAGCACCGGCAGGTTTTCCTCTGCTTTTTCCAGCTCTTTCCGGTTGCTGATCTCTTTGGTCAGATTGACCGTAACTGACAATTTGCCGCCTTCCGGTACATTTGCGGCATCTCCCGCATCCATGCTGACACTTTTCACTGCCAGTTTTCTAAGATCAATGACCGTATTTACCAGGTTTTTCTCAAATCCATCCTGCATGCCGGACTGGTTCAGGCCCATGGCATTTCCGGACAGGTCCGTAATATTCTGGAAGAGAGCCGCATTGTCCTTGTCATTAAATACCACCTTGGTCAGACGGTAGTAGTCCCCTCTTACACTGCTGTCTTTGGGAACCGTATATTTGAATACCATGACCGGAAGACCGGTCTTCTCATGCGGTGCGTAACTGTAAAAGGAAGCGGCCGCCGGATTGGCATCGGAACCGCTGATTCCCATGGCTTTCACATCCAGCTTCAGATCAGAAAGAACGGTGCCCTCTTTGAAAACGACCGGTTCGTCAAATACCAGTGCAACATAAAGTTCCTTCCCCGCCTCACTTACACCAGTGACCGGGGCAAGCTCCCAGTTCATAAACCCTTCTGCCTTGCCCTCCGGAATGGTATCTTCTTTCTGATAGACCGGATTTCGGTCATAGACTGCCGCATACGCAATCTTCGGTCCCTGTGTATCTTTTCCATATACCGTGATCTTCTGAAAACGAACCGGACTGACGGTACTGTCATTTCCATATCCCTTAAACCACATACCGCCGTTCTGAAGCTTCTGCGCGCTTGTCCAGTAATCAGAGAGAGAAGAAAACTGAAGGCTCCTGTCATTTTTCAGGTTAAATGGCTTAAACCGGCCCATACTGTCCACATCTAAGCCGTGTCCCAGCGCATTGATCAGTCCCCGGAACACATATTTGTGCCCATACAGTCCGGCAAATCCGTCCATCTTCGTTATTTCATCAGAATAGCCTTCCAGCGCATAAGAGTATTCCACATCTCCTTTGGCTACCATATTGACGGTATTCCCATTCCAGATCGTATCCTTATCATACTCTTTTGCCCCCACAGAGATTCCGTTTCTTTTCAAAGTAGCATAATACCATTCTCTGGACGGATCAAATGTATGTACACGGCTTCCCTCTCTTACCATGCCGGTCATACCGTTTCCCGCTGCGTACCCGGCTGCATAGGTTCCCTTTTTCGTCCCCTTCACAGAACTTCCAAGAATCTGATCCCCCTGATAACGAAACGTGGAACCCCCACCGTCCGACTCCAGTGTAAAATACGAATTCAAGAGATAATGATTCCGCTCCAGATATGCGCGCTGACTGTCATAGTCCTTATAAGTCGTCAAAAATGTACCGTCAGATGCAGCCATGCTCATGGACTGATCCATCAGTGCGATCTGGCTATCCCCGGTCGCCGGATGATTGCCGCTCTCATATGCCATATAAAGTCCGGTCACAGGTTCATAGGTATATGCCGGTGCGGCCTTCACCTGCATTCCTGACAGGTCTCCCATATTTCCCGCCATCAGACTTGCCACCAACAGAATACTGATTATCTTTTTCTTCATCGGTCTCCTCCCCGTTTGTTTCATAACACGATCATTACCTGTCTTCATTATATCGAATTACAAAAAAAGCAGGGCGAAGGTTGCAATTTTGTAACCTTCACCCTGCTTACGAGTCCTTATTCCTGTTCCAGGCAGTAGCCTTCTCCTCTCGCCGACACGATGCAGAAACCACTCTCCCTGATCTTGTTCCGCAGTCTCGCCACAGCCGTCTTGAGTGCCTGGGTGTCTCCCGCCGTAGAAGTCTTCCAAACTTTTTCATAGAGATATTCTCCGCTTATCACCTGTCCCTGGTTCTGTACAAACAGTGATAACAGTGCAAATTCCTTCTGGGTCAGCAGAAGATCCCGCCCTTCCATACTCGCCGTACAGGAGGTGATATCCAGCACAAGCTTTCCTGCCTGCAGTGTCTTCGGAATCCGGTCTGCCCTCCTCAGAAGTGCCTCAATACGTGCCAGCAGAATCGGAAAATCATAGGGCTTTGTCAGATAATCATCTCCGCCTGCTGCCAATCCCTGTATTACATCTTCCTGGCTGGTGAGCCCGGTGAGCAGTAAGATCGGCACATCGCCTTCCCTTCCCTGCCGCAGTGCTTTCATGTATTCCAGTCCGTTTCCATCCGGCAGCATAATATCCAGGATCACGGCATCCGGTCTCCTGGCTTCAAAGCACTGTTCTGCCTGTTCCAGCGTCCTGGCCGCGTCCACCTCATACCCTTCCCATTCCAGCAGACGCTGGTTTCCTCTCAGAATCTTTTCATTGTCTTCTACAAGAAGCAGTCTTTTTCCTTTCATCTATCCCCTTTGTCCTTCATATACCGGCAGGACAAAGGATACTTTCGTTCCTTCTCCCTGCCTGCTCTCAATCCAGATCTTTCCATGGTGGGATTCCACCACACTTTTACTTAAAAACAGTCCAAATCCGGTGCCTCCGTCGGAAACACCCCGCTCAAACACATGGGGCAGAAGCTCCGGCGCGATGCCGCTCCCATTATCCGTAATCTCCACCTGATATTTTCCATCTTTTAAGAAAGCCCGGACTTCAATCCTGCCCCCCTGTGTATGGGTATTGGCATTCTGCAGAAGATTCACCAGCACCTGGGAGATCAGGTCGGCATCTGCAAACACTTCCATCCCTTCCTCCACGGAAACTTCCAGTTCATTTTCTTTCTTCCGGAACAGAAGTCTCAGCATATCCGTGCTGTTTTTCAGAATCGCAGTCAGACTGCACCGTTTCTTTTCTGTGCTCTCTGACAGGGAAGCCATGGAAAGCATGCCGCTGACCATCCGTGCAAGCCCCATGATTTCCTCCTGCGCGTCTGCTAAAAGTTCTGTCGTCTCCGGATTGCTCTCCCCCATATGATTCAGCATCCGCATGACCGTCTGAATGTTGACGGAGGCCACTGTAAGAGGCGTCTTCATCTCATGGGAAGCATTGGCAAGAAATTCTGTCTTCGACAGACTGGCCTGTGCCAGCAGCTGATTCTGCTGGTGCAGCCGCTGCTGCTGTTTCCGGTACAGCCGTACCTGCACATACATCGTCACGCAAAGCGTCGCCCCGACGATCAGAAAGTCCATAATATTGCTGCGAAGATAATCTTTCTCTGCCGGAAAACCTGATACCAGGAAGGGATACCGGTAGGAAACGACATACAGTCCTGTATAAAAAAGCAGTTCCAGCACAGTAATACCAAAAGCAAGCCATCCTTCCAGCATAAAGACCGTGTAAACCACCGCAAAAATCAGGAACGCGGTAAAGCCTCCATGATATCCTCCCATCCGTAAATACAGATAGGGAAACAGCCCGAAAAATACACAGACAATCGTGATCAGCTGACATTGCCGGATACGCCTGCTTGTCCTTGCGTACCACAGAATCAATGCACAAAAAGCAGCGGATGCCAGATCGACCACTACGCCGACAGTCCCGACACCCGCTGCAAAATTGACTGCTGTGATGATCAGGCAAAACAACATACTGGCAATGACCAGCACAAAAAATACTCTGGCCGAAAGATCAATCTCCGGACTGAAGTAAGTTTCCCTGAATTTTTTTATCCATCCTTGCAGTTCTTTTTTCATTCTTTATTTTTCCAGTAATTTTTCCACACTTGCCAGTTTTACACACAGTGCAAACAGCTCTGCACACTGTTTCAGTTCTTCCATGGACGGGAAGGACGGTGCAATTCGGATATTGGTATCATGGGGATCTTTCTTATATGGATAGGTGGCTCCGACAGTGGTCAGAGTAACGCCTGCATCTTTACATTTCTGGTATACAGCCTTTGCACAGCCTTCCATCGTATCGAAAGAAATGAAGTATCCTCCCAGCGGTTTTGTCCAGGTACCGATGCCCAGACCGCCCAGCTCTTTCTCCAGCACATCCAGCACGAGTTCAAATTTCGGACGCATAATAGCTGCATGTTTCTTCATATGCTCTTTGATACCGTTCAGGTCCTTGAAGAAACGTACATGACGCAGCTGGTTGATCTTGTCATGGCTGATGATCTGTACGGTCATGGATTTCTTTACCCAGTCCAGATTGTCCTTGGATGCGGCGATACAGCTGATACCTGCTCCTGCAAAACTGATCTTGGATGTGGAAGCGAACTCAAGAATCATATTTTCTTTGCCATTTGCCTTGCACATAGAAAGCATCTCCGGCAGATGATCCTGTTTCTCCTCCTCATCATACAGATGGTGAACACAGTAGGCATTATCCCAGTAGATACGGAAATCTTCCGCAGCCGGACTTAAGTCTGCCATCCGCTTGCAGACATTTTCAGAATAAGTAATTCCCAGAGGATTCGTATACATCGGTACACACCAGATACCTTTCACAGCCGGATCCTTTACATACTCTTCTACCAGATCCATATCCGGACCTTCCAAAGTCATGGGAATCGTAATCATCTCGATACCGAAATGCTCGGTAATACCAAAATGACGGTCATATCCAGGAGCCGGACATAAGAATTTTACTTTATCAAGTTTGCACCAGGGAGTACTTCCCATGACACCATGCGTGTAAGATCTGGAAATGCTGTCATACATGACATTTAAGCTTGCTGTACCAAATACAATGACATGCTCCGGATCCACACCCAGCATCTCGCCCAACAGACGGCGTGCTCCGTAAATTCCTTCCAGGCAGCCATAGTTTCTCGTATCCACACCCTGCTCGTCCTTCATATCGGCATGGCTGGTGAAAATATCCATCATCGGCATGGTCATGTCAAGCTGTGCCGGAGCTGGCTTTCCTCTGGACATATCCAGCTTCAGTCCCTTGCCCTTTGCATCTTCATATTGAAGCTCCAGTTCTTTTTTCAGTGCCAGCAATTCTTCTTTTCCAAGTTCACTATACGGTGTCATCTTAGGTCCTCCTCATTTCTATAAATAAGGGGTCTGCATCTTATATGATTACAGCCCCCCTAAATTACCCTTGTTCAAATACTTTTCTGATCAGACGGTCATACTCCTGCCATGCCGGGTACAATTCCAGTTCCCGGAGTGCTTCCGCTGTCTGGCGATAAAACCATCCATGCATTGCTTTATCCTTCTGGTTAAAACGCTGCCAGATACGGTCTCCGATGCTGTTCAGATCCCTCTCAATAGAACGCAGATTGGAAAGCTTGTCTGCAAGTGCCAGCATTCTGGCATTCCGATCTGCCTTTTTCTTAAGAAATGTAATGGTTTCCTGCTTTCGCAGCTTCCAGGTCGATTCCGGCGGCAAATCCCTGCGCTTATTCTCGGTCTCACATGCCACATAATGGGCCACTCTAGATCCAAACATCTCTTCCAGTTCCTGTGCTGTGACCTCGGTGTCTTCTACCACATCATGCAGCACGGCAGCTGCGATCAGTTCTTGATCGTCTGTCATTTCCGCTATAATTGACGCCGCTTCCACCGGATGAGACAGATAAGGAATTCCGGTTCCCTTTCTTGTCATTCCACTATGTGCAGCAGCAGCAACCATAACTGCCCTCTCATACAACGGCAAACCGCTCTTTAAAAGCATGCAATTGATCTCTTTTGTCATATTGACCGCCATTCGCTATCCACCCGTTGCCTTTTCCCCAATGTCTTTCAGAGTATAGCACATCCATGAAGAAATGGCAACCTATAAATGTTTTTACTCACCGGACAAATGACCGTAGAAGGAAAGCATATACAAACCACATATTCCTACCAGTGCATAAATGATTCTGGAAAGCCAGCTTAAATTTCCGAAGATCCACGCTACCAGATCCAACTGAAAGAATCCGATGAGTCCCCAGTTGATGGCTCCAATAATAACTACTGTCAGTGCAAAACAGTCCAAACCTCTGTTCATCAAAGTTTACCTCCTTTTGCACCTAGTATATCCAGCGTGAAGAAGACTATACTCCGCTGACTGCGGTCTGTCCGCATTTGATCTCTTTCAATACGAAATAAGTTTTCGTTGCAGATACACCGCGGATACTTTTGATAATTCTGTGAAGATGCTCCAGAGTCTCAGAAGACTGAGTCTGGATTTTCAGCATAAAATCATAATCTCCCGTCAGGTAATCACAGGCCACAATATTTTCGTTATCAGCCATCACTTTTGTAAATTCTTCATAATATTTTGGATGCTCCAGAGAAACTTCCATCAGAGCCGTCACATCATTTCCCAGTTTGTGCTGATCTGCCACAATTGTATACTGCTGAATAATTCCCTTCCTCTCCATCTTCCGGATTCTTTCGATAACAGCTGCCACTGACAGATGGACTGCCTGACTGATATCAGTTGCTGATCTTCTTGAGTTTTCACTGAGGCATTTTAAAATACTGCGATCCATGCTATCCATAACGGTGTGCTCCTTCCTGAAATAAAAAAAGGCATGGAAAAGAATTCCTCTTTCCATGCCCATTCATGTACATCATTTAATTTTCTCTACTGTACAATAAATTTTTCTGTTTTGCAATATCTTTTTTGCACAATTTTCAGTGAAACTGTTGAAAATTTTTTATCGTCCTATTTAATGATCTCAAACAGCGGTTTGCATGCCGGATAAATCTGTTTGAACTGCTGATATTTCTCTTCGTATTTTGCTGCCAACTCTGGATCCGGTTCTACGGTACCAGTAACTTTCACCAGTTTCTCCGCTGCTTCTTCTACATTTTTATATTCACCGCAGGCTACGGCTGCCAGCATAGCTCCACCAAGGGCCGGGCCTTCCTCGCTCTCGATCATGTCCACCTTTAGGTTCATGATATTGGCAATCATCTTTCTCCAGAGTGGGCTCTTAGCTCCGCCGCCGCAGATCTTGGTTCTCTCAATGTGGATGCCAAGGGATTTTGCTACTTCCAGAGAATCTCTCAGGGCAAATGCTACACCTTCCAGTACCGCCTGGGTCATGTCCGCTCTGGTGGTGTCCATGGTCATACCGATGAAGGTTCCTCTTGCATTCGGGTTATTATGGGGAGAACGTTCTCCCATGAGATACGGCAGGAAAAATACATGATTCTCGCCCAGCTTCTCAATGGCTTTCTGCTCAGCTGCATAATCTTTAGTTCCAATAATCTCATCCATCCACCATTTATTGCAGGAAGCAGCACTGAGCATGCAGCCCATCAGATGATAATGGCCATCTGCATGAGCAAATGCATGAAGAGCATTGTACTTATCTACACCAAATTTTTCAGAAGAAATGAAGATAGTTCCGCTTGTTCCCAGAGAAATATTGCATCTTCCGTCTCCTACTGTTCCGGTTCCCACAGCAGCTGCCGCATTGTCACCTGCTCCTGCTACGACTTTAACGGTCTTTGGAATACCAAGTTCTTTTGCGATCTCCGGAAGCACATTTCCTACTGCCTCATAGGACTCATATACTTTTGCCAGCTGCTCTTCGTTAATACCGCAGATCTCCATCATTTCCTTGGACCAGCAGCGGTTCTTTACATCAAAGATCAACATGCCGGATGCATCGGATACGTCCGTGCAGTGTACACCGGATAATTTGTATGCAATGTAATCCTTCGGCAGCATGATCTTTTTGATCTTTGCAAAATTCTCCGGTTCCTTATTCTTCACCCACAGAATCTTCGGTGCCGTAAATCCGGTGAAGGAAATATTTGCCGTATACTCGGAAAGCTTTTCTTTTCCGATCACGTTATTCAGATAATCGCATTCCTCATAAGTACGGCCATCGTTCCATAGCAGCGCCGGACGGATCACCTGATCCTTCTCATCCAGAATGACAAGACCATGCATCTGACCACCGAAACTGATACCTGCCACCTGACTCTTATCACATTCAGAAAGCAGTTCTTTCAATCCGTCCATGGTCTGCGCAAACCAGTCCTCCGGATTCTGTTCCGACCAGCCCGGATGTGGGAAATAAATCGGATACTCTTTTGATACAATTTTTTCAATGTGTCCTGCCCCGTCCATGAGAAGCAGTTTGACTGCGGATGTTCCAAGATCCACTCCAATATACAGCATATGATGTCCTCCTTTAATCCCTCTTACCTGTACATACACATATGCACATTCTCTGTTTTTATATTACGCTATCTCACCTGCTTTTTCAATAAATAACTTTCATGTGACATTTTCAGTTTTTTGACGTATGATAGGGAAAGAATTGATTGTGTGGAGGGACAAACCGTTGGAACAGGATTATTTAATTAAGAAACCGCCGTTTCAGGCACTTTTTATATTTGCACTGCCAATCATTATCGGCAATTTATTTCAGCAGACTTACACCATGGCGGATTCTGCCATCGTGGGCCGCTTTGTCAGTGAGCAGGCGCTGGCTGCAGTGGGAGCCTCCTATTCACTGACCAATATTTTTATCTGCGTGGCCATTGGCGGAGGCATGGGTGCTTCTGTCATCGTCAGCCAGTATTTCGGCGCACAGAAATATGACCGCATGAAGACTGCCATCTACACGGCATCTCTGGCTTTTCTTGGCTTAAGTCTGCTGCTTGGCATCTTCGGATTATTTTGCAGCCGGGAAATCATGGTTCTTCTGAACACACCCGCGGATTGTCTTTCCATGGCTTCGGAATATCTGCGGATTTATTTTCTTGGGTTGCCGTTTCTGTTCATGTACAACGTGTTTTCCGCCATGTTCAATGCCCTTGGAAAATCAAGAATTCCTCTCGGATTTCTCATTTTTTCCTCACTCTTTAATATTGTTCTTGACTATCTTCTGGTAGCCGGTGCCCACATGGGTGTCTCCGGGGTAGCGTGGGCAACGCTGATCGCGCAGGGAATTTCAGCAGTTCTGTCCATGCTTGTACTGCTGAAGATTCTGAAAAAAATATCATCACCAGTATCTTCCATAGATGACTCTTCTTGTAGTGTCGGAGCAATGACAGCATTTTCAGAGAGCCACTCTGTCTTCGACGGAAAAGAGCTGGTTTCCATGACCCGCATTGCCATTCCCTCCATCCTGCAGCAATCCACCGTTTCTATCGGTATGATGCTGGTACAGTCTGTGGTCAACAGCTTCGGATCCGCCGCACTGGCCGGATTCTCTGCTGCCATGCGTATTGAAAGCATCTGTGTAGTTCCCATGTCAGGCATTGGAAATGCGGTCTCTTCCTACACTGCACAGAATCTGGGTGCCGGAAAGACGGACCGTGTTGTAAAAGGCTATCATGCTGCTGTCCGGATGGTCATCTTCTGTGCTGTCATCCTGTGCATCAGTATGGAATGCTTTCATCATTCACTGATTGCTCTTTTCCTTGGTACCGACGGTGCCACAGAAGCCTTTCTGACCGGAGAAGGTTACCTCACTTTCATGGGATGGTTCTTCTGTATGATCGGTTTTAAAATGTCCGTAGACGGTCTCCTGCGCGGTTCCGGTGATATGGTCATGTTCACCGTCGCCAACCTGGTCAACCTGTCCATCCGCGTTATCGTCGCCATGACCTGCGCTCCCCGTTTTGGAATTGCCATGGTCTGGTGCGCCGTTCCCATCGGCTGGACCGCTAACTTTTTGATCTCTTATGCAAGATACCGGACCGGGAAATGGAAAGAACGCGGGATGGTGTGAGACCTGAGCTTTCGGCTCGGTTGCGAACACTTGGGCAGGCACCTGGGTCTCTGTCTCGGTTTACCTCGAAAAAGTTCCTGCGTTTTTTGAATTCGCAGGAACTTTTTTTCACGCAAAGCCAATCGAGACCCACAGAGACTCTTTTCACTGCGCAACCTGGCTTGACGCGGGAACTTTTGACTTCAAAATTTCATATAGACCCGCGAACAAGTTTACTGACATTGCCCCGTGAGGGAGATGTCCCTCTGGCAGTCGGTCACCACAAAATAATCCTTTATCAATCCCTCCACATAAGCCATATCCAGTGGATATTCCTTTGTCTCAAAAGTTAATATCAGATTCGCGGATGGAATCCAGCCATGCTCCATATATAACTGCAGTTTTAACAAGGCATTTCTACGGTATGCAGTCTCATCCACCATTCCCAGATGCTCCCAAAGAAACAGCTTTCCTGTTTTCGGATGCCTGATTGTAAAATCTGGATAAACTGTCACTTGTCCCAGTTCCAGTTCACTTTCATATCGGAACGGAATTTTGTAATCATGAAGAAGATAGACAATCATAGACTCGGATTTTGACCGGACATGAATTCCGGCACTTGTACCGTAAATCTTCTGCTCTGGATATTTTTTGTTCTGTTCATAAGGGGATTCCATCCAGGACTGAAGGTCACTGGATTCTGGTTGAAAATACGGTGCAAGAAGTTCAGAGTATGGGCTGTCCGGTGCCAGCATCTGCTCCGACACAGATTCCCGATGGTGAGAAATGTAGCTGCCTACCGCCCGCTCTTCCTGTATCAACTCCTTCATCCGCAACAGCAGATATTTCTTCATTGCCAGCTTCTCCGCATATTTTCGCTGGTCTTTTGGTAAGTACTGACGCCTCTTTCCGTCTTTTTCATACCATTTGACATGAGTGCCATTTTGGAAACAAAAAATCGTCCCCGCAGGTAACTTGAAAATTTGTTTCTGAATTCGTTCTTTTTCTTTCTGGATTCGCTGCTGTTCTGCCAGCATCTGATAATAATAGGAAATAAGACCACCTCCTGATGTTTTAGAAAATAACAGAATTGATAGTCTTATTAAAACATACAGACAAGAAAAAGTAAACTATTTTTATAATACTTTACTGCCATTTGCAGTCAGCTTGAATCTTGCTCCGAGAATCTCCGCCGCGCCCCGGCACATCATCATTCTTCCAAGAAAAATATCAAAATACTCAAACATAGTACAGATATTTTCATCAATCTGCAGATTCAGTGCGATGGTCATTTTTTCTTTATTCACTTTCAATTTTGCCTCTGTGACTGCATAATTGACCCGGTCGTGGATATCAAAGGCAGCCGGTTCTTTGTCACGAACCCGGTTGCGCCGTACATCCGTCTTGTCCGCAATGATCAGTGCGGCACTGATTACATCGGTTGCTCCACCTGCAGATTCATCATGATGTCCGATGGCAGACATGACTGTTATCCGGTCTTCCAGACTCATATCCGTCTTCTTCAGAATCTCACCTGCCAGCAAAGCTCCATATTCTGCATGCTGCTTCCGGTTAATGGCATTTCCAATATCATGCATCATCCCGGCAATCTTTGCCAGTTCTATATCATGTTCTGTATAGTCCAGCTTCTTTAAAATATAAGCGGAGCGTTCTGCAACCAACACACAATGTACTTCTGAGTGATCCGTATAACCGAGAACTCCGAGATTTTCATTTCCTTTTTTTAGATAGGCACGTACTTCTTCATTTTTTCTAATTTCTTTATAAGTCAAATTTTTCTCCTCCTGACAAGGTATTAGTATAATCCCTGTCGCGGAGGCGCTTCTATCATATAGCTATGAAGTTTTTGTAAAATGAAGGTAAAACCTGTTGTCTCCAGAACCAGTACTGGCAACCTGAAAGCAAACAACTCCGGGCAGTGTTCCTGAGCTTGTTCGCGGGTCTATCTGAAATTCTGTTGGAAAAAGTTCCCGCGTCAAGTCAGATTACGCGGTAAAAAGAGCCTCCATGGGTCTCAATTGAGATCGCACGCAAAAAAGTTCCTGCGAAATCAGAAATCGCAGGAACTTTTTCGAGGTCAGGTGAGCCAGGCACCCAACTAAGCAGGTGAGTCGGGGACCCAGGTGCTCAGCTAAGTGTCCGCATCCGCGGTCCGGCCCTTATTTATCCTCTATGAAACAGAGAGAATTTTTTCTTCTCATATGGCTCTGTTTTTATACCCAGCACGGTGTAGCCAGTTGCCTCAATGGCGCTTTTCAGTTTCTCCTCATCCAGCGGTTCCTCGGCAATGATTTCCGTGGTTCCTTTGCTGTGGGAAGAGGTTACTTTCTTTACCTGAAATACTTTTCTGACCGCATCATTCACATGTGCCTCGCACATGCCGCATGCCATGCCGTCTACATCTAAAATCATCTTTACCATAACTGTATCCCTCTTTTCTGTGAAATTCTTTTCCAGCTGCATTTTCTGTTTTCAGCAGTTCTCCGGACACCCACCCCGGGTGTCGTTCTTTGGCAATAGTATAACACAAAAATCTCGTTTTGGTTAGTCTAAACTTATTCTTTTTTGCAAGAATCGCGGCTTAAAAGTAATAAAACGGGCAGAAGTGACAGGCTGTCACTTCTGAGCGTCTTGTTACTTATATCTCTAAGCAAGCAGTTCTGCTACCAGTTCTGCCCCGCTGATCATATCCTGTACATAGGTATATTCCTTGACAGAATGTGCCTCATACATACCGCTGGACAGGACGATGCCCTGGATGCCATGAAGGACAAAGTTATTATTATCGCTTCCGCCGAAGGTCTCGGTCAGGGTTCCGGCAAGTCCCAGTTTTTCACATGCCTCTTTAAAATGCGTAACTACTGGAGCATCCTTTGGGATGTCATAAGCAATAAGGCGGATATCCGGTGTTACCTCTACAGCTGCACCCACTTCTTCTGCTGCCTTCTCAAAAGTCCTGGTAAGCTGATCCATCAGCGCCAGTGCTTTTTCATGGCTGTAACTGCGGATCTCGCCTTCGCAGGTACACAGTTCCGGGATAATGTTAGTTCCCTCGCCACCGGAAATCTTTCCGATATTCAGCGTCGAGTCTTCATCCACCTGTCCCTGCTCGATCCGGCTGATGGCAAGGCTGACTGCTCGGATGGCATGAATGCCCTGCTCAGGCGCAAATCCGGCATGAGATGCTTTTCCATGCATCTTTACGGTAAAGGAAATGAGGGATGGTGCCCGAAGGGCTGCTGCTCCCGGTGCTCCGCCCATGTCGAGTACATAGGCTTCTTTTGCCTTCACCTGGCTGAAATCAAATGCATCCGTACCCTTAATATACAACTCCTCGGCAATGGGGAAGATCACTTCGATATCCCGATAGGGAATCTTCTCTTCCTGTAAATGACGCACCGCTTCCAGAATTTCCACCAGCCCGGTCACATCATCCGCACCAAGAATGGTATCCTTGCCGCTCTCGATCTTGCCGGTTGCTTCATTAAGGAACATCTTCTTACCAATTCCCGGACGCACCGTATCCATGTGTGCGGAGAACAAAATGGGGTCTCCCGGCAGGGTTCCTTTGAGATAGCCATATACATTTCCGGCTGTTCCATCTTCCTGGGCTCCGGCATTGTCCTCGCGGACTTCAAATCCAAGGGCGGCCAGTTTCTCCTTCAGCCGATCCGCCATGTCCCTTTCTGCAAAACTAAGGGAATCAATGGAAATCAGTTCTTCAAACTCTTTTAAAATTCTGTCTTTTTTAATCATCATCTTTCACCTGTGTTAGATAAAGTATTCGATCGTCTTCTCCGGTTCCAGCTTCGTCCGGCCATTGAAGAGAATCACCGCTTCCCGGCCCTCAAAAGGTCCCAGGGCATAGATGGTCTCCCCTTCCTGATTGAAATACTGCTCCGGCACCAGCCGGTTGCAGCTGGTCTCACGGTCTGTCACCAGTAAAATATCCTGTTCGTTAAAAGGTTCTGCCCGATAATAAGGGTCAAACATTTCCACCACACCATCATGCTCACCTGTGAGCAGCACATAATGAGGTTCATCAAGATAAAGCCGAACCACCACAGCGCCACCTCTGTGCAGGGCATCATTAATAAGACTCTCACTGCCCAGATAAACACTTTTTCCCGACAGATACTGGCTGCTCACCGGCAGGTTCCGGATCTCACCAAAGCCATTGAGCCAGTTGCTCAGAAACATCATGGCTGCTCGCGAAGTTCCGCTTTTTCCCGGAATCCCTTCCGAGCCATAACAGTCCAGACAATAAAGCATGACATTTCTGATAATTTCCGGTAAGATTTCCTCCCGGTCAAAGAGATAGCTGATGGCATCCAGCATAGCGGTGGGACCGCAGTCGTATTCAGAAAGCTGATAGTGCAGCGGATTTTTCATAAGTGTTCTTCCTTCCTGTTATCCCAGAGATTTCAAGGCTTTCGCCAGCCGGTCAAAGGCCTCCTTCAGCGTCGTTCTCGGGCACGCAATATTGATTCGCTCAAATCCTTCCCCATCTGATCCAAAAATAGCACCGCTGTCAAGCCACAGCTTTGCCTCCTTCGTAATCAGATGTTCCAGTTTTTCCTCCGGCAATCGAAGATCCCGGAAATCAAGCCAGATCAGATAAGTACCCTCCGGCTCGATCAGATGAACGCCCGGCAGATTTCTTTCTATATAATCTCTCGAAAAATCCAGATTTTCAAGTAAATATTTCTTTAATTCTGTAAGCCAGGGCTCCCCTTCTTCATAAGCCGCCTGGCATGCCACCAGTCCCAGCGTATTTAATTGGCTGTAACCAGCCTGATCAATGGCTTTTTTGAAGGTCTTCCGAAGAGTCCTGTTCGGAATGAAAATATTGGAGGTCTGAAGTCCTGCTAGATTGAAGGTCTTGCTGGGTGCCGTACAGGTAATGGAAATCTCCGCATATTTCGGATCCAGGTTTGCAAATACATGATGCTCATGCCCCGGCCAGGTGAAATCGCTGTGGATCTCATCGCTGACTACCAGCACATTGTGTTTCACACATAGATCTCCCACTCTTCGAAGTTCTTCCTCTGTCCAGACACGGCCTACCGGGTTATGAGGACTGCAGAGCAGGAATAATTTTACCTGATGCTCCACTATTTTCTGCTCCAGATCCTCAAAGTCCATCTCGTAATGACCATTCACCAGCTTCAACGGGCTGTTCACCAGCTCTCTTCCGTTGTCCTTAATGGCCTCGCTGAACGGATAATAAACTGGCTGCTGCAGGAGCACTGCGTCTCCCTCTTTGGTGAATGCACGGACAGCAGCTGCAATGGCGAATACCACACCCGGCGTTTTTACCAGCCACTCCCGTTTTACCGTCCATCCGAAATGCTTCTCATACCAGCCTGCCAGTGCCTGAAAATAGCTGTCCTTTCCTTCGCTATATCCGAAAATACCGTGAGCCACAGATCTTTGCAGGCGCTCCACAATCTCCGGCGCCGTCTGAAAATCCATATCTGCTACCCAGAGAGGCAGCTCCTCCTCGCTGTGTCCGCGTTCTCTTGCAAAATCATATTTCAGGCAGTTGGTGCCTTTTCTGTCAATTATTTTATCAAATTCATAAGCCATATTGCCTATTCTCCTTTCAGCGCCTGCGCAAGATCTTCGATGAGGTCGTCACCATTTTCAATACCTACAGACATTCTCAGGAAATTATCAGTGATGCCAAGACGCTCCCGGATCTCTGCCGGTACATCTCCGTGGGTCTGCAGCATAGGATACGTAATCAGGGATTCCACACCTCCCAGACTCTCTGCATAAGAAATGACTTTCACCCGCTCCAGAATCCGCTTTGCCGTCTCTGCCGTATCCGTGTGGAATGAAATCATACCGCCAAATCCTCTTGCCTGGCTTTTATTAATCTCATACCCGGGATGTTCCGGAAGCCCTACGTAATAAACCCCCTTGATCTCTTCCTGTTCCTTCAGCCAGTTGGCAATCTTCAAGGCATTTTCCTGCTGCCGCTCCATGCGGACTGACAGGGTCTTGATGCCGCGGATGAGCAGAAAGCTTTCAAAAGGTGACAGGCAGCCACCGGTGGTCTTGTAGATATACCGGATCTTGTCAGCCAGATCCTTGCTCGCTGAGCATAAAAAGCCTGCAAGTGCATCATTGTGGCCGCCCAGATACTTGGTTCCGCTGTGTACCACCAGGTCTGCTCCAAGATCAATGGGATTCTGGAAATAAGGAGAGAGAAACGTATTGTCCACAATGAGCAGGAGACCATATTTCTCTGCCAGCGCCTTCATAGCACGCAGATCTGTTACCTGCATGGTCGGGTTGCTTGGGGTCTCAATATAGAGGGCTTTTGTCTCTTTTTTAATGGCTTTCTCCACCAGTTCTGCATCTGCCGTGTTGACATAGGAAAATGTCAGGCCTCTGTTTGCTCCGATGGTACTGAAGATCCGGACAGAACCTCCATACAAATCCTCTGAACATACAAAATGTGCTCCATTTTCAAACAGCTCCAGTAAGATAGAAAGGGCTGCCATACCACTGGCACATGCCACCGTATCATAAGCTTTTTCCAGGGAACTCACAATCCGCTCCAGTTCACTTCTGGTAGGGTTACTCTCTCTTGTATAATCAAATCCAGTGGACTGCCCCACACCTGGATGGGCAAAGGTCGCTGTCTGATATATCGGCGTTCCCATGGAACCATATGCATGCTCTCTCGTAATTCCATCTTCTCCATGAATACATCGCGTCTCAATTCCGTATGCCATTGTATGTATGCCTCCTCATTTGTCTATATTTATAGACTATATAATTCCTATATATTTAATAGGATTATATCTTTTTGAAGTGGAGATGTCAACATGGTTTTCCATCATTTAAGCAAGCGAAGGGCAGCCGTGGGGCTGATGTGGCTTCTGTTGACTCCGTCCTGAGTCTGAAATCTCCTCTACCGGCCCGCCATGGGTCTGGAATGAAAAAATATCAAAAAAGTTCCTGTTCAGCTTACAGTTTATACAGAAAAAATAGCTGATATGGGTCTATATTAAAATGCCTGAAACTCAGTTCCTCTTTTTCACAAAATGGCAGGAACAAAAGAGAATGAAATTAAATATAGACCCATACATGCTAATTCAGGAAACAGGAATTCAGAAAATCAGAAAACAGGAATTCCAAAGCAAAAAATGGATTACTGCAAAACAACTGATTTGATATTACGACAGACCATGCAAGTATGGATCTCCGAATCACAATGTCACGCATTACAATCCTCAACCTAAACCATCAAATCTTATTGATAGATACTAAGGGTTATTATTGATTTCAAAACAAAAATACTACTAAATCCAAAATAGAATCAATAGACTTCTGAAACATTTTTCCGAAAAGAGAGTAAATAAACAAGAAGGGTCGCTGCAAAACAGATGCTTTTGTAACGCCCCCTCTTCTTATTTCTTATTTCTTATTTTCTCTTTTTCCGTCTGGTCTCGAGAGAGATTCCAATTGCAGCTAAGCTTGCTGCACCAAGCAGCACCCACTGCCCGGTTTGAGCCATATCTCCGGTAGCCGGAACTGCACTGATATCCGCCACTGCGGAGCTCTCTGCTGCAGCCTGTGCTGTGGTTTCTTCCGAAGAATTGCCATGTGAAGAATGTTTCTTTTTCTTCTTGCTGTTATTGACTGCACTATTACCGGTGTTGCTATTGCTGCCGGTATTGGTATTGCTGTTGTTGGTATTGTTACCGGTGTCATTATTATTCTGATCGGATGATTTCTCACTGATAGTGAAGCTTACCTTTCCAGTGGAGCCTTCATAGTTTCCGATTCCTGTAATGGTCATCTCATATACACCTGCTGCCACAAACTCTGCAGCGGTATACTCTTTTCCATCAACAGAGACGGTAATTTCGTAATCAATTCCTTCTGCCAGAACCGTGTCGCCATCTTTGACCGTTACAGTCGGACGCTTATTCTGTCCGTCATAAACGGCGGAAGATGCGTCTTCCGTCACTGCAAATATCGTCTTCTTCGGTTCAATGACAAATGCTTTTTCAACACTTCCGCCATAAACACCGGTTCCGCTTACTACCACGGTATAAGTACCGGCATCCATCATCGAAGCTGCGGCGGCTCTGCTCATAGCTTGCTTACAGGTAACCAAATAATGGGTTCCTTCTGTCAGAAGGGTTCCTCCATCCATTACCGTAATCTGTGGCTGTAACTCATTTCCTGTATAAACCTGACTTGGAATATCAGAAACCGTAAAGCTCTTGGTATCCGCAGTTACAAATTGATCCATCGACGGCGTTGAATCTATTCCGGTCTTCCAGTACAAATCTGCCAGAGGATCATTTTGTCCACTCTCAACCTGTGTACCATCTGCCACATGACGTTTTGCGCTGGTGAGTGTGATATCTCCTTCCAGTGCTTTTCCAGGTGCCGCATTTTTTGCTGTATAGGATGTGGCTCCCTGTAGGAACACTTCTGAAGTATGAATTGCGCCATTTCCGGAAACTGCATTTCCCCCCGGTCCAAATGTTACACTGCCTCCAATAGCAATCACTTTTCCATCTCCGGTTATCGTACCATTTTCCAGCTGGATTGCTCCTCCTCCGTTGGAATAAATCGTTGTATTTCCACCGCCTCCGTAGGTGGCAAGGGTCGCACCAGCTTCAAGGTTTAAGGTGCCATTTTTCACCTGAAGAGCTGTCTGTCCTTTTCCTGTGCTTCCGGCTTCGTCACCACTGATAAATACCTGCCCTTTTAATGTTACATTTCCGGTAACTGCCACGACTGCATCATCATTGGAGCGGTCGGTCAGATCCCCATTAGCAAGATAATTGGTATGGGAGTAAATAGCTGCATTTTCCAGAATTGCGCCATCTCCCAGGCGAAGCTGTCCACATAAGGATGCGCCTGTGGTAAATTTCTTGCTATAGGCATCATAATTCATGGAAAAGGTACCGCCGTTTTGTACGTCGATAATTCCCTGCACGGTTGAATCTGACAGCGTCAGTTTGCCGCCATTTTCCACGACAATCCGAACACTGCTTAAGATTTTCATATTGGTCAGTGTCAGATTGCAGCCAGCCGGGATATACAGTGTCTGGGGAATCTTACCTGCTTTTACATCTGCCCAGGGAATATCATAGCCAAGAAAACCATAGGTTCCACTCTCATGGGAGCCAAACCATACTTCCAGCTTCTCCGGTACCCGAACGCTTTCCTCCTGTCCATCTACATTGCTTCCAAATTTCTTAATCGCCCAGGGTTCCATAATATCCCATGCATACAGTCCGCTTGCATACTGCTTCAGATTCTCTATTTTGATCTGATCTGCAAGGGTCTCCTCACCTTTGTAAATCCGGAACGGCAGGGTATTACTGGTTGCTTTCCGTCCCTGATTGTCTTCAATAGAAACAGAGATCAGATAGGTGCCCGGGTCCTTTGGTGTTCCCTTCAGCGTCAGATCACTGCTCAGCGTCATATAGACACCTTCCATTCATTCCACTGTCGCTGCTCGCAGCGGTACCACCGGCAGTATCCGGTACGATAGATACGCTGCACTTGCTTCCTTCCAGCTGGATCTTTGACAGATGGTCCAGTGCTTTCCAGTCACTGTCTGCCGGATCAGTATCTTTCCGAACCAAAGCTCCATATACAGTTACCGCACTGTTTTTATTGCTGGACGCACCCCCTGTGCTCGCACTGGATACTCCATCATAATCTTTCTGTCCTACAATGGCGGCTTCAAAAGAACCTTCAATCTTTACATGAAGTTTATATGGATCACCCTGATTGTCAACTTCTGTCAGAGAAGCATTTCCATTCGGATCAATGACCAGTTTAAAGGTCAGATCCTCATAGCCTGTGGCTGTGATGGTGATCACATCACCACTTTTCAGGACCGGTTTATCCTGGCTGCCAGAGTTGTCATTTCCTGCAAAAATAAGATAGTTTTTATCAGTATTCTTCTTATAAGAACCTCCATAATAAGGCCCGTAAGAAGTCTCTTCCCACGCTTTATCGTTCACCTTGATTGCTGTCACTTTGGAAACATAACCATCAGCATTTGTAAATTTAAGATTCCAGTTACTGCCCATCCATTCTTTTTCTAATTTCAGCTGGTTTAACACGATCTTTCCAGCTTCTGCTGGTACAGCTTCTTTGAAGGTGGCAGAAACTGTCACATTGGAAGCCGGCATGGTGAAGGTATAAACACCGCTCTCTGTGCCTGCTGTCAGATCCACTGCTGTACTATTTTCCTGACTTGCTGTCACAGACTCTACTTCATATTCCTCATTCGGTGTAGCGGTTACTTTAACTTCTGTTCCTGCTTCCGCTGTATTTGGGGCAACAGTAAGGGTACCGTTGCTACAATCAGATGTGGTGACTGTGTAGGTCTGAGCAGCCGGAGTGTCCGGGGTGGTGTCAGAGATTACCTCTGCGGTAAAGACATAACTATAAGAACTGGATCCAGTTCTGTTTAACTTTAATTCCAGATCTTTATATCCAGTTGCTGAAATCACAACAGTTGACGGATACGTTGCATCACTGTCTAGAGAAATAATAACTGCCGGTTCACTGTTATAATAATCTGCATACCACAGTTTACCCTCCCACATATATGCACTGTCAGCTTTATTATACTCTGCACCATTTACTGACACTTTATTAACATTTTTCCGCCAATCGTCCTCGCTATTTTCAAAACATAAATATACATTTTCAAAAAGGGTACTATATGAAACATCTTTCACTTTCGTCGGTGCAGCCATAGTTGTAGCAAGCGCAGCCGGTTTTTCATCCTGCTCTGTCAGCACAACTGCATCCTGACCAGCATCCTGCGTATCTCCCTGAATATTTACCTGGATCTTTTCCTGTTCTGTACTCTGGGTGTTGGCCTGCTCAGCATTCGGGGTGTCGCCCTGCTCTACATTCTGAACATTGCCATTGGTATCGCCCTGCACATCTCCATGTTCTGCATTCTGGACGTTGTCATTGCTATCGCCCTGTCCTGCATTCTGGGCGTTGTCCTGACCATCGTCCTGCCCTGCATCCTGGGCATTATCCTGGCTATCGCCCTGCCCTGCACCCTGAGTATCTCCCTGGACGTCTCCCTTTTTCTCTGTATTCTCTTCTAATGATGAGTTATCCATAACTTCGTTTTCCAGTAAGTCATCACTAATTGCTTCTGCTGCACGCACTTCCATTGTGCCACCATAGACAGATGTGGACACGGAAAGCAGCACAGCCATGCCAAGCGCAAATACTCGCTTCAGTTTTTTGTAATTCATCAGCTTTTCTCCCTTTAGTTCTGTTGTCAGTTACTTTTACTCCTTTCGGTCATTGACTAGCCTTTTGTACTCATGCTATAATCGATACCGTTGTTAGTTTTAACTAATGTCATTACAAAAAATTAACTGTCAAATTAATGACAGCTAATTTTAAGTTAGACTTAATTAACCACAGTGGGTACTATATCAAAATTGGTTTTTTCTGTCAACTCAGTATTTAAAAATAGTTTACTTCTGTTTTGAGTTTTTTTATCATTATCATTTACAGGGAGATTTTTTATGAAAAGAATGTTGATTTTTCCGCTCTTACTTGGGCTTCTGGCACTGACAGGCTGTAACTCGGACCGAACCCATGCTTCTGAAGAAAGTTTTTTTGCCATGGATACGGTGATGCAATTTACTGTCTATGGTGATGACGCCCTGCTAAAAGACGCACAGGATGTGATTGCAGATATTGAAGACAAAGCCTCCGTAACCAATCCCGACAGTGAACTTTATGCAATTAACCGGGATGGTTCCGGAGTTCTGATCGGTCGCGCCGCCGAGCTGATGGAAGATACCCTTTCCCTTTGTCAGCGAACCGATGGAGCTCTGGACTTATCCATTTATCCCATCGTCCGCGCCTGGGGATTCACCACCGGAAATTATCAGGTACCGGAGGAATCCACGATTACGGATCTGCTATCCCATGTAGACTATAACCAGGTACAATATGATGTAACAACCGGCATAGTCACCCTTCCTGCCGGGATGGAAATAGATCTTGGAAGTACCGGAAAAGGCTTTGCCGGACAGCAGGTGGCTGCTCTCCTGCGGGAAAAGGGTGTCACATCTGCCCTTCTGAATCTTGGCGGCAATGTGCAGACCATTGGCACGAAACCAGACGGCAGCCTCTGGGAAATCGCGATCCGCGATCCGAAAGAAAATGTACCCATGATGGTTGTCTCTGTTAATGATCAGGCAGTCGTCACTTCCGGCGGGTATGAACGCTATTTTGAACAGGACGGCCGGACCTACTGGCATATCATGGATCCGACCACCGGCTATCCGGCTGACAGTGGCCTGCGGTCTGTCTCCATTATCGGGGATGACGGTCTGACCTGTGACGGTCTGTCCACTTCCCTCTTCGTCATGGGACTTGAAAAAGCAGCGGAGCTGTGGGCACAGAGCGATGATTTTGAAGCAGTATTTGTCACAGATACCGGAGAAGTCTATATCACAGAAGGACTTGCAGATCATTTTGCCCTGACAGAAGACTACTCCGATACCCCTGTCAATCTGATCAGACGCTGATGCCGCTGGCTCCTCCTGTAATCAGAACTGTTTTCTTCGTTGTGCTCATTTGTCTTTCCTCCTGATTTTATAAAAAATGAGGCGGAGATTATGGCATGTTTTTTCATGCGCATTCTCTCCGCCTTGTATATTCTATGCCTATTCAGAACCAATTCGCAAAACCGCCTCTACGAGGCTTTCCTTTTGCTCATTTATGGCTTCTCGCCATATAAATGCTCCAAAATATGTTCCTTCATGCAAGCATGAGTCACATATTTGTGGGCATTTGCATGGTTCTGAATAGGTTAAATATAATACATTTCCTGTCCGCCGGACTGCCGCTCCTGAAAACTTTCCTCCAGATCAGCCAGCGTCAGGTTTTGAAGAATCTGATCCAGCCCGTGATTGACTCTATCCACAATGTCTTCCTGTATGGTCTCCGCAATCCCGGCTGCGCTTTCTTCTGTCTTTGTCTCTTCGTCATCCAGATAATAGGTTCCTTCCAGTGCCTGTATGATGGAGGCCACTGTAATACTGGAAGACGGATATTTCAGCAGATATCCACCCTGGGAGCCTTTGACGCTCTTCACAATCCCTGCCCGGCGCAGGCTGGCAAACACCTGCTCCAGATACTGGGGAGAGATCTCATTTCTCTCAGCAATACTTCCGAGTGCCACATGACCATTTTTCGAATTGACTGCCAGATCAATGAGAGCCGCCACTCCGTATCTGCTTTTTTTGGAAAATTTCATTCCTTACTGTACTGCCTTGAATGCCTCATCCAGGTCCTGAATAATATCGTCGATATTCTCGGTACCAATGGAAAGACGGATGGTATTCGGTTTGATTCCCTGATCCAGAAGTTCTTCTTCTGTACACTGGCTGTGTGTGGTGGTCGCCGGGTGGATGACCAGAGATTTCACATCTGCTACGTTAGCGAGCAGAGAGAACAGCTCCAGGTTATCGATGAAGTCTTTTGCTTTCTGTGCATCTCCCTTGATTTCGAAGGTGAAGATAGAACCGCCTCCGTTCGGGAAATATTTCTTATAAAGAGCCTGCTGCTGCGGGTCCTTGGATACTGACGGATGATGAACCGCCTCTACCTGCGGATGATTATTCAGATACTCTACCACCTTCAGTGCGTTCTGCACATGACGCTCTACACGAAGAGACAGAGTCTCAAGTCCCTGCAGGAAAATCCAGGAATGAATCGGAGAAATGGTAGCTCCGGTATCACGCAGAAGGATGGCACGGATCTTGGTTACGAATGCAGCCGGTCCTACTGCTTTGGTAAAGCTGATGCCATGATAGCTCGGGTTCGGCTCTGTCAGTGACGGGAATTTTCCGGATGCCTCCCAGTCAAATTTACCACTGTCTACGATCACGCCGCCGATGGTGGTTCCATGTCCGCCGATGAATTTGGTTGCGGAATGAACAACAATATCTGCACCATACTCAATCGGACGAACCAGATATGGAGTAGCGAAGGTGCTGTCTACTACCAGTGGGATCTTATGTGCATGAGCAATCTTTGCGATTGCTTCAATATCAACGACATCAGAGTTCGGATTTCCAAGAGTCTCGATGTAAACTGCCTTGGTATTCTCTCTGATTGCTGCCTCTACCTCATCCAGATCGAAAATATTTACGAAAGTAGTCTCAACACCATATGCAGGAAGGGTATGCTCCAGGAGATTGAAAGTTCCACCATAAATGTTCTTTGCAGATACGATATGGTCACCGCTCTGTGCCAGGTTCTCGATGGTGTAGGTAACTGCTGCTGCTCCAGATGCGACTGCCAGGGCTGCAACACCACCTTCCAGGGCTGCGATTCTCTGCTCGAAAACATCCTCTGTCGGGTTGGTCAGACGTCCGTAAATATTACCTGCATCTGCCAGACCAAATCTTGCTGCTGCGTGATCGCAGTTGCGGAATACATAAGAAGAAGTCTGATAAATCGGTACTGCACGTGCGTCAGTTACCGGATCGGGAGCTTCCTGTCCTACGTGAAGCTGTAAGGTTTCAAATTTGAACTTTCTATCTGCTCTTTTGAGTTTCTCTGCCATTGGTTTTATTACCTTTCTTTTCTATGTTCGTATGGGATTTCGTAAATTATTCTGCGAACAGCGGAGTGGAGTAATATCTGTCACCGTTGTCCGGAAGCAGTGCTACGATGGTCTTTCCTTTATTCTCCGGTCTCTTCGCCAGCTGGATAGCTGCCTGAAGAGCTGCTCCGGAAGAAATACCTACCAGCACGCCTTCATGTTTTGCAAGGAGCTTTCCGCCTGCGAATGCGTCATCATTCTCAATCGGAATAATTTCATCATATACTTTGGTGTTCAGTACATCCGGCACAAATCCTGCACCGATACCCTGAATCTTGTGGGGACCGCTCTTTCCTTCAGAGAGAACCGGAGAAGTTGCCGGTTCAACTGCCACGATCTTTATATCCGATTTCTGGGATTTCAGATACTCGCCAACTCCGGTAAGTGTTCCGCCGGTGCCTACACCTGCTACAAAGATGTCTACATTTCCGTCGGTATCGTTCCAGATCTCCGGACCGGTTGTCTTCTTGTGTGCTGCCGGGTTAGCCGGGTTTACAAACTGTCCCGGGATGAAGCTGTTGGGAATCTCTTTGGAAAGCTCTTCTGCTTTCGCAATGGCTCCCTTCATTCCTTTGGCTCCTTCGGTCAGAACCAGCTCAGCGCCGTAAGCTTTCAGGATGTTTCTTCTCTCCACGCTCATGGTTTCCGGCATGGTAAGAATGATTCTGTATCCTTTGGCTGCTGCGATGGATGCAAGTCCGATACCTGTATTTCCGGAGGTCGGTTCGATGATGACAGAGCCTTCTTTCAGAATTCCTTTCTCCTCAGCATCCTCGATCATGGCCTTCGCAATACGGTCCTTTACGCTTCCGGCCGGATTAAAATACTCAAGCTTTACCAGAATCTTTGCTTCCAGGCCAAGCTCTTTTTCCACATTTACGACTTCTACCAGCGGTGTGTTTCCAATCAGTCCAAGTGTTCCCTTGTAGATGTTTGCCATTTTCTATTCCTCCTATAATTCCTATTCACATACTATGTTTTATTTGATGATGCAATTATATCCCTATATTTCCTATTTGTCAACTATGTTTTATTACATTTTTTAAAAAAAGCAGCCGGAAATTCCGGCTGCCCTCTCCATTCTGATATTCTGTTTTATCAATCATCGTCGTGATCATCATCGTCATCATCATCGTCATCATCATCATCGTCATGATCATCATCATCGTCCCAGTCGTCATCATGGTCATCATCATCAAAATCATCATTGACATCATCTGCATCCTGGTATTCCGAATCACATTCCAGAATAGAACCGTTCACTGCATCAATGGTGTAATCGTACTCTACTCCATCCCGGAAGAACTCAATCTCATATTCCAGCCTTCCATCATCATTATCAAGCTTTGCCTTGGAGAACGTCACGTCTGCCACTTTCAATCCTGCATGCCCGGTAGCGGTTTCTTTTGCTTTATCAACGCTGATGGTGCTCGATGCCGCCGGCTGAGCCGCCGTTTTTACTTCTGTCTTTGTTTCCTGCTTTGGCTGTTGCTTTACTTCCGTCTTCGTTTCCTGCTTTGGCTGTTGCTTTACTTCCGTCTTCGTTTCCTGCTTGGACTGACTGGACTGCTGTGGCTGGCTCTGCACGACTGTCTCGGTCTCTTTGCTCTTGCTTCTGATGCTGCCGCTCACTGCGTCAATTTCATATTCGTATTCCGTATTGTCTTTAAGAAATTCTACTTCATAAACCGGCACACCGTCTTCTGTGTCAGCCTTTTCTTTTGTAAATGTCACTTCCGCTGCTTTCAGTCCTGCATCTGCAAGTGCTTTATTTTTCGCCTCTTCCAGCGTAATCTGCTTTGTCTCTGCTTTTACTGCATTGCTGCCGGTTTCCTGTTTTGCCTCTTCTTTTTTCTCTTCCTTTGCCGTAGTCTGGGCTCCCGGAAGCAGTTTTACATCCTTCTTTACCACTGCACCGCTGGACGCTTTGATCCAATAATCATATTCTGTGTTATTGGCAGTAAATTCTACATCATAAATGAACTGTCCCTGCTCATAATCAAAGTCTGCTTCCACATCTGTGGCGCTTACCGGATCAATTCCGGCATCCGCAAATGCGAAATTAATGGCATTTCCCGCTCCTATGGATGACTTTTCTGCAATACTTCCCGCTGCAAATACGGTTCCTGTTCCAAGCAGCGCCAATGCTGCAGCTGCACAGGCGGTAGTCATAATGGTTCTCTTCTTCATACTGTAATCCCCTTTCCTGACAGTTGTTCTTTGTTATGGGTACAGCATACAATACAAAGATTAGAGAAACATTAGAAACGTAAAAATGCTTCCTTTTCCCGGAACACTTTCCACCTGAACCGTTCCGCCATGAAATTCAGCAATCTGCCGCACCATGGAAAGTCCAAGACCTGTTCCTTCGCCGGTTCTGGAACTGTCGGTTTGATAAAACCTTCTGAAAATTCTTTCCTGCTCTTCCGGTGCAATTCCAATTCCGTCATCTTCCACGGAAAGTCTGATCTCATCCATGTTTTTTTCAAGCTTTACCAAAATATGACCATTTTCTTTTCCATAACGATAGGCATTGGAAATAAGGTTCACAAGCAGCCGCGTCAATAACATCTGATTTCCGGAACAGGTAATTTCTTCCTGCACCTGCCTGGTAAGAGTAATCCCCTTTTTACGGATCAGCGCCATATCTTCGCATACGGATTCTGCAATTTCTGATAGAGATACCTGTTCTTTTTTGTATTTATCTGTCTTCAGTTCCAGTCTGGTATACATGAGCAGATCCTGAATCAGTTTTGACATTTTCCGGCTCTGCCTCTCAATAACGTTCAAAGCGTGCTGATATTCTTCCTGACTTCTTTCTTCTCCCATCATCAGTTCACACTGGGCAAGTATCACTGCCACCGGTGTACGGAGCTCATGGGAAGCATCTGAGGTAAACTGCTTTTCCATCTCAAAGGCCTGGTCAAGCCGCTCAAACATACCATTGAATCCTGCTGCCAGCTGATGCAGTTCATCCTGCCCTTCTCCCACATCAATCCTCTTTTTCAGGTCGTTTCCATTGCAGATTTCTTCCGCAGTCTCCGATATTTTCCGGACGGGCCACAGCATTCTTCCTGCAATTATGTAGCCTCCAATGACCGCCAATATCAGCAAAAGCGGCATAAGCACCAGGGAAAGCCGGGTAATTGAAGACATTTCCGCACGGGTCTGCTCTTCGGATACTACGCCTCTGAGCCAGAGACCGCCAAGACCTTCTCCTTCAAGCTCCCGGTCAAAGATATAATACAGCACACCTTCCACTTTCAATTTCCGGATTACTGCATTTTCCAACGGTATTTCCAGACTTTCCATGGCAATCGGATTTTCTCCATAAAGAAGACTCTGGCTGCTGTCATACAATGCCGTATAGATCCCGTTCACCTGATCCAGAAAGTCGTCATCTACTTCCAGATATCCGTCCTTCCAGGCCATAAACTGATCTACATCGCCGGCAAGATTCATTTCATCCAGAGTCTCATAAAATTCAATTTCATCTACATTATTTTCCACCGTCTCGATCAGTCCGTCCCTGACGGTCTTCTGAATCACCTGATGACTGACCGATAAAAGAACACCATAAGTCAGAGCCACCATCAAAACCAGTGCCCCTGCAAACCATAATGTGATCTTCATACGGATGGACCATTTTTTCACTATGCTTCCTCCCTGAGCACGTAGCCGCGGCCACGTACGGTGTGAATCAGACGTTTTTCATGTCCACCATCGATTTTCTTTCTCAGATAGCTGATATAAACGTCTACCACATTGGTTCCGCCTTCATAGTCAAAATTCCAGATATGGTTTTCTATCTTTTCTCTGGATAACACGATGCCCTGATTCAGCATGAGATATTCCAGAAGTGCATACTCTTTTGCGGAAAGTTCGATGAGTTTTCCACCACGGGTCACACGATGGGCTCCACAATCCACCGTCAGATCATCAATTGTCAACAGATTGGTGGATTTTCCATGAGAAATGCGGAGTGCCGCCCGGACTCTTGCCGCCAGTTCTTCCAGTGAAAATGGTTTTACCAGATAATCGCAGGCTCCGCTGTCCAACCCTCTTACCCGGTCTTCAATGGCATCTCTCGCCGTCAGAAACAAAACCGGAGTCTCTTTTCCTGACGCGCGCAGAGCCGCCAGTACCTGATATCCATCCGCTTTCGGCATCATAATATCCAGAAGTACTGCATCATACTCTGTATAAGAGAGAATATCCATGGCTTCTGCCCCGTCATAGCAGGCATCCACACTGTATCCCTCTGATTTTAGCTTCTGCAGGATAATCTCATTTAAATCCCGTTCGTCTTCCGCTACCAATAGTCTCATAATTTTTACTCATCCCATCCATCAAACAAACGGATATTTACGCAGATCTGTCTGATCTGCTGCCCCTCCTTCAGATGCTGTTCCAGATCTCTTGGATCCGAAATCGGGGGAAGATTCACCTCATCCTCGGAAAGTTCCAGTTCAATCCAGTCATAAAGGGCTGCATTGGCTTTCTCAATCACTTCCTCCAGAGTTTCTGCCTCCGCCTCACAGCAGGCCAGATCCGGAAGTACTGCTTTCCAGGAACCATTTTCTTCTTTTCCAATCACTGCCGGATATGTGAATTTCATATTGCATTCTCCTTTCGCTTCGCTGCTTACGCGAATCGTTATTCCACTGCGTCTCCGCGGTCGCTGACCAGATGAAGACCTACACTTTCCACTCTTCTGGAAAGGCAGCCGCGGCATTCTGCCGCTTCCTCCCCGGTGCAGATTTTATTGTCATAGAGTTCATACTGCTTCCGGTTTTTCACCGGAGACAGATTCGGCATTACCACGTTGGCTCCCACGGCAAGCCCTTTTTCTCTTCCTCGAGGATCCATGGTGCCAAGGGCCGTCGTTGCCGGAAGAAGTACCTTCGGCAGCAAAATCCGGATGACAGACAAAAGATACAATGTCAGTTCCACGCTCCCTGCCGGTTCCTTTGCAAATGCTGTATCGTGGTGAGGAATGAAGGGACCAATGCCCACCATCTGAGGCTCCAGTTCCTTAAGAAACAGAAGATCCTCTGCCAGACATTCTTCGGTCTGGTTAGGTGAACCCACCATAAATCCTGCCCCCACCTGATACCCAAGAATTTTCAGATTTTTAAGACATTCCATACGGTTCTGAAGGCTCATTTCTTCCGGATGGAGCGTCCGGTAATGGGTTTCATCCGCTGTCTCATGACGCAGAAGATACCGGTCTGCCCCGGCCTTACGGAATCTTTGGTAACTCTCCATAGAACGTTCCCCTATGGACAAGGTCACAGCACACTCCGGATATTTTTCTTTTATCCTTCGGATAATGTGTTCCATCCGTTCGTCGCTGTAATACGGATCTTCCCCTCCCTGCAGTACAAAGGTCCGGAATCCCAGCTCATATCCATTTTCACAGCAGGCAAGGATCTCCTCTTCTGTCAGCCGGTAGCGTTTCGCATTCCGGTTGCCCCTGCGAATACCGCAGTAATAGCAGTCATTTTTACAGTAATTGGTAAACTCAATGAGACCTCTGGTATAGACCTTATCCCCATAATATTTCTTTCGGAGCTCCAGTGCACGCTCTGCCAGAAGCTCTCTTACCTCCGGATCATGGGCACACCGGATCAGCTTTACGAACTCTTCTTTATTAAGATTCTGATTCTCCAGAAACTTCTGTGCTATTTTCTCCATGACCTGTCTTCCCCCAATCGTCATAGTCATCCAGGAAATTATATTCCATGTCATCCTTGTGATAACCGATAATGGTCCGCAGGTTGACATTATGCACACTGTTGAAAATATTATACTCAATCACGTCACTGGTTTCACGGAATTTTGCAACCAACTCTTTCATTTCATCCCGTTTGGAGCCCTTTGCTCCTCCACAGGTGGCGCAGTTCTCAGTAAAACGGCATGCACACTGAATGAAATGCAGCTGGTGATAATCGCGCCATGCCTTGATATCCGCCTCTTTTACCATATACATAGGCCGGATCAGCTCCATACCTTCAAAATTCTTACTGTGAAGCTTCGGCATCATCGTCTCGACTTTTCCGCTATAGAGCATCCCCATAAGTACGGTTTCAATCACGTCGTCAAAATGATGTCCCAGAGCAATCTTGTTGCAGCCCAGTTCTTTCGCATGGGAATAAAGATAGCCTCTTCTCATTCTGGCGCACAAATAGCAGGGATTTTTATCCACTTCTGCTACAATGTTAAAAATATCACTTTCAAAAACAGTCAGCGGAATGCCCAGAACCTTCGCATTATCCTGAATAATCTTCCAGTTATCCGCATTGTATCCCGGATTCATGACCAGAAATACCAGTTCAAAAGGATATTTTCCATGACGCTGCAGTTCCTGTAAAAGCTTTGCCATAAGCATAGAATCCTTACCGCCGGAAATGCAGACTGCGATCTTGTCCCCCGGCTGGATGAGATCGTATTTCTGTACTGCTTTGGTAAAAGCTCTCCAGATGGATTTTCTGAACTTTTTAATGAGGCTCCGCTCGATTTCTTTGGTTTTCTCCTTCATGATGTCTTCTTCGGAAATAAATCTTCCCAGCTGAAGGCGCAAGAATGCACGGTACCCCCCTTCCACATTTCCTGCATCATAGCCAGACAGGCAGAGAAGCTCCACATATTCCACACTACGCTCTCCGGTATGACAAAGTAACCAGACCGGTTTATCTTTTGGAATCTCATCCATCCGGTCTGAAAATTCTTTCATGGGAATGTTGATGGCTCCTTCAAAAGTACCTCTCCGGAATTCCTCTTCGGGACGCACATCCACGATGGTTGCCTCTCCGGGAGCCAGCTTTTCCAGCTCTTCTATGGTAATTACTTTCATTCCTGACCTCCTGTTACCGTGGCCTCCGGCTGTTTTAGTGCTTTTTCCTTCCGGTTCACGGTCAGATCTTTGACGACTTCACCGGCGATGATAAGACCTACGACAGACGGAACAAATGCCGTACTTCCCGGAATTGCCCGTCGCTCCGTACATTTTCTCACAGCACCCGGCGGGCAGATGCAATGTTCTCGGCAGCTGATCGCCATATCGTCGATGGGCTCTAAGGGCTGTTCTTTGGAATATACCACTTTCAGGTGGCGGATTCTTCTCTTCTTCAGCTCCCGGCGCATCACCTTTGCCAGCGGGCAGACAGAAGTCTTGTAAATGTCAGCCACCTCAAAAGCAGACGGATCCAGCTTATTGCCGGCTCCCATGGAACTGATAATCGGTACGCCGCAGGCATTCGCCTGCTCCACCAGCTGAATTTTACCAGTCACCGTATCAATGGCATCCACCACATAATCATACTGGCTGAAATCAAACTGATCTGCCGTGTTCGGCATGTAAAACGTCTTGTAAGTATGAACCACCGCATGGGGATTAATATCCAGAATGCGATCTTTTGCCACATCCACCTTGTATTTTCCAACGGTACTGCGGGTTGCAATAATCTGGCGGTTAATATTGGTCAGACACACTTTATCATCATCAACAAGGTCCAAGGTGCCCACACCGCTTCTTGCCAGCGCCTCCACGGTATATCCACCCACGCCGCCGATACCGAAAACAGCTACTCTGGCATCTGCCAGGCGTTCCATATTCTCTTTTCCAAGTAAAAGTTCTGTTCTTGAAAACTGATTCAACATTGATTCCATCATCTCCTTTGCCGGACATTGAAAAGCTCTGTCCGCATTTATCCCCGGGCAGAGCCTATCTTTCGTTTATGTCCAGTCTCTTAAAATACTTTTACAATTCTGCCCTATTCTCAACGAAAGGTCAAGAATTATTTATGATGAGCCAATCTTTTTCATCAGCACATTTTCATTTACGCCATCTTTATAAAGATCTGAGATCAAAGCCACCTTTTTATAACCTTTTGACATATAAAGAGCCTTGGCTCTTGGGTTAAATCCACTGACACAAATAAAGAGATTTCTGACTCCCATTGCCCTTCCGATTGCTTCAAATGTATCCAGGAACTGATGTCCGATGCCCATTCCCCGATAATTCTTCTTCACGCCAAGAAGTGCCAGATAGGGCCACAGTCCAAACATTCCCTTCCATTCACAAATCATCAGACCTGCCGCCTCTCCGGAAGAGGTCTCTGCAATAAATACCGTTCCATCTCTCAGTCCTTCTGCCAGCGTATCTCTCAAAAGGCTCTCATCCGGGACATAATAATGATCCCAGAGCGCACTGTCACGCATCACATCCACATAATCTTCCAGTCTTTCCGGAACTCCTTTTTTGATCGTTACCTGCATTTTTTATCCCCCTTCTGTTGGCGCCCCCAGTGCCAGTTTCTCTTTTTTTATCATACCCTCAGTCGGGGCAGTCTGTCAATGGCAGCCTCTATTTCACAAACATCCGCACCAGTTTTTCTTTCCATCCGGTATAAGGCTGATAACGCATAGGCAGGTCCATCCATGTGTATTTTTTCACGATGCTTTTCTCATGGCTGAAGGTCTCAAAACTTTTCTTTCCATGATAAGAGCCCATTCCACTGTTTCCGACGCCGCCAAATCCCATTTGGGATGTAGCCAGATGAATAATGGTATCATTGATGCAGCCGCCTCCAAAGGAAGTATATTCCAGTACATTTTTCTCTGTTTCCCGATTTTCTGTAAAGAGATACAGTGCCAGCGGTTTCGGTCTGCGATTTACAAAAGCAATAGCTTCTTCCATGGATCCAACAGTCAGTACCGGCAGAAGAGGTCCAAAGATTTCTTCCTGCATGACTGCGTCATCCTCTGTCACCTGATCCATAACAGCAGGGGCAATCCGTAATGACGCCGTATCATTTTCTCCGCCCAGAATCAGTTTTTCTTCTTTCATAAGTCCCAATACCCGGTCAAAATGTTTCCGGTTGATCATCTTTCCATAGTCCGGATTCTTCAGAGGATCTTCCCCGTACATGGCACGGATTTCCGATTTCAGGAGCTTTAAGAACTCCTCCTTCACCGCTTCGTGCACCAGCACATAATCCGGTGCCACACAGGTCTGTCCGCAATTCAGATATTTTCCAAAAGCAAGCCTTTTCGCCGTCAGTTTCAGATTGGCGCTTTTATCAATGATACAGGGACTCTTTCCTCCCAGCTCCAGGGTAACAGGAGTCAAATTTGCAGCTGCTTTTTCCATGACCATCTTTCCCACCTGCACACCGCCAGTGAAGAAAATATAATCAAATTTCTGAGAAAGAAGGTTCTGGTTTTCCTCGCGACCACCTTCTATAACCGTTACATACTCCTCGGGAAATACGTCTGCAATCATCTTTTTCATCACCGCAGATGTTGCCGGTGAGTAAGCAGACGGCTTCAGTACACAGCAGTTTCCTGCTGCCAGCGCACCGATGAGAGGTTCCAGCGTAAGAAGCACCGGATAATTCCACGGTGACATGACGAGCACCACGCCATAAGGTTCCTGTACAGTAAAGCTCCTGGCATGAAACTGTGCCAGTGGGGTAGGAACCCGTTTCTCCCGGCTCCATTTCTGCACATGCTTTTTCGCAAAACGAAGTTCAGAGAGCGTCAGTCCCACCTCGCACATGTAGCTTTCGGCTCTGGATTTTCCCAGATCCTTTTTCAGTGCTGCATATAGCTCCTGCTCACAGTTTAAAATTCCCTGCTCAAGTTTTTTTAATGCCTCCATTCTCTGCCCGACCGCCAGAGTTCTGCCTTCTGCAAAATACATCCGCTGCTTTTTTACTATTTCTTCTATATAAATATTGTTCTTCTCCATTAATTTTACGTCTCCTGACCTTTTACCTTCTTATAAATATTTTCCAGTTCTTTCCGATTCATGAGCATGGGAACCGGATACAGCGGATTTCCTTCTTTATCTGCATGCTTTGCCATAACCGGGATATCCTGCTCCCGGATCTCCGTCAATGTCCGCGGAATCTCCATGGCATCATTCATTTCCTGTATCCAGTCGATAAACTGCCGGGAAGCTTCATGGTCGCTAAGATGCTTCTCTACTACTCCCGTTCTCCGGGCCAGACGGCCCAATCGTTTCTCACAGGTCGCCCCGTACATACGGAGCACAACCGGAAGAATCACTGCATTGGCCAGACCATGAGGTGTTCCATACTGACCTCCCAGAGAGTGGGCCACCGCATGGACATATCCCACATAGGACTTCGTAAATGCCACCCCTGCATAGTATGCTGCCTTCAGCATTCCTTTTCTTGCTTCCTTATCATGACCATTATCATAGGCACGTTTCAGATACTGATGCACCAGATAAACCGCTCTTTCTGCCATCTTCCGGGTCTCTCTTGTAGTCGAGCCGCCAATATAAGCTTCCACCGCATGGGTCAGCGCATCCATTCCGGTAGTGGCGGTAATGCTCTTTGGCAAGCCAACTGTTTCATGATAATCCAGTACCGCGTACCGTGGAATCAGGCTAAAATCATTGATGGGATATTTATAATGCTTTTCGCTGTCGGTAATGACCGCTGCCAGCGTAGTTTCACTTCCGGTCCCCGCTGTGGTGGGAATTGCAATGAGCAGAGGCAGTTTTTTATGTACTTTCAGAAGGCCTTTCATCTGCCGGATGCTCTGGCGCGGTTTTACAATTCTGGCTCCTGCAGCCTTGGCGCAATCCATAGAAGAACCGCCGCCAAATGCAATCAATGCCTGGGCCCCTTCCTTCAGATACAGGTCTTTTGCCTCTTCTACATTCCAGATCGTAGGATTTGCTACCGTCCGGTCATAGATACAGTATCCAATTCCTTCTTCTGCCAAGGTTTTCTCCAGAAAAGAAGTAAGTCCCAGCTTTCGGATACCTGCATCCGTCACAATCATCACTTTCTGAAGTTCATGCTTTCTCAATACCGCCGGAATCTCCGCATCAGAAGAAATAATTTCCGGATTCCGATAGGGTAAAAATGGCAACGCGGCACGAAATGCCAGCTGAAATGCACGACAGTATATTTTTCTCAATACGAACATATTATTTTGCTCCTCAAACTATTTTTTCTTTCTATACTGCCGCGAAAAACAAAAAAGGTCAAGCATTTTAAATGCCTGACCCTTCATTTTCTCTAATTTTCCACTCCTGCCTTCGCGCAAATGTCGTTAAGACAGCACTTTTCACAATGAGGTTTGGTTCTTGCCGTACAGACATCCCGTCCATGATTGACCAGACGGTGGCAGAAATCACTGCCCTCTTCCGGTGGGATCAGTTTCCATAATGCCATCTCCACTTTCTTCGGATCCTTAATGCCATCCACCAATCCCATGCGATTCACCAGCCGGATACAGTGGGTATCCGTAACTATGGCCGGCTTGTGAAAAACATCTCCCATAATGAGATTTGCACTCTTTCTTCCAACTCCAGGAAGTGCCAGCAGTTTGTTAAAATCATCCGGCACCTTGCCGCCATAGACTTCTTTCAGCATTTTCATGCAGGCACTGATATCCCTTGCCTTACTTTTTCCCAGCCCACAAGGACGGACGATCTCTTCAATTTCGTCCACCTCCGCTGCTGCCAATGCATCCACATCGGGAAATTTCTTATATAAATCTTCCACTACCACGTTCACTCTGGCGTCCGTACACTGGGCAGCCAGCCGGACGCTGACCAGCAGCTTCCAGGCATCGTCATAGTCCAGCGTGCAGTCCGCATCCGGGTATTCCTTTCGTAGGCGCTCAATAATTTCCAGCGCCAGTTCTTTTTTCTTCTGTTCGTCCATACTTTCTCCTGTTTAATCCGCATCTGCCATCCGGTATCCCACGCCTACTTCTGTAAAGATATACTGAGGCTGCGCCGGATTGGTTTCGATTTTCCGACGAATATTTGCCATATTCACCCGAAGAATCCGATTATCATTTTTCATATTCGGTCCCCAGATCTCTTTAATTATGAAATCATAGGTCAACACTTTTCCTGCATATTTCCCAAGAAGACTTACAATCCGGAATTCATTCTGGGTAAGCCCGGCATCCTGCTCACGGATATAAACCCGGTGTTTGTCATAATCTATCGTCAGATCTCCGGAACGAAAAATTCCAGTCTTCCCGCCATCCGGCATCAGGAAAGCCGCTCTCGCATGCCGGATAGCCATACGTACCCTGGCCAGCAGCTCCGATGTTCCAAAGGGCTTTGTGATGTAATCGTCTGCCCCTGCGTCTAAAGCCTCCACTTTATCCCGCTCATGACTTCTGGCAGAGACCACAAGAATCGGCATAGCAGACCATTCCCTGATCCCTTTCAGAATTTTCATGCCGTCCATATCTGGCAGACCCAGATCCAGAATCACCAGGTCCGGGCACTGAGACGTAGCCATACTGTAGGCCTCAGCCCCTGTTACTGCTGTAATCACATCGAAATTATTAGCTTCCAGAACTGTCCTCAGAAAATTCCGAATACTTTTATCATCTTCTACAATCAGGACACGATCTTTAATATCCATCCACTTCATCCTCCATTGGCAGCCAGAACATGACTCTGGCACCACCTTCTTTTCTGTTTTCCGCCTTCATTTCACCTTTATGGGCGCTCACTATACTTTTACATACGGAAAGTCCTATTCCCATATTCCGCTTGGAATCATATTCTTCTCCATCTGCAGAGGAAAGCTTTCCTTCAAACATGACCGGAAGCACACTTTCCTTAATGCCCTGTCCGTCGTCTTCCACAGATACGATCATTTTTCCCGGTTCATGAGTCACAATAATTTGAATCAGTGACACCGTTTTCCCGTGGAGCACGGAATTTTCCAGAAGATTCACCAACACCTGCTCAATCAGCACACCGTCCATAGAAACCAGCAGCATTTCCTCCGGCATCTTTACTTCCACTTTTTCATCCGGAAAACGCTTGCGGAATTTCATCACCGCACTGCTGATAACCTCCTCCGCTACTTCTTCTTCCGTGTTCAGCTTTGTATTTTCCCCACTCATCCGGGTAACAGACAGGAGGTTTTCCACAATCCGGATCAACCATTGAGCTTCTTCCCTGATATCATACAGGAGCTCCAGCTGTTTTTCTTCCGAAAGCGCTTTATGATTTTCAATAATCCCGGAAGCAGATCCCATAATAGAAGTGAGGGGTGTACGAATATCATGGGAAACCGCCCGCATGAGATTTGCCCGCATCTTCTCTTTTTCCACTTCCAACCGGATCTGTTCCTGCTGCTTGATCTGAGTGGTCAGGGCACTGACGCTCAAAGACACTGCCAGCATCGCCACAAAAGTCAGCGGATAACCGGTAATGGTGAAATTAAATTCAAAATAAGGATAGGTGAAAATATAATTCACCTCAATGACCGCTGCAATCGCTGCCACGATTCCGTAAATATATCCTTCCGTAAAACGGGAAATAAACAAAATTGCCAGTACAAACAACAGCGGCACATGACTGTCAGAATTGACAAATGAGTTAAGCAGCAGGGTAAATCCGGAGGCTGCCGCCAGAATTCCTGCCGTAATCGAAATGTTCTTCCACACAGCGTTCCATCGCTCCATTCCATTTTTCTTTCGTCCTGTTGTTATCATAGCCCAGCCCCCTGAAAGTGTCAATGAAGTTTCCTATACAAAAAAAGGACTTTGTTTCCAAAGTCCTTCTCCAGTGTCTAATTCCATATGGATGTTCCATATCTTGCTTTCCGGTAAATCTTCTGCACCAGAATCACCGGAAGACTGATCAGGATATACAAAGAAGGAATTCCTCCCAGTACCACCATAAATGCAACAAGAAGCATACTAAATAAATTTTGCATGATGCCATCCTCTTTTCTTTTTCATTTAATTTTGTCGGCATCATAACATAATCCTGCCGATGTATCTATGGCTTTTACCGGATCTTAACCTTCTGTTAACCGACTGCTCTTTTTCTTAACCTGTTATTAACACCTGTTTGTCGAGTTTTTGTAGAAATATTACAAATATTTTGCACAAAAACCCTATCATTTTTGCAAAAAATATAGTAAAATTATATATCATATAGAATTCTTCAGGAGGGAATGTTATGGCAAAAGAAATGATTGCAATGCTTCTGGCTGGAGGTCAGGGTTCCAGACTGTATGCGCTGACCCAGAAGCTTGCAAAACCAGCGGTTCCATTCGGTGGGAAATACCGTATCATAGATTTTCCGCTTTCTAACTGTATCAATTCCGGTATCGATACTGTTGGTATCCTTACCCAGTATCAGCCATTGGTACTAAATGAATACATCGGCAACGGACAGCCGTGGGATCTGGACAGACTTTACGGAGGCGTACATGTACTGCCGCCTTATCAGAAAGCATCCGGATCAGACTGGTACAAGGGCACAGCCAATGCTATTTACCAGAATATTTCATTTATTGAGTCTTATGATCCACAGTATGTGATCATTCTTTCCGGTGATCAGATCTGCAAGCAGGACTACAGTGATTTTCTCCGCTTCCATAAAGAAAAGGGCGCTGAGTTCAGTGTCGCTGTTATGGAAGTGCCATGGGAGGATGCTTCCCGTTTCGGTCTGATGGTTGCCGATGAGGATGACCGTATTCTGGAATTCCAGGAGAAACCGAAGAATCCGAAGTCCAATCTGGCTTCCATGGGTATCTACATTTTCAACTGGGATGTTCTTCGCAAATATCTGGAAGAAGACGAGCAGGATCCTAACTCTGAAAATGACTTTGGAAACAATATTATCCCGAATCTACTCAGAGATAACCGCAAGATGTACGCTTATCATTTCAGCGGCTACTGGAAAGACGTAGGAACCATTTCTTCCCTATGGGAAGCTAACATGGAAGTTCTGGATCCGGAACACAGCGGTATCAACCTTTTTGATGACAACTGGAAGATTTATAGCCGAAACAGTGGTATGACCGGTCACAAGATCAGCGCTACTGCCAATGTGCATGATTCCATGATCACCGACGGATGCCGTATCAAAGGTACAGTAAAACATTCTGTTCTGTTCTCCGGTGTAAAAGTAGCCGAAGGTGCTGTTGTGGAGGATGCCGTGATTATGGGCGGCACAACCATCGCAAGCGGTGCAGTCGTTCGTCATTGTATTGTGGCAGAAAATGTTACCATCGGTGAAAATGCCGTTGTCGGCGCTATGCCGGAAGGTGATGAAAAGGGAGTTGCCACCATCGGTTCCGGTGTAACCATCGGTGAAGGAGCCGTGATTGGACCGAAAGCTATGGTAAGCAAAAATGTAGAAGGTGGTGCAGAAGAATGGTAAATGCTAATTTAAATACTCTGGGAATTATCTTTCCAAACAGCTATGATACCTTTGTCCCGGATTTGGTAAATGTCCGCCTGATGGGCTCCATTCCTTTTGCCAGCAGATACCGTATGATCGATTTTATGCTGTCCAGTATGTCAAACTGTGGTATTGATACGGTAGCCGCTATCGTAAATAACAATTATCAGTCTGTTATCGATCATCTGGGATCTGGCCGTTCCTGGGATCTGGTTCGTAAAAACGGTGGACTGAAGATTTTCCCCCCTTATGCGGATAAATCTTCCAAACCATACCGCGGACGTGCAGGTGCACTCGCCAACATTCTGGGATTTTTAAACGACCAGAAGAAAAAATATGTAATTCTGGCAGACTGCCATATTGCAGCAAACTTTGATTTTAACAAACTGGTTAATTCCCATATCGAAAGCGGTGCTGACATTACCATGGTGTATCGCGAGCAGGAGATTCCGGAAGGATTCCGCAAAGTCCGCGATGATTCGAAGGGATATTACTACACCCTCGGATTGGATGACGACAAAGTCACCAAAATTTATATAAACTCCAAAGAGGAAGGAATCCAGAATTTCTCACTCAATATCATCGTGTTGGAAAGAGAACTTCTGATTGATCTGATTACCGAGGCATCTCTTCTGGGCAAAGAGTGGCTGGAGCGCGACGTGCTGATTCCGCAGCTGAACAAGCTGAATATCCGCGGGTATAAGTACGATGGTTATGTAGCATGCATTTCCAATATCAAAACTTATTTTGACGAGAATATGAAGCTTCTGGATGATTACAATCTGAATGCCCTCTTCTCCCCGTCTCCCATTTACACCAAGGTGCGTGATGATACACCGACCCGTTATGTAGAAGGAGCTACCGTACGCAATGTAATGGTTGCTGACGGCTGCCTTATCGAGGGCGAAGTAGAGAACAGTATTCTCTCCAGAGGCGTTAAAATTGCCAAAGGTGCTAAAGTAAAAAACTGTATTCTCATGCAGGATACCGTTGTGGAAGCAGGTGCTGATATCGAGTATCTGATTGCTGACAAAAATGTCATTGTGACAGCCGGAAAGGAAATGAAGGGTACAGATACCTATCCAGTATACATTGCCAAATTCCATATTGTCTGATATCACTTCCAGATACGGGAAGAGCCCGGATTCATGCGAATCCGGGCTCTTCCCTTTTTCTACTTTGTGTACAGATTGATTTTTATTTGATTGCTGCAACTTTGTCGAACTCATCCTGAATTTCCTTGGAAGGTTCCGGTGTCAGCAGGCTGACAATCACATTCACTGCCAGACCAACAGCAAATGCCGGAAGAAGCTCATAGATGCCAAGTACGCCGCCCATGGGACGAACCAGGAATTTCCAGATAAATACCATGGCGCCGCCACACACCATTCCACTTAAAGCTCCCTGCAACGTAGAACGCTTCCAGAACAATGCCAGCAATACCAACGGTCCGAAGGAAGCACCAAAGCCTGCCCATGCAAAGGATACAATCTGGAATACAGAACTATTGGAATCTCTTGCAATAAACATGGCAATGACTGCAATGATCAGTACGGTCACACGTGCTACCACCATTCCGGTCTTCTCGCTCATGTCTTTTACAAATACTTCCTTCAGGATATTCTGGGAAGCACTGGAGGATGCTGCCAGAAGCTGGGAATCTGCGGTGGACATGGTTGCCGCCAGAATACCTGCCAGAATCAGACCTGCCACAATGGCTGCCAGGAATCCATGTCTGGAAATCAGATCTGCCACTACCAGAATAATGGTCTCCGGATCATCCAGTACCGGAATCACACCTGCCTTTGACATGGCATTTCCTACGACACCAATAAATACAGCAATTACCATGGAAATGACAACCCAAATGGTTGCTACTTTTCTGGAAAGCTTCAGTTTCTTCGCATCCTCAATCGCCATAAAGCGAAGCAGTACATGGGGCATTCCGAAGTAACCAAGTCCCCATGCCAGCATGGAGAAAATCGTTAACAATCCATAAGGCGCTGCAGAATTGGTTGCCGGATCATAAATCTGGGTCAGGCTGAAGTAACCTGCCATGGATTTTGCATTTTCCATAACAGCATCGAAGCTTCCTACTTTGCCAATTCCGAATCCAAACACCACAACAATAGCTAAGGTCATTACGATACTCTGTACAAAGTCCGTGGTACTTGCTGCGAGGAATCCACCAAGGGTAGTATATGCCACAATGACAATCGCACTGATAATCATAGCCGGAAGGTAGCTGACACCAAACAGGTTGGAAAACAGTTTTCCACAGGCTGCAAATCCGGATGCAGTATACGGCACAAAGAAAATAATGATCAGTACAGCTGCAATAACGGAAAGAATTCTCTTTTCGTCACGATAACGGTTGGAAAAGAACAGGGGCAGTGTGGTAGAATTTCCACAAATATGGGTATAATGGCGAAGTCTCTGTGCCACTACCAGCCAGTTTACATAGGTTCCGATGGCTAGACCGATGGCTGTCCATGCCGCATCTGCTGTTCCGGTCAGATAAGCAACGCCCGGAAGTCCCATGAGGAGCCAACTGCTCATGTCAGATGCTTCTGCACTCATAGCCGTTACAAATGGACCTAATTTACGGCCTCCCAGATAGAAATCATCAGTGGTCCGGTTCTTTCCTGACAGGATCGCACCAATCCATATCATTGCTGCCAGATAGACCAGAATGGTCACCAGCATGAGGATCTGTACTGTATTCATTTTTCATTCTCCCTCTCGTTCTGGTTTTAGTCTGTGAAAAAACCTTTATTTTTCACACTTTCCATGCATTCTACCACAATCAGGAATGGGATACAATACAGAGTTTAGTATAGAATCTATTCTAGTATTTCGTCTATTTTAAGCTTTGAATCATCATGGGAAACTTGCGTTCCGCTTCTTCTGACAGGGAATATTCTCCTTTACGCAAACACCATTCATAGAGCAGCGCCCGCTCGCACATGGCATAATAGCGAACCATCTCGCTGACACTCATATCCTGTCTTAATTCTCTCCGTTCACGTCCTCTGGAAATAATTTTCCGAAGAAGTTTATAATAAGTTCTTCCATGATCCAGAAGCGGCCGGTCTCCGTGAGTCGTCAGCTGGGTAGAATACAACCTTGCAAGAAGCTCTATATTAATCGTTTCTTCAATCATAGTCAAAAGCTCCCGGTTCAGGTACAGCAGCACTTCATAACTATTCTCATTTTCTCCGATCCCGGGCTCCAACTCCTCATATTTTTCATCCATCATATAAGCCAGAGAACTAAGAAGGGCATCCTTCCCTTCAAAATAATGATAAAAGGATCCCTTTGATGTTCCGGATTCCTCAATAATTTCCTCGATGGTCGTATCCTCATACCCCTGCTCATAAAACAATTTCCAGGCCGCAGACACAATTTTACTCTTTGTTTTTTTCAGATTCTTCTTTGCCATCTTTTTCTACTCCCGCATTTTCTTCTGCAGTCAGTGTAACATAAAAATACGCGCAAAAAAAGAGAGAATACAGCTGCATTCTCTCCACCAGATCATGATGATCATTGACTTTCGCATAATCACACCGGGACCTGGGTCTCCACACCCAACTTGCTTTCAAAAATTCCTGCCCTTTTCAAAATGGAAGGAATTTTTTCTCCTCTCCCCGGTATTCTGACCCATTCCACTTGAAAAAACTTGTTAAAATGTGTGGAAACAGGAACTGGCACAGGGTTTAACGAACTATAGACCCACGCATTCCTGACATCGAAGCCACAGCTTAAATCTCTGCTTTACAGTCAGTCTCAGCAGACCTATAATTTTCTTTACTATATAGAATATCAAGGAATTATTTATGAAAACATCCACTTTATTAGAGCAGTTAAAAGCTGCCATTACCGCAGAAGAATATGAAAACCTGACAAATAACACCATTACTCATATCAGCCAGTACAACCGCCGCACCACGTTGGAAATCATAGGCCGAACCGATATCCTGGAAGGAGAAGTTCATTCCGATCAGGTCGCTGCACTTAAAAATACGCTGGAAGCCTATCTGGGAACCTATATGACCGATCACCCGGAAAGCTGGAAATGGATTATCCTTCCCTGCATCTATCTCTGCTTTGTCTGCCAGCTGCCGCTGCATCCCCAGGAAGCCGTGCATTATACGACAATACAAAAGGACAATACTACGCTATACTTCTGTCCTATGAGAGAAGACGGTGAAGGAAGTGTCTGCCATTTCTGCGTGTGCCGGAAAGCTCGTGAAACTTAGCGAAACTTAAATTATGCCCAATATGGAATATATTTTTTATATCTTGTTGCAGTATCCGGATCCATTACTTTAATATATCCTCCGTCAACAGCACTGGTAAGAAGTTATCTGTTTTTAATTTGAAGGTAAACTATCATTTACACATAAGCCCCCATACCCCACCCGTTCATCAGGATACTCCCGAATCCCCGGCAGCGGAGCAGCACCGCGGCGGAGATATGCCTTCACTTTTTCTCCATAGAGATAGGGATCATTTCCATCCGTAATTCCATATTGCATCAGAAGTGCGGCAGCACCGGTGACGAAGGGAACAGCAAAGGAGGTACCGTTCTTGCGGAGGTATCCGCCGCCGGGCGCGGCAGTCAGGATCTCTACCCCTGGTGCCACAAGATCCGGCTTCTGGATTCCGTTTCTGCCGCCCCGACCAGAGAAGTCTGCATAGGCGTTGGTCAGCGCATCATAAGCCCCCACGGTCAACACTTTGGATGCGGTAGAGGGAATGGTAAGCGTTGTCTCTTCTACCGGACGTAAGAAACGGGTATCGGTTCCCAGAACCACACTTCCCGGAAGCCACATCTGCCAGATTCCATCCACAATTTTTTCCGAAACCAGCCGGATCGTCCACACTCCCGCATCTATATATCCACTAAGTGGGATCATCTCAATAAAAATTTCCTGGTCAACACTATAGGGGCCCGGTTCCCCATAATAAACCAGAAGTTCCGTTCTGCCTGCCAGATAGCGCTGGGCTGGCGGCCGTTCATAAAAAGGACCGACTGTCGTCCCATCCGGTGCTGTCAGATAGATCCGAAATCGATCCACATAATTCTTCCATATTTGTATGCTCAATGCCGGTTCGTAGGAAGCCACTGTCAGTTCCACCAGCTGTTCCCTCACCCCGGTTAAATTTCCCGCCGTGTGTCCGGCTCTGTTTCCTTCATTTCCGCTGCCTACACAAATCACATTTTTCCAGCGGCTGCTCATATCGTCAAGATAAGTTTCCAGAAGACTGGTCCCCCTGTGAGATCCATAGGTATTTCCAAAGCTGATATTCACCGCCACCGGCATCCGATATTCCAGCGCCTTACGAAGCACATAATCCAGCCCTTCCATGAGTTCCGTGGTTCTAGGAAATCCGGTCTCTCCGGGAATGCCAAGCTCTACCACCAGGAGTTCGCTGTCCGGTGCAACGCCTCCATTTCCTGCAGCGATGGCTGCCACACCTGTCCCGTGTCCACTGCCATCACTAATAGGAAGTCTGTTTCCAGATGTCAGCACCTCATTCATCTGCGCCCTGGTATATTCCACGCCCTGATGAAATCCCACGGGCGGCCCCCCTGCTGCCTGCACCGATCCCTCCGGTGATGTTCCACTCCCTGTCTGGTCCCAGTATGCCAGAATCCGGGTGGTTCCGTCCGCATTCCGAAATTCCGAATGGGTATAATCCACACCGGAATCCAGCACTGCCACCAGCACTCCTTTTCCTGTTAGTGACAAGGGCGCTCTCTGCACCGGATTCACACAGGACACTCTCTTTCCATTTTCCCTTTGAAAATACAAGCGATGCGGTTTCTCTATATATTCAATTTCAGGAAGAGCCGCCAGTGTTTCCACCAGCGGCTCCCGTACTTTTAAAATTGCATATTCATTGGTTAATTCTGTCACCTGTACGGCATCCGAAGCAATCCGCTCCAGGCTGCCGGAATATTTGACAATCAATTCCCATATTCGATTTTCCCTGTCGTATCCCACGTTCAGATTCAAGGATCGTTCCCGCTCCTCTTCCGTGGCATCCAATGCCAGGTTCAGATCACTTCCTGTTTTCTGACTATTCATAGTTCCATTCTTTTTCTTTTATTATATTCTCCCATTTATAAAAGATCATAAGAAACTTTGTAATTTACATGACAAGATATTTGTATTATAATCAGATCTACAGAATATACACCCGAAAGAAGGAGGCTCTTATGGAATTATCATTTGGCGAACAGATCAAAATACTGCTGAACAGAAAACATATGACCATCAAAGATCTGGCAGATCTCTATACCCAGTCTACCGGACAGCCCATGTCCCGACAGAATCTGACCCAGCGACTAAAACGGGATAATTTCCCGGAGCAGGATATGTACACGATTGCCGGCCTTCTTGGATACCGGGTTTCCATACGGCTGGAGCCTGCCGACCGCATCGCGTCCGAATATGCATGGCCGCAGGCCGCCAGAGAACTGCCGCCTCATATGGCACAGCCTTCTTCCCTTCCGGATATGGAGAATGAAACTGGTATTGCAGTACCTCCAATGTCCCAGACTCCATCCCCGAAGCTTTCTGAAAAGAATACCGATCAGGATTCTTCATCTGGTGCGGATGACATGATTGACCGTACCCTGGAGAACGGGGACCGCATCACCTTCCAGATTCCAGAAGCATTCCGCCGTGTCCGTCCGGCAGGTGAGATCAATCCCCTGACCGGTGAAGAATACTTAAATAATACCGTCCGCCAGCATCCGGAACTGGAAGGATTTCTTCAGGTTTACGACCGGGCTACCCATTCCTGGTCCGATGTGGAAGAAAATTATTTTTGGGAATTTCAGGAAAAGAAAAAACAGATGCTGGGCGCTGATTATCAGTCTCCTATCCGCATCTGATCAAAGGGGATTTCTATTGAATTTCTGCCGGAGCAGGTATTACACCTGCTCCGGTTTTTCTTTTTTCGCCTGTGCTCTTCGTCTGGTGCTTAAAATTCCACCGATTTTTCCGGTTTCTCTGGACGATAACGATTTCCAGCCACCCTTCTGCACCTTTTCCAACAATCCCAGTTCTTCTGCAATTTCATATTTCATCCGGTCGCTTTCCTCTAACTGGTTAAAATCCATAGATACTCCTTTCTGCTACTCCTTCGTTGTAACAGCTAGTTTTTAATTATAATTCACTGATTACCAGCCGGGCGGAAGTGACACCCTGTGAAGGGAACGTCCGCAGTCCCGGTACTTCATGAGAACGAGCATTCAGCGAGGTTCGAATGTTAGTACCGCTGGATCGAGGACTTAGCGCAAGCGGTTCCTCTTCACAGGGTGTCACTTCCGCCCGGCTGGATTCAGGAAACTATAACTTAAAAAGAGTATGGCCCGTTTCCCACGCCTTATACCTCTTGACACTGCTTTTTTCAACCGCTAAACTAAAAACAGGTTATAAATACAAAAGCTGTAAGAAAACAGCTCAGAAAGAGGATTCTATGTATCATACGATTGTAACATTGAAAAAAGGCGAGGGCCGCACGATCAAGTCCGGTGGAGCCTGGATTTTTGATAACGAGATAGATACCATTACCGGACGATTCAAGAATGGTGATTTAGTAACTGTCCATGATTTTGACGGCTACCCTATGGGAAGCGGATTTATTAACCAGAATTCAAAAATCCGCATCCGTATGATGACAAGAAAAGCCGATCAGGAAATCGACCACGCATTTCTTACCATGCGGGTGAAAAATGCATGGGACTATCGAAAAACTACCGTGGATACTTCCTCCTGCCGGATTATTTTCGGTGAGGCAGATTTTCTGCCCGGACTGGTCATCGATAAATATGAGGATGTGCTGGTTGTGGAATGCCTAGCCCTCGGAATGGAAGCTTTCAAAGAAGAGATCGTAATGATCTTAAGAGAACTGCTGGCCAAAGACGGCATCACCGTCCGCGGCGTCTATGAGCGAAGCGACGCCAACGAGCGCACCAAGGAAGGGCTGCCGAAAGTAAAAGGCTTTATCGGAGAGGAATTTGACACCACTGTAGAAATCGTTGAAAACGGAGTACACTATCTGGTAGATGTGGCAAACGGTCAGAAGACTGGATTTTTCCTGGATCAGAAGTATAACCGACTTGCCATGCAGCGCATCTGCAAAGGCAAAAAAGTGCTGGACTGTTTTACTCATATGGGAACCTTCGCACTGAATGCCGGTATTGCAGGTGCCAGTGATGTGACCGGACTTGATATCTCTGAATATGCAGTCTCTCAGGCTGAAGCCAACGCACGCCTTAACGGACTGCAGAATACCGTTCACTTCCGCTGTGCCAATGTACTGGATGAATTACCGAAGCTTGCTGCTGCCGGCGAAAAGTACGATGTGGTTATCCTTGACCCGCCTGCTTTTACAAAATCCAGAGAAGCCACTAAAAATGCTATTAAGGGCTATCGTGAAATCAATATGAAAGGTCTGAAGCTGGTAAAAGACGGTGGTTATTTTGCCACCTGTTCCTGCTCTCACTTTATGACACAGGAACTGCTGGCAAAGACCGTAAAGGAAGCTGCCAAAGCTACTCACAAACGACTTCGTCAGGTAGAGTTCCGTACTCAGGCTCCGGATCATCCGATCCTGTGGGCCGCGGATGAAAGTTATTATCTTAAGTTTTTTATCTTCCAGGTGGTGGAGGAAAGATAGCGTTTGTTATAATCGAAAAAGGAAGCCGGGACAGCAACATAACTCCCGGCTTCCTTCTGTCTTTTGATGATTATACCCCTAGATCAGATGCATCCGTTCCAGTTCCCGAACCACGCCGTCTTCCTGTACGGACTCACAGATCCGGTCTGCAATTGTCTTCAGGTATTCATCCCCGTTTGCCATCACCACACCGCAGCCAGCCTTCTCGATCATCTCATAATCATTCATGCTGTCCCCGAACGCGATGGTGTCCTCAATCCCTATATGAAGAAGTTCTGCCGCTTTCTGAATGGCAGTCCCCTTATCCGCCCTTCGGGAAATCAATTCACCATTCCAGAAGTCATCGTAAGCCGCCGGGAAAAAGACCACATGAAAATGTTCTGACATGATCTCTTTTACTTTCTCCACCTGCTCCTTCTGAAATAACATAAAGGTAATCTTCGGCACCTTCTCCCCATCCGGTGTCCATTCCTCGATCGGATACAGGTTTGGCTTCTGCCGAAAATACTTTTTCCAGCGAACCAGCTCCGGATTGTCATTTGGCAGCACCTCTTTCCCAAGAAGAATCCGCTGCGCTTTCTCGGACACATAGATCCGGTCAAATCCTTCCAGCAGATAGACTGCATCCATCTCTTTTAAGATCTGACAAGTATGTTCAATCAGTTCCGGTGAAAGAGACTGACGGTACACATTCTGTCCGTGAAACCAGATATCACTTCCTGCACTGGCAATAAGCCCGTCCAGTTCCACATCCTGCAGTTCTTCCGGCAGACAGCACCAGGCACGCCCGGTAGCAATAAATATCTGATGCCCATGATTTCTTACTTTCTTAAGCGCCTCCCTTACGCTCTCATGAATTCCCTCCCCCGAGGCCAGTAAAGTTCCATCTATGTCAAAGAAGATGGCTTTTCTTTTTTTATTGTACATGTGAAAAAACTCCATAATATAAGGTAAAAAATAACTTGGTTACTATATAACAGGGAAATGCCAGCCCATGTTTCATCATGAAAATATAAACTTTCACAGACAGTCCCAGACGATCCATGGTATGGTTATTCAGCGCTTCCTGCACTGCCTTGTCCCGGCACATTTCTTTTGTTTTCTGAAGTACCGTGAAGAAGGAATCCTGATGATTTCTCCAGATCTCATTTTTCACTGCCATAATGGCAAGACTCAGGAAATCATTTCGTATCTGCGGTCGGAAGTCATATCCCTTTTTGGCGTCCGAAATTGCCTCCATCCGTTCCCGCAGCAATTTAATTTTTTCAAGATAGCGGGCATCATACTGTCCGGTCATAGACGCCGTATTATACCAGTAATGATAGGGATAATAATCTGGCACTATGCAGACTCCCTTCGCATCTATTGCAGCCGCAAAGACCATCTGCAGATCTTCTCCCACTGTCACCCGGTCGTCCCACAGGTCAAGATTTTGCTCCACCAGTTCCCTCCGGAACAGTTTGGTCACCCGGGATGGCTGAATGGTTCTTCCTATAAAGCTTCCATCATTGATCAGTACCGGGAACAATTCCTGCCATTCTTTCGCACTGTAATATTCCTTCGTCAGCCGGTTGCCTTCTTTTCGTGGCGGATAATTGGGATCTTCGTAATCAAAGACCAGACCTGCCATGGACATATCCGCCTGCTGTGCTTTCAGCGGCTCATACAGCCGCTCATACATATCCGGCTCAATCCAGTCGTCGCTGTCCACAAAGCCAAGCCATTCGCCCTCAGCATGCCGGACTCCCTCTTTCCATGCCGAAGTAAGGCCGCCATTTTTCTTATGTACCACTTTGATGCGGGCATCCTGCCTGGCATAAGCATCGCAGATGGCCGGACACTGATCCGGTGACCCGTCATCCACCAGGATGATCTCCAGATTCTCATAGGTCTGGGAAAGGATGCTGTCCACACAACGTTTCAGCACCTGTTCCACTTTATAGATTGGTACTATGACACTGATTTTCTCGTTCATGATGTCTCCTGCATTTTCTGAAGCATTTTAGCATAAAGTCCCGGACTCATGGAAAATAATTCATATCCCATGCGGGTTTTTAAAGGCAGCGCTGCGATCCAGGCAGCCCCGTTTGCCCGGTAAGTTTCCAGCCGCTTCCGCAGCTCTTTCTTAAGTTCTTCTGCATCTTTCACCTGCTCCGTGCAGCGGAAATAGAAAGTAATGCAGGCATCACAGAGCTTCCGGTAAGCTGCCGGGAGAAGCTTCTCATAACCATTTTTCTTAAAAAATGCAATCCGTTCCTCATGAGCCGTCAGCCACTGCAGCCGCTTTGCAGAGAAAACAGATGTAATGCTGCCTCCATTTTCTGTGTAATATCCATACAACACCCGGTCAAGAAATGCCAGCTTCTTCGCCTCATGAAACAACCGATACGTGGTCGCCTCATCCTCGTGAATCCGCCCTTCCGGATACCGGATTCCTGTCTCTTTAAAAAGTTCCGCCCGGTACAGCTTGTTCCAGGCCACTACAAAACAGGTGGCTTTTTCCTCCGGTCCATAGAGCTGTTCCATCAGACTCTCTCCCCGGTAAATGCAGAACGCAGAATCGCCTTCTTCCACCAGCCCGTCCCCTTTCACATAGGAAAAACGGCACTGTCCGATGGCGCAGCCGGTGTCCTGCAGAAGCTGATACAGTTCCTCGATAAAATGCGGACTCACATAATCATCACTGTCCACAAATGCCAGATATTCTCCGGAGGCTGCATCGATCCCTGCATTTCTCGCCCCGGAAAGACCTTTGTTTTCCTGATGAATCACTTTCACCCTGGCATCTTTTTCTGCACAGGCATCGCAGATGGCCGGGCACTGATCCGGAGACCCATCGTCCACCAGAATCACCTCCAGGTTTTTATAAGTCTGGGAAAGAATACTTTTCACACATCGTTCCAGATACTTTTCTACCCGGTATACCGGTACAATTACACTGATTAATGGGGTTGTCATCTTCGGCTCCTCCGTATTTCATGCAGCACTTTCACCAGAAGGCTGCGTACCACGCACAGACCATAGACCGTCCGTACCATATCCCTCTTCAAAAAAATCCATAAAATCCGGTAATCCGGATACGTAAACCGCACCTCGGATCCACGATTTTTCACCAGCGGATCTTTCGCATAGCCGTGCAGAATTTCTAATTTTTCCCGATAAGCCAGCGTTCTGTCATCCGGAAGTTTCTCACATTCATCCATGACTTCGTTCATATAACGAAGAAAAATACTGCCGTCCTTACAAGGATTTCCCCAGGTCTTCTCATAGAAATTTTCCGTCTCCCTGCAGATGCGTTCTGCCAGTTCCATCCGGTTCTGACGTTTTTCGGAAGACAAGGTCGTCTTTCCCATGTCCTGAACATACCAGCACAGCGGTTCTCCCAGAACAGCAACCCTCCGGCATTTTGATAAATATTCGAGATTAAACAGGAGATCTTCCCCCAGGCTCAAAGACGTATCAAATACACCAACCAATGCTTTCCGATATAGTTTATTCCATGGCATATTAAGATCACTCTTTTTATAGAGCTCCAGAAATTCCTGCTGGAACTCTGCCATGGTACTCACATGGGTCTCTCCCGGTACTTTTACAATATCTGCACCATCATAGAGATGATGATACCCGCAGAGTACCAGATCTGCATCACTGTTTTCCTGCAGAGCTGCCATCTTTTCCAGATAGTCCGGCTCCACATAGTCATCACTGTCCGTGAAAAGAAGGAATTCTCCTTCTGCTGCCCGGATTCCCGCATTTCGTGCCGCGGATACACCGCTGTTAGCCTGATGAATCACCCGGAGACAGGTGCCAGAATGATTCTTAGCCAACTCGTCGCAAAGCTCTTTGCTTCCATCGGAAGAACCATCATCCACCAGAATGATTTCCAGATCCTTTCTCGTCTGGCAAAGCCAGGAATCCACACAGCGCTCCAGTGACGTTTTCGCATTATAGACCGGAATGACGATACTGAACATCTTTCTATTTTGCTCCTTTCAGCCTGGACTTCAACATGCCAATCACCATTTCCCGCTCCTCTTTTCTAAGAATAATCAGGAAATTTAAGGCCAATGCCAGCGGTCCCATGACCACGCCTGTCAGAATCAGTTTTATCCAGGAATCTACCGGGAATACCATCCGGGACAGATTTCCCAGAATCACAATACTGCCAATAGAAATCCAACCCAGCAGAATATCTCCATAGAACCGGTTCCAGCGGATCTTCAGGCATCTGGCCGCATAGATCGGAGTAAAAATAAGATTTCGCAGAAGTCCGGTCAGCATACTGGACAGCGGAAATACCATGACTCCCAGATCCGTTGTCTTCAACAAAAGCAGTGACAGACAGGAAGACAGTACTCCGGAACCAAGGATAACTAAAGAATTCCATTTTACTTTTTTCGTAATAATAAATACATGATAGAGCACCTGAATGCTCATGCTCACATAGAGCACCCCTACCGCCAGCAGAGACAGTCTCTGCAGCATGTCCGCATCCTTGGTGGGCTGCCACATGGCATAGAAATCTCTTCCGTAAGCGGTCAGAAATGCAATGGGGATACTCATGATAAAAATGAGAATCCGGTTGCAGCTCTTAATAATCTTCACGAGATTTTCCGTGTTATCCTCTGCATAGGCAATGGTGATCTGTGGATTGAACACGCCTACCACCGTTCCCATAAGACTGGAAATCGCTGTCGGCACCATTTTTGCCAGGGACAGCATGGTCATAGAAGCATTTCCATCCAGAATCAGTGCGCCTGACAGCAGAATATCCACACCATCCAGCAGCTGCTGTCCCAGACGGGTCAGGGAATTCCAGGCTCCCAGAGACACCAGCTCCCACACCTTTTTCCAACGGAAATTGGATATCTTCATCTGCACCTGGGGCAGAAGCTGCCGGGTAAATCTGCGATTCCAGAAGGCTGTATACGCCGTGCTTAAAAGGGATGCCGCTCCGATAAACCACAGTGTCGGTTTAAAGATCAGAAACGTTCCAAATAAAAATACAATCCGGATAATATCTCCGTACATAGTACGGATGGATGTTAAGTCCAGACGGTTCGTCGCATAGGTGGAAATTCCGTATACAGACGTAATAATACTTAAGAAAAAGTTTACAAATACAAAAGCCCACAGAAGCTGCACGTCATGAAGCACATCCGCCGGTACATTCAAAAACGGCATACTCCCCATGAAAATGACAATGACGAGCGCCGGCAGCAGAAATATCCCCGCCATCATCACATTGCCAAAGAATACCGATGAAAAATATTCACTGGCCGTCTGGTCTTCCCCTCTGTGGATGTGGATTGTGATGAAACGGCTGGCCATTGTATTTAACGCAGACACAACAATCTGGGCATACAATACAAACTGGTTGGCCAACGTGACAAATCCATAGGTATTTTCCATCTTGGCTTCGATAATCGGTGCCAGGAGAAAACTGATCCCCATATTGACGGCAAATGCAAGAAGCTGTGCCGCCATATTGACGGCCAGTCTTTTTTTATCCATAAAATCGTTCCTCTCCAGGCTGTCCTACACAGCCATTACTTGTTTAATCACATAGACAATCGTCAGAAGCTGCCCTGTCACCGCCGCTGCCATAATGCCCCGATCCATCTTCTGACGCAGGAAAATCATCCGATTTCTGCATGCAGTCAGAAGAATTAGCAAAAACGGCAGAAAATAACGCCCTTGCACACCTTCTACAGATACATATCCCATAGGAGTCCAGGAAAGCAGCATTCCAAGTACAATAAGCCCTGTGCAGCCAAGGCAGGAAAAGATCATCACCGTACGCTGTCCGGCTGTCACAAATATAGATTCCTCCCTGGTCTGGCAATTGGACAAAAACAGCAGGAACAAGAACAGTACCACAATCATAGTGGATGTCTCAATCTCCACCCATCCCAACTTATATCCGATCAAAGACTCCACATAAAATCCACCTTTATCGAGAATGGTATTTACAATCATATAAATGAGCTGCAGCGGATCATGAAGGAAATAGCTAAGAGTATATCCGGTGGCATAAGCCGTCCCATCTCCGGTGCTTACCACACTGGTGGCATCCGTAGTGGCGGCGATGCCGGTCACCATCGACATATTTTTCGCCGCAAATACCAGCAGCAGCATACCAAAGACAGATGCCGTTGCCGCCCATTTCTTCTTCGGACTTCCATAGGAAGCCACCGGAATCAAAAGAATCAGCAGCATCAGCGGCAGATAGCTTCCGCTCTTACAGTAAACAGCCATGACTCCAAGAAGCTCCAAAAGGAGCATCTGCCATCCGGTCAGTTCCTTTTTTCCATAAATGGCTTTCAGGCAGAGACAACAGAACAGGAATAAAATGCCATGCACCATGGCATCATGGGAAAAAGACGTACACTGCTGCAAATTAATCGGTAAAACAGCGATTAAAAATAATGTCAATTTCCCAAAGGGCAGGCGCTTCATGCCAAACCAGGTAAGCAGCGCAAAGGCGATCAGATTCAGATATCTGGCAAAGAGCAGCATAGGAACTGTTCCCAGATGTAATATCCTCGCCAGGCTCATACCAAGCACAGCCGGTGCATAGAACAGAAGACTTCCTTCAATATTGCTGTTCACCTCTGCTTCCACCATCCGGTCATCCTGTACCCGTGAAAACAGTCCATAATATATATTGCGGTAATTTCTAAAAGACGGTGACGATGTAAATTCGGTCTCCACATCGTCTGCTCTCATAAGACAGCTGGTATCTCCCAAGGATTCATACCCCAGCAGCTCATTGCTGTACCGGTATGCCATATCAATATGTTTTGCCTCATCAGGTACCATCTGGGGTGTGAGAAGCACGTTATAGAACAATCCCAATCCCAGTACCGTCACCAGAAAAACCGTCTCGATTCTTGTCTTTCTCACAAAAACCAGATACCAGAACAGGGTAATAAATGCTTCCATACCCAGAAACATGAAGAAGAAAAACTTCTTCAGAAAAATATTATAATATAAATAAGCATTTATACAAAGATTATCCCCGCTGGTCAGTACTTCCAGGCCACTGTTCCAGAGCTCCGGGGAAAATGTCAGATCAATCCGATAGGTGTGGTCCCTCACTCCCACCTGAGAATTTTCAAAAAGCAGCCCTACATACTCGCCGGAAATAAATTGTCCTGCCTGGATATCCGTCTCGCAGAGTATTTCCGACAATGTAAGATCCGTAACTGTTGCATGCATGGCTCCCTCATGAAGCACTGCCCCTTCTTCCAGCCAGAACCGCACGCCAAATCCGGTCATCTGATCCTGCAGAGGCTTCACAACCTGACTCAAGGAGGCATTTTCTTTCGTCACTGGGATTGACTTTCCGTCAGTCTGAAAAATTGCAACTTTCTCCGTCGTATTCTGTGCGATCCGGATTCTGGTATCATAAAGATAGAAGAACAACAGTGCTCCGCAGACAAGGGCAAGGCCCAAACCCAGAAGCTGCCGTCTGTCCGGCATCTCTCTGCCAATAGGCAGTGCCGCCTGTTTCTGCTGCTTTTCTTTCTGAAGACCACCTGTCAGCCAGACGCCCAACCCTCCCAGAAATAAAATCAAGCCCAGCAGAATCGGCCGACCTGTCTGATGGGTCTGTTCCGTATAAGTCAGATTGTAAACCAGGCTTTTTTCCAGTGGAACGCCATTCACGGAAGCATGTCCGGGTGTTATGGTTGTTTCGTTCAGCCAGACAGAAGGTCCCTTTCTTCTGGCATCACAGGTCATCCGTACGGTCAGTTCCTCCGGTGAATGATCCAGCGAAATGAACAGAAAACGGTCTTCATCCAAATCCTCCAGCGGAAAATCCTGTCCGCCGATAAGTTCTTCTCCGTCAAATGCGGCAATCCGCAAAATACCTTCTTCAAATTCATGTTTATTTACCGTGAAAAAGAATCCGATCTGATTTGCCGTTGGCTTCGGCGGATTTACCGTAAATTCCAGTATGGTTCCTTCGGTCAGTTCTTCTGTTGCTTTTCGTAAGTTCGCCTGATTGGCACCTTCCAGTCCAAGCGAACAGTTTCTCGTCACCGGAAGCGCAATCCCGATTATGACGACCAGCAGGCAGATCACCGCCCAGACCACCAGATATTTGTTTCTATTCTTCATGCAGAGTATCCCTTTCATGCATTTTAGATTTGTTCCTGACGCAGAAAGGCAGACCCGCAGGTCTGTCTTTCCTTTATTTCCTTATTCCTCTTTCGAGGATACCACATGAACGGTCATTCCCAGATCCTGCGGGCAGCTGAAGCCAGCCGGAAGCGTCACCGTCACCGGTACCGTATAGGTTCCTGTTTTGCTCACTCCTGACATGTCTGCTGTCACTGTAATGGAGTCTGCCGTGAGGTCTGACAGCGCAGAAGCCAGTCCGCTGACCGGCATAATGACGGTCTCGCTGTTGGAACGGTCTACCTGCAGGCCATCCGCGGTATTCTCATATTCAATCTGATCCGGTGTAAAGCTGTAATTCACCGTCTCATTGGCTACAATTTCCATGGTTACTACAATATCATGCTCATCCTCCTCCGGAATGATAACATTCTCAGGAAGATACTGACTGATATCTACCGTCTGTTCTACTCTTCCAGTCTTTCTCTCGGGATTCAAAGCCTCTGCCGGAATATTCAGATTATAAATCGAACGAATATCAGACAGTGCACCTGCAATGGTTACCGTCTCCGGCTTATACGTAATGGTGGACAGACTGTAACCTTCCGGTGCCGCTTCGCTGATATCAAAGCTGATACCTGCTTTCTTTGTATTTAACGTAGTTACGGTCACATTGAAATCTGCATCTTTTCCCAGATACTCCAGCTGGGAATCATCCACGTCTTCGCCATTTCCATCTACCAGCTCCAGGCGGGTAGTCAGAGCTGCCGTACCGGTAATTCCGGTAATATTTACCTTCGCCACCACTTTCTTGATCTGTTCTACCACAGATTTTGGTCCGCTGATCTCGATCATGGATTTCTCCGGAATGGCGGTTCCTTTTTCCAGTCCATCGCTTGGCGTTCCGTTGGTATCTACCGTTACCTTGAACTGTTCCGTCACCTTCTCCTCAATGCTGACCAAAACATTTTCCCGGCTCTGTTCAATGTTGTCGATTTTGGCATTACCGGTATAAGTTACTTCTATTTTCACCATACTGTCATAGCGCAGATCTTTTTTCATATCTGCCGTAATCACAAAATCAGAGGGTTTCACCTTCGCAAGCTCTGTTCTCCTGGCATAAACGGTCAGATTTACTTTATCTGTTCCTGGATCAATCCGATAGGTCTGATCCTGGGAAGTAATCACGTCTGCATTCAGAAGACTGACCTGCAGGTTTTTCAAAGACTCTGATTCAATGGTGTCATCAATATTCACCACAACCAGCCATAGCATAATAGCCGCCAGCACGGAAAGGATTTTCCACATCAGATTATTCAGCAGTTTTGTCTTCATTATGGCCACGTCCTCTCCACAGTCTGATCTTCTTGTTTCTCTCCGCGGATTTTACCTGCAGCGTCTGCAGCTGTTCTCTCAACTGATCCTGATTCAGATTGCGGAGCAGGCGTCCGTTCTTCGCCACTGATACAGAACCGGTCTCTTCTGATACCACGATGGTCAGGGAATCAGTCACCTCACTGACACCTACCGCTGCCCGATGTCTTGTTCCCAACGCTTTACTAAGTGTCATATTGTCTGACAACGGAAGATAGCAGGTAGCAGAACGAATTCTGTCACCGGACAGAATCACCGCACCATCATGAAGCGGTGTGTTCTTTTCAAAAATATTTAAAATCAGCTGACTGGATACCTGGGAATCAATCTCGATTCCGGTCCGCTCATATTCTTTCAGGCTGACCGTCTGTTCCAACACCATCAACGCTCCCGTTCTGGCTTTTCCCATCTCAAAGCTTGCCTTCACCAGTTCCGTAATCGTTCGGTCAGAAATACTGGTTTCCTCTTTTCTGGATGCGTCAAAAGGTACGATGGTAGTCAAAATATTATTCTCACCCAGCTGTTCCAGCGCGCGCCGCATCTCCGGCTGAAACACCACGATGACCGCCATAATTCCAAGACTGAAAAAGTTTTTGGCAATCCATAAAATGGTGTTCATATGGAAAAATGCTGCCACCACAAGAAGCGCCAGAATCACGGCAAAACCTTTCAGTAATGCCCATGCTCTGGTGGACTTAATCCACATCAGGATCTGATAAATGATCACTGACAATATGATAATCTCTGCCACGTCTGTCCACGTCACATGCAGCGCATCAATCGACAGATACTGATACAGCTGTCCAAGATTCATATTCTTCACTTCCTTCTCCTTTATATTTCCACACTAATGTTTCTTCCGGCTGTTCCTGCGTCTGGTATTAATCTTCTTTACTTTCTTATCCGGAATGGAAATTGACATTTTCGGTACTGCTTTTACATAATAATAATATTCATCATCTTCAAACTGCGTATATTCTGTTCGGGAGTAATCCACACTGAACATGAAAAACTCCACAATCATGGCAAGCAGAAAGGAAACCGCCGTTCCAAGCACCAGTCCAATGACGGAAATCCGTACTTCCATGACCAATCCGCCGGTCAGAAACAGTACAATATTCAAAACCGCCCCGGAGCCGATGGCCATATACCAGGCATAATCCGCACTCATTCTCCGGATGGCATATACCACCATCAGTACGATAGCCAGAATCAGAATGGTCATAATCACTGCTTTATTATTCAGCACATTTTCCACCAGAAACGTCATTCTCGTTGCCATAGTCTCTGTCTCGGAATTGGTAATCATGGTCTCATTATTTTTCATATAATACATAAGATAATAAATAATGGTTCCAAAAGCCATGGGAACTGCGCAGACCGGTCCGCCCACCAGCCCGAGTACCAAGGGTATAGCATAGGGAATTCCCATAGCAAATGCAAGCGGAGTCAGCACCAGTACATACCCCTGCCCCGGACACACGCGGAAATACACTGCATACATCACAAAAAAGATACCTGCTGCCACAGCAAACACTTCCATAGAGAGTGCAAATGCATGGACACACACCATAAGGGCACCGAACAGGACAATCATATTCACTGGAAGGAACGAGCAGAGCAGCGCCAGCAGAATGGCTACCACCGGACTTGCAAGTTTTTCCATAAATCCAATCTGGCTGTTTATCATCAGAAACGCCGCCAGCGCAATGATAAATTTTGCTGCAGGAATCAGATAAATATCATATTTTGCATAAATCATTTTCATGCGCTGTTTTAATTCCAATAGTGCTGTCATGATTCTTTTCCTCCGTCCGTATCCTCTGTTGTCTCGCCAGAATCCTCTTTTTCGTAAATATCGGAAATCTTCTGCAATGTCTGCATATACTCACTCACACTGCGTTTAGCGCGGCTGTAGCGGTAGGAAGATACCCCGTATAAAACACTTAAATAAACCACCACTGTTACCACATAAAATGCCAACACAAGCAGTCCAAAACCCTGTATATCCATTTTATGGAGATTCTCCATCAAATATTCCATGTGGCATGCGCCCCACAACACTGCAGCCAGCAGAAAACATAAGGTTACGAAAAACCAGCCTGCCAGGAGCTGTACGCTGATATAGTCATGCCGGAAATACCTGGTAATTTTCAGATTTCTTTTCTTTTCCTTATTTTCATAAAGGGATGCCTGAGTCATCAGGATTACTTTTTCTTCATTTATCATATAAGCAGTCTCCACCTCAATACTACATAGTATAACACACTCAAGAGCCTCTTCCAACAGAAATGCATAAAAAATATATCATTTCCGCCCCGCAGGCCTTCAGAACTGCAGCTGCTTCATCCATGGTACTTCCAGTTGTGTAGATATCATCCACCAGAATTATTTTTTTATAAGGGATTCGCTTTTCCCGAACAGAAAAAGCATGTTTCAGATTTGCTTTGCGCTCCTGATCACTTAATTCTTTCTGAGCACGGGTATTTTTTGTTCTGATCAGAAGACTCTTATCCACAGGAATCCCGCTTCTTCCTGAGAGCTCCCGGGCCAGCAGCTCTGCCTGATTATATCCTCTTTTCCGCCTTCTTGCCGAATGAAGCGGAATGGGAACGAATGCTTCTGCATTCCAGCCAATTACCTCCCTGGCACAGGTCTTAAGAATCTCATCTGCATAAAAAGCGGCATACTCCTGTCTGCCTTCATATTTGAATTTTGCAATGGACCGGCGCATGGTTTCATCATAGACAAAGGCTGCCCGACCTTTGTGAAATTCATGCTGCTTCCGGCTACAGTCTCCGCAATACTCCTGCTCATGAGCAACCAAAGGTTTTCCGCAGCGCTGGCACCAAGGCGTACGCACCCGGTGAAGTCTGGTCCTGCAGATATCACAGGCCAGTTCTCCCGGATCCTCCACAATCTCGTGGCAGACGGGACAGCGCCGTGGAAACAAAAGTCCTGGAAAGTCTATTTTCACGGCAACACCTCCCGGATCCGCTCCTCCAGGCCGCTGTACCGGGTCTGCTCCCTCACATTGGCAATCATCATAGAAAAGGTATCCTTACTTCCCACCAGTGTCACGCAGGATCTGGCACGGGTAACCGCCGTATAGAGAAGATTCCGGTTCATGAGCATACGGGGACCCGTGAGCAGAGGAATGACCACCGCCGGATACTCACTTCCCTGGGATTTATGGATGGTCACGGCGTAAGCCAGCTCCAGTTCTTCCAGATTCTCAAAACTGTAGGATACTGTCCGATAGTCATCAAACAACACCTCCATAATCTCTGCCTGGGGGTCAATTCTGGTAACCATTCCCATGTCACCGTTAAATACACCGGTTCCTTTGTCGATGGCAATCCCATATTTATTTCTTGCTTCCCATTCAATCTGATAGTTGTTTTTGATCTGCATGACCTTGTCTCCTTCGCGGAACAGACCTCTGGCAGTCTGATGTTCCTCTTTCTCCGGAGATTCAGGATTCAGATATTTCTGCAGCACTTCATTCAGATGCTCTACTCCCAATACCCCCTTACGCATAGGTGTCAGTACCTGAATATCATAGGGCCGGGCATTCACATACCGGGGCATCTTTTCCTGCACCAGCGCCAGCACTACCCTTAGAATGATATTGGGATCCTGCCGCTCCAGAAAGAAGAAATCCCTGCTCTTATTATCCACAATAACCTGCTCCCCGCGGTTGATCTTATGGGCATTAACGATAATATCACTCTGGCTTGCCTGCCGGAAAATTTTGGTCAGCATCACCACATGAAATGCCTCCGACCGGATCATATCTTTCAGGACGCATCCAGGTCCCACGCTTGGCAGCTGATTAATATCTCCTACCAGAATCAGGCGGGTTCCAGGACTCACCGCCCGGAGCAGCGCATGCATAAGAAAGATATCCACCATGGACATTTCATCAATGATAATCACATCTGCCTCCAGCGGATTTTCTTCATTTCGTTCAAAGGATGCCTGCCCCCGCTCTTCGGACGGAGCACCTGACAGTTCCAAAAGCCGATGAATGGTCACAGCCTCATAACCGGTTGCTTCCGTCATCCTTTTTGCTGCACGGCCCGTAGGAGCTGCCAGCAGAATCTCCATTTCCTCCGTCTCAAAATAGTGGATAATGGTATTAATGGTGGTCGTTTTTCCCGTACCGGGACCACCGGTAATAATGAGCAGACCATTTTTCACGGATTCCACCACGGCCTGTCGCTGCATCTTATCCAGTTCTATCTGCTCCTGCTCTTCAATCCGGCTAATCTTCTTTAAGATCTGCTCTTCCTCCATAGAGCATACCAGATTCAGGTCATGAAGCATTCTGGCAACATTCAGTTCCATATAATAATACTGGCTATAAAAAACCAGTGTCTGTTCCTTTGTTTCTTTTATAATCAGTTTCCGGTCCATGCAGAGATTCATCATCTGCACTTCGATGTCGGATTCCTCCACCCGGAGAAGATCTGCGGTCCGTTGAAGCAGCAATTCTTTTGGAAGACACGTATGCCCTTCTCCTGCAGCCTGCTGCAGTATATAAAGAAGTCCACTTCGAATCCGGTAATCAGAACCCGTGTGTATTCCAACCCGGCTGGCAATCTCGTCTGCCATCTTAAATCCCACACCAGTGATGTCATCTGCCATCCGGTAGGGATTTTCCTGCACCACCTGATAGGTTTTCGGGCCGTATTCCTGATAAATCTTCACTGCCAGCTGCATGGAAATCCCATACTGGGTGAGGAACATCATAGCCTGACGCAGTTCCTTTTTCTCCATCATCTGCTCAGAGATTTCCATTGCTTTCCGTTCGCTGATGCCTTTTACTTCTGCCAGTCGCTCCGGCTCCTCCTCGATGATCCGGAATGTATCCCCTTTGAAACGCCTCACAATCCGCGCAGCCATGGCTGCACCAATTCCCTTAATGGCTCCGCTTCCCAGGTAACGTTCCATGGCCATCTCATCCTCCGGCGCCAGAATCTCGTACTGTTCCACCTGAAGCTGTTCCCCGTACAGCGGATGTTCCTTTCTGGTTCCTGCCGCCTGAATCAGTTCTCCTTCTGATAGGCCAGAAAAGACTCCCACGCAGGTCAGTTCTTCCTCATCTGTCACCATTTGAAAAACCGTATATCCATTTTCCGTATTCCGAAATACAATATGTTCCACATATCCTTTCCATATTTCCACGGCTTTTCCCCTTTCTGTCCATTGCCAAAATGCGATAAAAAGGCTGCCATAAAAAAGACTGGTTCCCCACCTTTTTTACAACAGCCCCACGCTTCTTTTTCTTTTTTTATTCCTCGTCGCGATGTCCGGACAGGAACTCTACAAATTTACCGGTTCCGATTGCAACACACTTCATCGGATCCTCAGCAGTCATGGTATTGATACCCGTCTTGGATTCCAGCAGTTCTTCCAGTCCACGAAGCAATGCTCCGCCTCCGGTCAGTACAATTCCCCGCTCTGCAATATCTGCAGTCAGCTCTGGTGGTGTGCGCTCCAGTACACTGTGAACAGCTTCCACGATCTGGGAAGTGGTCTCTTTCAGCGCTTCCTCGGTCTCCTCAGAAGTAACGGTAACAGTCTTCGGAAGACCGGTTACCAGGTTACGTCCACGAACATCAATGCTGTCTACCTCTGATCTTGGATAGCAGCTTCCTACCTTGATCTTAATATCCTCTGCAGTTCTCTCTCCGATGAGCAGATTATGCTTCTTTCTCATGAAACGTACAATAGCCTCATCGAAATCATCTCCTGCAATCTTAATGGATGTACTGACAACTGTTCCGCCAAGAGAGATAACAGCAATATCTGTCGTACCTCCACCGATATCTACGATCATGTTTCCGCAAGGTCTGGAGATATCAATACCTGCACCGATAGCTGCTGCGATCGGCTCCTCAATAATGAATACTTCTCTTGCACCTGCCTGATAAGTAGCATCCTCTACTGCTTTCTTCTCTACCTCAGTAACACCGCTGGGTACACAGACTGCAATCTTCGGTTTCCGGAAGGTTTTCTTTCCGACTGCCTTGCGGATAAAATGCTCCAGCATCTTCTCCGTAACGGTAAAGTCAGAAATAACACCCTGACGAAGCGGGCGGACTGCCACGATATTTCCCGGCGTACGTCCAAGCATCAGTCTTGCTTCCTCACCAATTGCCTTAATCTTGTTTGTATCTCTGTCAAACGCCACAACGGACGGCTCTTTTAATACAACTCCCTTACCTTTAATATACACAAGGATGCTGGCTGTTCCCAAATCAATTCCAACGTCTGTTCCTGCCATAAAAGTTCTCCTTTCGTTCCTTCCTCTATTTCAAATGATGCATCGAATACATTCTGTTGTCAAGGGGACCTATTTCCCCTGTCTTGTACGACCTTAGGCTCAAAAAGTGCTGTGCACTTTCCTTGTTAAGGTGCTGGCTTTGTCTACGCAAAGCTAGCACCTTACATTATACCCAACTTTAGCAAAAAAGCAAAGACTTTCTTTTTCAGAATTTCTTATAATTTTCTAAAGCTCTGCAATTCTCGATACACCCACATAGATTTCCGATATCTTGTACCAGGTCCGGTAATCTACAATCCCTGTTACCGGAAGTCCAAAGATGGACTGAAATTTCTCCACGGCTGCTTTCGTGGCCGGTCCGTAAACGCCATCTACCGTTATCGTGGGAATCGCCGGATAGGACCCCGCAATCACATTCAGCTGTTCCTGCATTTGTCGCACCTTTGTTCCCCGGGAGCCCTCCACCAGCTCATATCCCGGCCACGAAGAGGGTACTCCTGCAATTTCCACTGCGGTATTTATATAGATACTCTCTCCATAATAATAACGCAGAATTTCAATGGTGGAATACCCCTGCTGCCCAAGACTCTGGGATCCCCACTGGGTCATCCAGTTGGGACAGGATACCTGCCGTCCATCACAATACTGGGTAAGGATCGGCTGCTTCACATTAGGCCTGGACAGATAATTTCCAAACATCTCATCCACCACATCTGAAATATTCTGAAAAATATTTCTGCCATATATCCACTTCTGATCAAAAGCGGTGGAGGAAGTGATGGTAAAGTCATATCCCTTATTCCGGTACCATTCCGTATATACCCGATTCAGTGTGAAGGACATAATTGCCAGTACATTGGCACGAATGGCTGCATCACTCCAGGTTGCATAGATTTCGCTTGATGCCACATTTTTAATATAATCCCGGTAACGCACCCAGTAATTTTTTGCACTGCTGTCCGTTGGCACACCATCATGGACAATCACATACTCCGGAATCACCACTCTGCTCAATACAATTTCTCCGGTCTCAGTTACCGGTTTAATCTCCGCTTCCGCAATTTTAGGCGGATAAGAACCAAACAGGGTGTGTGGCATTATCACAATCCGCTGAAATTGCTCCTGGGATACCGCTCTCTTCATCCGGATTTCCTGCACTGCTGTTTCTCCCGGCAGTATTTCCGTTCCGGCTACTTCCACATTCTCATATCCATTTGCCCGTACCTGTACCGTGTACTCCGCATAGGGCTGTTCTTCCGAGAAAGTCAGGCTGTATGCCGGATCCGGCGCAGGAAGCGCTGTAAGCTCCGTCATTCCCGACTCATCTGTCGTCAGATTTCTCACTTCACTCTGAGGATCCCCCTCATAAGTAATCTGCACCTGTGCCCCCTGAATAGGTTTGCGCGTCCGCTCTTCCACCAACCACACTTTCAGTTCTCCCGCAGACACCGGTGCTCTTCTTGTTGGTTCCATTTCATTTTCCGGCATAAAAAAACCTCGTTTCCTATAGAATAACTGCGGAAGGCATTTCATGTCGTCTCCGCTTTCTATAATATATGAACGAGGCTTGTATAGATTCCTGAAATTCCGGTTTTATTCCTGCTCTTCCGATGTTTCTTTCTTCTCTTTGTCAGGATCCACGGATACATCCGCTGCCGGAGCATCCAGAAAAATCTTCTTTCCACAGATCAGTCCAAAAATCAGAATCGCAACACCACCAATACCGAAGAGGATGGATGCTGCCAGCATCATCGTGTGTTCGGTTCCCGTCATTGCTCCCAGGTCCTGCAGCATATGCACTGCCAGATAAATGAGATAGGCTCCCGCTGCAATGTACAGCACCGGTCTTAGTTTTTCTCTTGTATTGTCATCCATATCGTCGTCTCCTATTTTCCTTCGATCTTCTCCATCTTTTTATAGGGAAGCCGAATATATTTTCCATCCTGTAAATTCAAATCCTCAAGGGAGCCTCCCGCTGCCAGCTGCATGGCCAGGCTTAACATTGCCTGGGCCTGCCCTTCTTTATCATTGTAGACGGTTCCCTTTAACTCTCCCTTGCTGAGTGCTGTCTGCCCCACATCAGTTCCATCAATTCCAAAAATGGCGGGCCATTCCTCCTGCGGGATTTCCGCTTCTTTCAGGGCATCCACAGCTCCCAGTGCCATATCATCATTATTCGCCAGCACCAGTTCGATCTGATCTCCGTACTGACTAAGCAGCTGCGTCATCTTTGTCTGGGCCTGCGCCCGATTCCAGTTTGCAATGGCATAGCCAAGCTTTTCCGCTTCCACACCTTTTTCCATCATTGTGCTCACCGCATATTCCGTGCGGACGATCGCATCCTGATGATCCATCTCTCCTTCCAGAATCACATACTGGAAGATGCCATCTCCGTTTTTATCCACAGACGGGTTCTTTCGAAACAGATCTGCCGCCATCTCTCCCTGCATAATTCCGGATTCCAGTGCAGGAGCCCCTACATAGTACAGCTGATCCCAACGCTCCAGATCCTGCTCTACCAATTCCCGGTTAAAGAAGATAATGGGAATTTTTTCTTTCTCCGCCATATCAATAATCGTAACAGGCTCTGTCCGGTCTACCAGATTAACACAGATCACGTCACAGCCCTGGGCAATCATATTTTCCACCTGACTGTTCTGGGTAGTCTGGCTCTTTCCTGCATTATAGACTTCGATCTGAATGGACAAATCAGAATCTGCCTCTTCCATGGTTCTGGCAGCATACTGGTTAAACTGATCCATCAACCGTGAAATAAAGGTATCATACTGGTCGTACACGGTAACACCAATCTTTACCTCATTCACATTCCTACTCTTTTTACTTTCCCCACATCCGGTCAATATACCGCCTGCCATGGAACAACAGAGCAGCAGAGCTATGTATTTCTTTCTTCTCATTCTCCCCTCCTATTGAACGATTGGAAATAAAATCTTCTGGTTCGTTTCATCATACAAGTTCGTCTGATCAACAACCAAATACCCGGTCTGTACATTGAGTCGTCCGGATGCCTGATATCCCAGTTTGTACGCGATCTCTTCCATGCTCTGATATCCCATATGAAATTCATTGGGCACTACCAGCGTCTGGATCAGTCCTCTGTCTAAATAATACACTACTTTTTCCGAATTTCCTATCCCATAAAGAGCGCAATCCCGTCTTTTTAATCCATTTTCTTCCATATAATCGACTGCCCGCTCCATCTCGGTATTGTCAAGGGCAATCACAATATCTGCCTGCTTTGCCCAGCAGGACCGGACCGCATCCATATTCTGGGTTCTTCCCATCTCTGCAAGCCTCCATTGAATTACCGCCCCTGTATTTTTTAATCCTTCTTTCAGTCCTTCCAGCCGCTGTCTGATCGCCAGCTGACCTGTATTTCCACACAGGATACCGATCCTCTTCCCCCGCAGCCGTTCTCCGAAATCCGCTTTCAATTCACCTGCCAACACACCTCCCAGCTTCCGGTTATCCGGTCCTACTGTCTGATAATATTCTTCCGGCGTCATGTCTGTTTCCAGCAGCACACATCGGTCCCTGCTCACCATCTGCTCCAGACGCTCATGGACCCCTTCACTGGCATACAGCTGCAGGATAATTCCGTCCGCTCCGGATTCCAGTTCCCGCTCCACTATATCAAGTTCCTGGGTTTTACTCCAAAAAACACTGGTTGATACATAGTTCAACCGGATCCCATAGTCTTTTGCTGCCGCATCCAGACCTTCTTTTAAGGAGGTCCATCGGCTGCTGTTACTGTTATCTACAATAACAGATACGGTATAATTCCGCTCTCTATTTCCCTGATCCAGAATAGAAAATGCCATGGCAACACTCAAGATCAGGAGCGCCACTACGGAAAACATAAAAATTTTTCTATTTTTTGCCATTTTCCGTCTCTCCCTTCAGCGGTTTCATACGTTTTCCATCCAGGTATTCCTGCATATCCGGCGTATAAGGAATATAGGGAATCCGGATCCGCACGGTGGTTCCCTCATCCGGTTCGCTCTCAATTTCCAGTCCGTACTGCTCGCCAAAGCGAATCCGGATTCGCTTATGTACATTAATCACGCCCACGCCGGAACCATGTTTCGGCACATGTTCATTTTCCGTGAGCAGTTTCTCCATCATCTCTTCCGGCATGCCAAGACCATTATCCCGCACTTCAATACAGACGTCGTCCCCATCTCTGTAGCCGACCACATGGATCTCCCCCTCGTCATCCATGCCCTCAACTCCATAGTAAATGGCATTTTCCAGAAGGGGCTGCACAATCAGCTTCACGGTGCAGCAGTCCTTAATCTCATCTGCAATCTGAAAATCCACCTGGAACCGGTTCTTGTAACGGATTTTCTGAATATTCATATAGTTCTGTGCATGCTTGATCTCATCTTCTACCCGGATAATCGTCTTGCCTTTGCTTAAACTGATCCGGAACAGACTGGCCAACTGGGAAATCATAAAGACCGCATCATCATATCGCTCTCCTTCAATCATCCAGGTAATGGATTCCAGCGTATTATAAAGAAAATGCGGATTAATCTGGGACTGCAGTGCATCCAGCTCACTCTTCCGTTTCTCCTCCTGTTCCAGCAGCACATCATCCATCAGACGCCGGATCTGTTCTACTGTCGACTTCAGCGTTCTTCCCAGATGTTCCACCTCGGTAAATCCGCCAATGTAAATATCAGGCTGCATGTTTCCTGCTTCCCATTCTTTCACGGAATCATTCAGTTTTTCCAGTGGTTTCGCAATACTGGAAGATACCATCTGATTCAGGAAAATAATCATAAGCATGGACAGAATCAACAACAGTACAAAGAACAGCCGGGTCTCATACATGCCCATATTAAAAGCACTCATTGGAATCACACTGACAATTTTCCATCCGGTGTAGCTGATGGTTTTCACTGTCACCAGACGATTCTCCCCCTGATAGTAATCCTTGTGGCTTCCATCCTCCCATCCGGCTGTCTCACTATTGTTTTCCTGATAGAGATTGGCATAAATCATCTTCTGCTTGGGATGATAGATGATCTCTCCATCTCCATCCATCAGGTATAGATATTCCGAAACAGTTCCTTTGTTAGCCTTTTCCAACAGCTGCTCAATACTGGAATAGTTCATATCCACCAGCAGCACTCCCAGCCTGGAACTTCCATTGGTGGTCAGCTCCACTGCCCTGCTCAAAGAAATAACCCAATAATACTGATAGCTGCTGTCATCAAACAAATTCTGCACATGGGGCGTGGAAAAATGAAAGTTTTCCATCTGTCCGACCGCCTCCGTAAACCATTCCTTTTTTGTCACATCAAGATTCGTCTTTTTTTTGGATACCGGTGCCGCATCCACCAGATCACCCTCTCCCGTAAAACAGGCAATACTAACCAGATTCTCCTTATTTGCCTCATAGAGCAGCCCCAGCTCCGGAGCCATCGTATCTTCTTCCAGATCTTTATCTTTAATGACACTGTAGTACATGGTATCGGAAATCCGCCGCATGCTTTTCAGATAACTTTCCAAATTCATGGCTGTCTGATCCAGCAACTGCTCCGCGCTCTCCGACATCATGCTTTCCATACGGTTCACAAACAGATGATACATGGTAATGCCGAACACGCCCATGGCGAACAGCGAAACAACGGTAAAAGAAAGCGCCAGTCCCACCTGCACCGACAGCGTCTTTTTCTTCACATATTCTGAGATTCTTTTCACTTCTGCTCCAGTCTTTCTGCCTTATATTTGGACGGAGACATTCCAAACTGTTTCTTAAATACATAGCTGAAATAGTTAGGTTCTGCATATCCAACTTTTTCTGCAATGACGTAGGTCTTTTCATTTCCTGTCATAAGCATGTTCACTGCTTTTTCCATCCGGTAATCGGTCAGATAACGCACAAAGGTTTTTCCTGTCTCTTTCTTGAAAATCGTTGAGAAATAAGCTGCACTCACATTCAGTTTCCGGCAGACTTCATCCACACCCAGATCCTGATCTGCAAAATGCTCTTTTACATATTCTTCTGCATTTTTCACAAAAAACTTGGTGCTGTCCTGACGCTCATTCATCACAGCATTCTGCAGATTGGTACAAACTCTCCGAAGCCACCGATCCAATACCTCAGCCGATTCCATCTGCAGCACCTGACTGTAAACATCCCCGTTTCCTCCAAATACATTCTCCGGATTCAGGTTATGGGAGGCAGTAAAACGAAACAGCTCCGCTACTAGCTCCATCATCACAATCCGGTATTTCTGCATCGAAATCTGTTCCCCGGAAAGCCATTCTGTGAACTGAGAAATCGCTTTTTCCAGTCCGTCCTGCTCTCCGACCCGCACTTTCTTCATGATCTGCTGTATATAAGTGCTGTATACATCCTCCCAGTTTAATTCCACATGTTCTGCAGGCTCCACTTCGGAAATACTGATAGCTCTGGTATTTCCATAAAGCACCCGGTAGGAAACTGCCTGCTTGGCTCCCTGATAGGATAAGGGCAGCTGTTCCAGATTATCACAAAGATAGCCAATGCCCGCTGTAATTCTGGCATTGCATACTTTCTTCGCCATCCGGCAGAGCCGGTCCATCTCATTGGTGTATTCCAGCATTTCTTCTCTGCTGTGCATCTGGGAAATCATAATAATGTCCCCCAGATAAATGACAACACGGCTTCTCCATCGGTCTTCCACCTGTTCCTCTGCGAACTTTCTGACTGAAACTGCCTGCAGGAACGGATCCATCCGGGACTCTTCTTCCAAAGACTGCTGGCTGATGTGCAGCACAGCAACCACATAATACGGTCCCTGCAGCTGCACCTGATAGCTATCCATATAACGTCCGATCTGTTCCGGCGCAATTCTGCCTTCCAATAGCGCCATATAGAAACTTTCCTGAAGAACCGGCAGGCTTTCCATGTAATAGGCTCTTAATTTATCTGTATTACGCTTTTCATCCAGTTCCCGGTCCAGATCATTTTTTACCCGCTCAAATACTTCTTTTAATTCCACCGCATTCACCGGCTTCAGAAGATATTCCGCCGCCTCCATTTTGATAGCTTCTTTGGCATATTCAAATTCATCGAATCCGGAAAAGATAATGACCCGGATGGTACGGGACAGTTCTTTCAGCTTTTTGCATAAAGTGAGTCCATCCATATAAGGCATTTTAATATCCGTCATCACAATGTCCGGTGACAGTTCCTCTGCCATCTCCAGAGCCTCCACTCCATTAGCTGCATGTCCGATAATGACGAGTCCCATGCTTTCCCAGTCCAGTTTTTTCATGATAATCCGGATAACGTCTTCCTCATCATCCACCAGTAATACTGAATAACGATTTCCGCTGTTGTCCATAAATAATTCCTCTTAAAATTTCCTGTATGATAAAAAAATGGCGGCGGGGTCAGAACCGACCCTGCCGCTATTTATTATACTATATTGTTTATTTCTTTGCTACATACTTTCTGATATCCAGAGAGATTGCTACGAAGATAACGATACCGATTGCAATGTACTGTGCATTTGCATTAACGCCCATGTACTGCAGAGCGATCTTCAAGAGCTCAAATACTGCAACACCGACAAATGCGGAAGATACTTTACCACGTCCACCGGTAACGGATACACCACCGATGGTACATGCAGCGATTGCCTCCATCTCGTAACCATAACCAAGCTGTACAGATGCTCCACCGGATTTTGCACCCAGCATGAAACCTGCCAGGCCATACATAGCTGCTGCTTTCATGTAGATGAGAATCAGAGTCAGTTTTACCGGAACACCGGCAACCTCTGCTGCCTGCGGGTTTCCACCGATTGCATACATATATTTTCCATGACGGGTCATATTGAAAATAAACCAGGTAATTGCTGCTATTACAAGAGCAATCCATACCAGATAGCTAAGACCCAGGAATTTACCACTTCCTACGTTGGTGTACTCTGTCGTAAAGCCACCAAGGGGAGTTGCGTTGGTAAACAGCATGTTCAGACCATATACAATCTCCATGGTTGCCAGCGTTGCAATGAACGGAGGTACACTTAAGTAAGCAATGAAGAAACCGGTAATCGTACCGAAAATTGCACAGATCACCATAGCGATCAGTGCTGCGAGGAACACATTCAGCGGCTGCATATCCGGGAAAAATTTACCGGAATAATCCATTCTCTGCAGCAGTACACCGGAGATACATCCGCCAAGACCGATCAGACGTCCTGCGGAAAGGTCACATCCTGCGGTAATAACGCAGCCCGCAATACCAAGTGCGATTACCAGACGGAAACTCATGTTGTTTAACAGGTTCGTTAAGTTATTCAGTGTAAAAAAGTTCTGGGTAGTCACTCCGGCTACAATAACCAGAATGAACATAACAATAATAACACCATTATTAATCAGAAAATCTGTAATCTGTTTCTGCTTTGTCTTTTCCATTCTTATTTTTCCTCCTTCAGCATCAGAATCGTGTTGCAAACTGCATAACGTTTGCCTGAGTCATCTCATCCTTCTCCGTGATCTCACCGGTCAGGCGTCCGTTACACATGACACATACTCTGTCAGACATTCCAAGCAGCTCAGCCATCTCTGAGGAAATCATGATAATTGCCTTGCCCTGTTTTGCCAGGTCTGCCATAATTTCATAAATCTCATGCTTGGCTCCAACGTCGATACCACGGGTCGGCTCATCCATGATCAGCACATCCGGGTCGTTTGCCAGCCATCTGGATACGATAACTTTCTGCTGGTTACCACCGGACAGGTTGGCGATATGTTCTTTCATGCTGGGAGTCTTAATTCTCAGTTTCTCAATGCTCTCATCCACAACTTTATTAATTTCTTTGTGGTTCAGAACAAATCCTGCTTTCAGATATTTGTTATACACCGACACGCCTACGTTGTCCTTGATGGACAGGCAGCCGAAGATACCATTTCCACGACGGTCCTCGGTAATCAGTCCGATACCCGCATTCATGGCATCAATTGGGTGCTTAATATTCACTTTCTTACCGTGAATATAGATCTCACCAGATGCTACTCCACGGATTCCGAAGATACCTTCCATCAGCTCGGTTCTCTGGGCTCCTACCAGTCCTCCGAATCCAAGAATCTCTCCTTTACGAAGCTTGAAGCTTATATGCTGGAATGATTTCTCATGGATAGAGCACAGGTCTTTTACTTCCAGAATGACATCACCGATCTCATTTTTCTTCGGCGGATATACATTTGTCAGCTCACGGCCAACCATTTTGGCAATGATCTGATCTGTTGTCATCTCGGCTGCAGGCCAAGTGCCTACATAACCGCCATCACGCATGACTGTGATATCGTCTGCGATTCGTTTGATCTCATCCATCTTATGAGAGATGTAAATCATAGCTACACCCTTATCTCTCAGATCGTTCATGATCCGGAACAGGGCATCTACTTCTTTATCAGACAGAGAGGAAGTCGGCTCGTCAAAGATCACGACTTTCGCCTGGTGGGAAACTGCCTTGGCAATCTCAACAGACTGCATCTGACCGATGGACAAGGAACCAAGCTGGGCTTTCGGATCGAAATCCATACCAACCTCATCCAGCCACATCTTCGTATCTTCATACATTTTTTTATGGTCGATCACTTTCAGTGGACCATAATTCTTCGTAGGAAATCTTCCCAGGAACAGGTTCTCACCTACGCTTCTTGCCAGAACCGGCTGCAGCTCCTGATGTACCATGGCAATACCTTTGTTCATGGCATCATCCGGATCCTTAACTTCAATCTTTTCACCATCCAGATAAATCTCTCCGGCATCCATCTTGTAGATACCAAACAGACATTTCATCAGAGTGGACTTACCTGCACCATTTTCTCCCATCAGCGCATGGACTGTGCCGGGACGAACTGACAACTGCACATTGTCAAGCGCCTTAACGCCGGGAAAGGACTTGCAGATGCCCTTCAACTCCAGTTTATACTCAGCCATTTTGCTCTCCTTCTTCAATCAGCTTAAAAAATGCGGACGCCGTTGTCCAACGCCCGCACCATGTTCAGAATTAATTATTTTACCATGTCAAGAACTTCCTGAGCATTATCCTGAGTAACTTTTACGTAGTCACAACCAATGTAGTGCTCATTTCCAGCTCCGGTCAGGTAGTTGATTGCAGCATCAGCAGCGCTGTGAGACTGTGAGAAGTGATCATTAAATACAGTACCGGTCATGGTTCCTGCAATTACAGACTCAAGAGCCTCAGACAGAGCGTCTACACCTACCAGATAAATGTCAGTTCCAACGGTACGTCCTGCGGACTGGATTGCCTGCAGAGCACCCATTGCCATTGCATCGTTGTTACAGAATACAACTTCTACATCGTTTCCAAACTGTCCAAGTGCATTAGCAACGATCTGCTGTGCCTGATCCTGCTGCCAGTTACCAACCTGATCCGTCAGGCAGTTAACCTCAAGACCTGCATCCTCAAGAGCTTTTACAGAGAACTCGGTACGATACTGAGCATCTACGTTCTCCGGGTCACCCTCTACCATGATGTAATCAACTTTTCCGTTTCCGTTGAAGTCAAGTGCATCAAGTCCAAGATCAGAAATGATCTCGCCCTGGAAAGTACCGGACTGACGAGCATCACAGCCTACATAGGTAACATCCCAGTTATTGTCTTCCCATCTCTGCTCCTCTGCCTCATCCGGCTCACGGTTGATGTATACCAGCGGAATTCCAGCATCTACTACTTTATCAGTAATGGTAGCTGCGGAAGAAGAGTTAACCGGGTTGACAATCAGAACGTCAACGCCCTCAGTGATGAAGTTGTCGATCTGTCCGGACTGGGTAGCCTGATCATTTGCACCATCTACGATCTTAATGTTCTCTGCTTTGAATCCTTTGCTCTCCAGATAAGACTGAAGCTCGGTACGGAACAGAGTCATGAAGTTGTCGGAGAACTGATAAATACAAACGCCGACTTTTTTGTCTGCCAGATCACCGTCTACTGCTTCTGCTGCTGCATCTGCGGTATCAGCTGCATCAGTTTCCTCTGCTGCATCTGTGGTTTCCTCTGCTGCTGCATCATCCGTTGTGGTGGTCTCTGCCGGTTTGCTGCTACCGCATCCCACTGCCATACCAGCTACCATTGTCAGCGCCAGAACTACGCTTACTACTTTTCTTTTCATGTTGTTTCTACCTCCCATTTTTTGGTTCACGTGTAACTCTCTGTTACTAATGACAATATAACAGGACAACCATGAAAAAAACATAGAATATTCTTCTGTCTTTCTTAAAAATTCTTCTTTTTCCTTTGTGCATTTTTCACAAAAGAAGAATCCTCTGTTCATCAGTTTTGTCTAAAGGTTTTCCAGACTGTCCATCCAGAGCTTCGCGCAGGCGTCACTCGGCATACGCAGATCTCCTCTCGGAGACACGGCTACCGTACCGACCTTCGGACCATCCGGCAGACAGGAACGCTTGAACTGCTGTGCAAAGAACCGGCGCATAAAGGTTTTAAGCCATTTGAGAATGGTCTCATCATCGTACTCCCCTGCAAAGGCCTGCTTTGCCAGATAGAAAATCTTATCCGGTGCAAAACCGAAGCGGAGCATATAATAAAGATAAAAATCATGAAGCTCATAAGGCCCTACCAGATCTTCCGTCTTCTGGGAGATGGTTCCATTTTCCGGTGGCAGAAGTTCCGGACTCACCGGTGTATCAAGGATATCCAGCAGAATTGCAGAAAGCTCTTCATCCCCGCAGGTATCCGCATAGTAGCGTACCAGATGGCGCACCAGGGTCTTTGGCACGGATACATTGACACCGTACATGGACATATGATCACCGTTATAGGTCGCCCAGCCAAGGGCAAGCTCGGACATGTCTCCGGTTCCGATGACCATACCGCAGGTCTGATTTGCCACATCCATCAGGATCTGGGTACGCTCTCTGGCCTGGGAATTCTCATAGGTCACATCATGGACACTGCTGTCATGCCCGATATCACGGAAATGAATGTTGACCGCTTCCTTAATATCCACTTCCCGAAGCTGTGCCCCAAGACGTCTGGTCAGCTCACAGGCATTATTGTAAGTACGGTCCGTGGTTCCAAAACATGGCATGGTCACTGCGGTAATACAGGTTCTCGGCAGGTTCAGGCGATCCACCGCTCTTGCTGCCACCAGAAGTGCCAGCGTGGAATCAAGACCTCCGGAAATACCGATGACTACACTCTTACAATGAGTATGCTCCATACGTTTCTTCAGACCCATGGACTGGATGGCAAGAATCTCCTCACAGCGTTTCTCGCGCTCCTCCTTCCGTCCCGGTACAAAGGGCGCCTTATCCACATAACGGTCAAAGGCCGCATCAGCTGAAGCCATCTCATATTCCACTTCAATATAACCGTCTGCATCTGCAGTTACATCATAGGTCGTATAATGTCTTCTCTCTCCCACCAGACGCTCAATATCCAGGTCTCCATAGATAGTCTCGTTGGTGAATCTCTCAGACTCTGCCAGCACGGAACCGTTCTCTGCGATCAGATGATGCCCACCGAATACCAGATCCGTGGAGGACTCTCCTTCGCCTGCGCTGGCGTAGATATAGCCGCATACCAGACGGCCGGACTGAATCTTCACCAAATCCCGGCGATAGGAATCCTTGCCGGTAACCTCATCACTGGCAGACAAATTGACGATCACAGTCGCACCGTGCATGGCGTGGCAGACGCTGGGCGGATTGGGCGTCCACAGATCTTCGCAGATCTCCGCTGCCACCTTCAGGCCCGGCATGGTTTTACACGTAAACAGAAGATCTGTTCCAAAGGGAACAGTTGTCCCCTCCTGCCATGTAACAGAAGTGCATCCAACCGGTGCTGCCGTAAAATGACGCGCCTCATAGAACTCACTGTAATTGGGAATATATGTCTTCGGCACCAGTCCCAGCAAATATCCGTCAGAATAAGCAGCTGCCACATTGTAGAGTTTTCCGTTTATTTCCAGTGGAAGACCTGCAAAGAAAAGACCATCCATGCCTTTACTTGCTGCTACGATCTCCTGCAACGCTTTTTTCGCACCATTTAACAGAATATCCTGGCGGAACAGGTCGGAGCAGGTGTAACCGGTAATGCCCAGCTCCGGAAATACAATGATCCTGGCACCCTTCTCCCAGGCTTCCCTCATCAGGCGGATGGTTTCCTGTGCATTGTACTCTGTATCAGCCACGCGGATCTTCGGAGAGACCGCTGCTGTCTTCACAAATCCATATTTCATCTTATTTGCTCCTTCTGATCAGGTTTTTCAGTTCTTCCACATTAAACACATAAGGGGTATTGCAGAAATGGCATTTCACCTCAACCGGCTTTCCTTCCTGTACCATGTCATTCAGCTCTTTTTTGCCAACGCTGATCAACGCTTTTTCTACTTTTTCTCTGCTGCAGTCGCAGCGGAACCGGGTGTCCAGTTTATCCAGAATCTCCAGACCAAATTCTCCCAGAAATTCATCCAGCAGCTGCTCCGGTGTAAATCCTCTATCCAGATAAGAAGTGACAGAATCTACGGAAGACAGTTTCTTCTCCAGACGGTCTACCACACTGTCCTCCACGAAGGGCATCAGCTGAATGATGAATCCACCTGCCTGACGGACGGTGTTATCCTTCTCCATGAGGACACCCAGTCCTACAGAAGAGGGTACCTGCTCAGAATTGGCAAAGTAATAGGTTAAATCTTCTGCAATCTCACCTGTTTTCAGTTCTGTCTGTCCCACATAGGGTTCCTTGAGCCCAAGGTCTTTGATGACGCTTAAAAATCCAAGATCCAATGCTCCGCCCACATCCAGTTTTCCTTTGGCATTGGGAGGCAGCATCACATCCGGATTCTCCACAAATCCTTTTACATTTCCGTGGGCATCTGCGGTGACTGTCAGTCCTCCGATGGGTCCATTGCAGTGGATCTGCAGGGTCAGCACATCTTTTTCTCCTTTCATCATAACGCCCATCATGGCCCCCGCACTCAGGAGACGCCCCAGTGCTGCAGTTGCCACCGGACTGGTATTATGGTCCTGTCTCGCAGTCTCCACCAGTTCTCTGGAAGTAATGGCAAATGCACGGATCTGGCCTTCTGCTGCTGTTGCTCTTACAATATAATCTTTCATCTGTCTCTTCTCCTTTTTCTTCGTCATTTTTCTTCTGGACGCTGACAGATCACATAAACCCGCTCCGAATCTTCTCTTGCCGGTTCATGGGTAAATGCGTCATAAATATGAAGAAGGTTAAGCCCTGACCTCTTCACCAGCTCCCGGATCGTTCCCAGAGAATAAGCTCTCTGGAAATGATTTTCTTCTTCTTTTCTATAAAGTCCTGACGGTTCCTTCACAAAAAGGGTCAGGTCATATTCATTGATCATGGATTCTTCATCATAATAGTTTTCCCAGATGAAGCTTCCTTCTTCCCGGTTCTCTGCAATGGTCTGTTCACCCAGAAGCTCCCGGTACTTGTATTCCGTGTTCAGGTCAAAAATAAACAGTCCACCATAATCCAGATAATTATGTGCTGCGGAGGTTAAAATACCAAGTATCTCTTCCTCTTCCAGGATGTAATTCATAGAATCGCAGATACAGATAATTGCCCGCACCGTTCCATAAAGCTCAAATTCCCGCATGTCCTGACAAAGATACAAAATCTCATGACCCGACTCCTGCTTTTTCTCCAATGCTTCCTCCAGCATCTCCTCTGACTGGTCAATACCGATCATATCGTAGCCTGCCGATGCCAGAATCTCCGTCATGGTACCTGTGCCGCAGCCTAATTCCAGCACCAGTCCTTCATCCACTCCATACTCTTTCAACAGTCCTTTTACATATTCCCCCCATTCTTCATAGGGGATATTGTCCATGAACAGATCATAGACTTCTGCAAATCCCGTGTATGCTTCCATAGGCTCTTTCTCTCCTGCTTTTTATCCAACAAAAAATCCCTTTTCAGGAATTCCCATATGATGACAAAAGGGCTGCTGCGAACCGTGGTTCTGCAAACAGCCCCTTTTTCTTTATATGATCCGCGCTTAGTTATGACTGCTCAGATACTTTTCGATATTTTCAATGGCAGCTTCCTCATCGGTTCCTTCCGCACTTACCACTACAGATTCCCCTGTGCTCAGACCGAGAGTCATCATTCCCATAATACTTTTTGCATTTACTTTTTTATTATCGATCTCTACATAAATCTTACTCTCATACTGACTTGCTACCTGTACCAGTACTGCTACTGGTCTGGCCTCTAATCCACTTGCCAACTGAACAGTCATTGGTTTTCTAATCATGCTTACTCCTCCTTATACTCCTCTTTGCCCCCACGCAATTTTTCAGCAATTAAGCTCAGTTTGCGAAGGCGATGATTTACCCCGGATTTTCCTACTGGCGGAACCAGCATATTTCCCAACTCTTTTAAGCTGGCATCCGGATGCTCCAGTCTGAGCCTGGCCATCTCTCCAAGACTCTCGCTTAGGTCCTGCAGTCCTGTTGTCCGTTGGATGAAACGAATATCTTCCACCTGTCGAACCGCTGCGGAAACCGTCTTGTTCAGATTTGCAGTCTCACAGTTCACCTTACGGTTCACTGAGTTCCGCATTTCTTTCACAATTCGTACATTTTCCAACTGCATCAGCGATACATGTGCTCCAGTCAGTCCCAGCAGTTCCACAATCTGAGATCCTTCTTTTACATAGACCACATAATGCTTTTTCCGCATAACAATCTTTGCATCAATCTCATATGCAGTCAAAAGACTCCGGAGTTCCTCTGCTTTTTCCTGCCCATTACAGACAATCTCAAAGTGGTAGGATTTCTCCGGATCACTCACAGATCCTGCTGCCAGAAACGCTCCCCGTATAAAAGCCCTCCTGCAGCAATTCTGTTTCAGAAGACTGTTATGTATCTGACGGATATCTCCGTCAATGTTTCCATCCGGACTCATCAGATGCGTACCGACAAGAAGCCTTCTCGCATCCTTATCACACCGGATTACTATGGAATAATACCTTATTTCCCGGCTTTTTCGGACAGAAACCTCAGCTCTCATATTAAATGTTTTTCTCAGTAATGTAAAGTACTTTCTTGCCACCGGAAGGTTTTCCGTCTGTATTTTTACACAGCAGGAATCGGTCTCCGTCAGAATAATTTTTCCGCAAAACAGCAAAATTGCCGCAGTTTCTGCAATACGACAGTGATGAGCCGCCGGAACCAGTGTCGAAAGTTCTTCCTTAATTGCCCCGGAAAAAGACATTTCAACCTCACTTTCCTCTGGCCGCGTCTTTACCGATATCCCGATGTTCCAGACGCACGCCGTAATCCGACTGCTTCTGAAGCCGCTCATATAACTTATTGGCCAGAGTTACGGAACGGTGCTTTCCTCCGGTACAGCCAATGGCTACTACCAGCTGATTCTTTCCTTCCAGCACATAGTTCGGCACCAGGAACAGCAACATGTCCTCCAGTTTGTCCAGAAATACGTGGGCCATATCATAACCCATGACAAAGTCCTGAATCTCCTGATCGTTTCCGGTCAGTTTTCTTAAATTCTCATAATAATAAGGATTCGGAAGGAATCGTACATCAAATACCAGATCCGCATCACTGGGGATTCCGTACTTGAACCCGAAGGACAGAACCGTGATCATCAGGTTCTTAAACTCCCGGTTCTGGATAAAGATCTTATCCAGCTCCTGTTTTAGTTCCCGGGTCAAAAGCTGGCTTGTATCAATGATGTAGTCTGCCTGCTTTTTCAAAAATGTCAGACGTTCCCGCTCCAGGGTGATTCCCTGCTCCACTCTGCCGGACTCTGCGAGGGGATGCATTCTTCTGGTCTCTTTATAACGCTTCACCAGGACTTCATCTGACGCATCCAGAAAGAGAATCTCATGGGAAATCCCTTCCATCGTCATATGTTCCAGCACCTGTTCCAGCTGTCCCAGTGATTTACCGCTCCGGATATCGATTCCGATGGCTACTTTTGTGATCTCACTGTTTCCTGACGCTGTCAGCTCTGCAAATTTATCGATAAAAGGAACCGGCAGATTATCCACACAAAAATAACCCGCATCTTCCAGTACCTTCAAGGCCGTCGTTCTGCCCGCGCCGGACATTCCAGTCACGATCACCAGTCTCATGTTGTATCTCCCTCTCTACCTTAAAAACCCAGAAGCTTTACCTCCGGTTCCAGACGGACACCGGACTGTTCGTACACCCGCTTCTGTACTTCCTGTATCAATTCCATAATCTCGGATGCCGTGGCATTTCCACGGTTGATCACAAAACCACAGTGCTTTTCTGACACCTGTGCATCCCCCACCGAAAATCCCCGCAATCCTGCATCCTCTATGAGTTTTCCCGCGAAATAACCTTCCGGACGTTTGAAAGTGCTCCCCGCACTGGCATACTCCAGCGGCTGTTTCGCCACTCGTTTTTCTCTTAATGCTTCCATTCTGGCAGCAATTGTTTCCGGATCATCTGCCTTCAGCTCTAGCTCTGCTTCCAGAACAATTCCCTGTTCTTCGATCACACGGCTTCTCCGATAGCCAAATGCCATCTCTTCTCCCGTATAATCCCGGATGGTCCCATCCGGCAAAAGTACACGGACTTTTGTGACTACATCCTTTATCTCTCCACCGTAGGCACCTGCATTCATAACCATGGCGCCTCCGATGGTTCCCGGAATCCCCGATGCAAATTCCAGACCGGAAAGTCCTTCCTTTGCAGCCATCTTCGCCACACGAACCAGCAGCGCTCCTGCCTTGGCTTTCAGGTGATTTCCACTGATCTCAAAATCAGACATATTTTTATATAAATGGAGAATGACTCCGTGATAACCTTTATCACTGACCAGAAGGTTGCTTCCGTTCCCAACTACATAATAGGGCATATTCTCCTGGCAGCACAGACGGACAATTTCCCGGACTGCATCCACAGACTCCGGCTCAACCAGATAGTCAGCACAGCCTCCTGTCCGGAATGTCGTATGATTTTTCATGGGTTCATTGATCCATACGTGATCTTCGCCCACCAGCTTTCGCAATTGTTCCAGCATCTTTTTTCTCCTGCTCTGATTACTCATAACTCTAAATATTTATCATACAACACTTTCCTGTTTTTGAAAAGTCATCTTCCTATTTCTTCAAATACTTTTTCACATAATATCCGGTGTAAGATTCCGGTACTTCCGCGATTTCCTCCGGGGTACCGCAGGCAACCATGGTTCCGCCGCCATCTCCGCCTTCCGGTCCCATATCAATGATATAGTCAGCGGTCTTAATCACATCCAGATTATGTTCAATGACGATGACCGTATTGCCGCCCTCTGCCAGGCGCTGAAGAATCTCTGTCAGCTTATGCACATCTGCAAAATGAAGTCCGGTAGTTGGCTCATCCAGGATATAGACAGTCCTTCCCGTACTTCTGCGAGACAGCTCCGTTGCCAGCTTGATACGCTGTGCCTCGCCGCCAGACAGGGTCGTAGATGGCTGTCCCAGCTTGATATAGGAAAGTCCTACATCATAGAGGGCCTGAATCTTTCTGCGTACAAAGGGCACATTTTCAAAAAATGTCAGTGCCTCCTCCACCGTCATTTCCAGCACGTCATAGATGCTCTTTCCTTTATATTTTACTTCCAGTGTCTCCCGATTATACCGTTTTCCCTGACAAACCTCACAGGGAACATACACATCCGGCAGGAAATGCATCTCGATCTTCAAGATACCGTCACCGGAGCAGGCCTCACAGCGTCCGCCTTTGACGTTAAAGCTGAAGCGTCCTTTTTTATAACCTTTTGCTTTGGCGTCGGAGGTTGCCGCAAACAGATCACGGATCATATCGAACACGCCTGTGTAGGTAGCCGGATTGGAACGGGGGGTTCTTCCAATCGGAGACTGGTCGATGCAGATCACCTTATCCAGCTGCTCCATTCCTTCGATGCATTTATGTTTGCCCGGAATGGTTCTTGCCCTGTTCAGCTGCTTTGCCAGGCTTTTATACAGAATCTCATTGACCAAAGAACTCTTTCCTGATCCCGATACCCCTGTCACACAGGTAAGCACTCCCAGTGGAAATTTCACATCGATATTTTTCAGGTTATTTTCCTGGGCACCTTTCACCGTCATCCAGCCGGTGGGTGTCCGTCTTGTCTCCGGTACCGGAATCTTCATGCGGCCGCTTAAGTAGGCTCCCGTAATGGAATTAGGATTCTCCATCAGTTCCTTTGCCGTACCGGTGGCCACCACCTGTCCACCGTGCTCTCCGGCTCCCGGACCGATATCCACAATATAATCCGCCGCCAGCATGGTATCCTCATCATGTTCCACCACGATCACAGAATTGCCCAGATCACGCAGTTTACATAAGGTTGCCAGCAATTTATCGTTGTCCCTCTGATGAAGTCCGATACTTGGTTCATCCAGAATATAGGCCACACCTACCAGTCCGGAACCGATCTGGGTTGCCAGACGGATACGCTGTGCCTCGCCGCCGGACAGGGTTCCCGTTGCACGGGTCAGGGACAGATAGTCGAGTCCCACATCCATCAGGAAACGGATTCTCGCTTTAATCTCTTTTAAAATCTGATCGCCAATCAGAAGCTGCTGCTTTGTCAGCGTCATCTGCCCCAGGAATGAGTGAAGATCACGAACGGACTGATTTGTCATATCATATATATTCTTATCGCAAATGGTCACTGCCAGAGAAGTAGCTTTCAGTCGCTGTCCATGGCAGGCACGGCACGGGGTAATCCGCATGAAAGATTCGTATTCCTGTTTCATCGTATCGGAACCAGTCTCCCGGTAACGGCGCTCACTGTTCTTAATAAGGCCTTCAAAGGCTACCGGATAGATACCTTCCCCACGCTGTCCTTTGTAATGCACCATCACTTCCATGCCATCGGTGCCATGGATCAGCATATGGCGAACATTTTCCGGTAAATCCTGATACGGTGTATTCAGATCAAAGCTATAAGCTTCAGAAAGTGCTCTTAAGATCGCATAGGTGAAGCTGGACGGATCCGTACAGGACTGCCATCCCATCACCTGAATCGCACCCTCTGCGATGGACAGAGATTTGTCTGGAATCATCAGATCCTCGTCAAACTCCATCTTATAGCCAAGTCCGGAACACTCCGGGCAGGCACCGAAGGGATTATTAAAGGAAAAGCTTCTCGGTTCCACTTCCTCGATGCTGATGCCGCAGTCCGGGCAGGCATAACTGGAGCTGAAGGTCATGATCTCACCATCAATCACTTCCACCACCAGAAGTCCGTCGGATAATCCAAGGACCGTTTCAATCGAGTCTGTCAGACGCTTCTCGATACCCGGCTTCACCACCAGACGGTCTACCACAATCTCGATCAGATGCTTATTATTCTTCTCCAGCTTAATCTCCTCGGACAGATCATAGAGATGGCCGTCGATCTTCACCCGGACAAAACCGCTCTTTCTGGCTTTCTCCAGTACCTTTACATGTTCGCCCTTCCGTCCCTTTACCACCGGTGCCAGCAGCTGAATCTTCGTCCGCTCCGGCAATGTCATAATCTGATCCACCATCTGGTCTACGCTCTGCTTTTTAATTTCCCTGCCGCATTTGGGACAGTGGGGAATCCCGATTCTCGCATAGAGCAAGCGGAAATAGTCATAAATCTCTGTTACCGTACCCACAGTGGATCTGGGATTCCGGTTGGTGGATTTCTGATCGATGGAAATAGCCGGGGACAGGCCTTCTATGCTCTCCACATCAGGCTTTTCCATCTGGCCCAAAAACTGTCTTGCATAGGAAGATAAGGACTCCATATAGCGTCTCTGTCCCTCTGCATAGATTGTATCAAATGCCAGGGAACTTTTTCCTGATCCGGAAAGTCCGGTGAGCACTACCAGCTCATTTCTCGGAATCTCCAGACTGATATTTTTCAGATTGTGCTCATTGGCACCTCTGATCTTAATAAATTTTCTTCTTTCTTCTGCCATCTTCTATGAAATCTCCTGTAACTGCTTCTTCAGTCCGATCATCTGATCACGCAGCATTGCCGCCGTCTCGAAATCCAGCTCCGCTGCCGCCTTCTTCATTTTCTTCTGTACTTCTCCAATGAGCTTTTCCAGTTCTTTTGCGCTCATAGACTCCGGATCTTTCTCAAACTGCAGATCTTTCTGAGCCACTTCTTTGGAAATACTGATCAAATCCCTCACAGCCTTTTTGATGGTCTGCGGGGTGATTCCATGCTCCTCATTGTATGCTTTCTGGATCTCACGTCTTCGCTCTGTCTCTTCAATGGCCAGACGCATGGAATCCGTCATATTGTCCGCATACATGATGACATGGCCTTCGCTGTTTCGCGCAGCACGGCCAATGGTCTGAATGAGGGATGTCTCGGATCTCAGGAATCCTTCCTTATCCGCATCCAGAATTGCCACCAGCGTAATCTCCGGAATATCCAGTCCCTCTCGCAGCAGGTTGATACCCACCAGTACGTCGAATACATCCAGACGCATATCCCGGATAATCTCTGTCCGCTCCAGCGTATCCACATCGGAATGCAGGTAACGGACCCGGATACCCAGTTCCTTCATATAGTTGGTCAGATCTTCCGCCATACGCTTGGTCAGGGTGGTGATCAGTACCTTATGGTGGGCTGCCACTTCTTTATTAATCTCACCGATCAGGTCATCGATCTGCCCTTCCACCGGACGCACCACTACCTCAGGATCCAAAAGTCCGGTAGGACGGATAATCTGCTCCGCTCTTAGAAGCTCGTGTTCTGCTTCATAGTCCCCCGGTGTCGCCGATACAAACAACAGCTGATTGATCTTGCTTTCAAACTCCTCAAAGTTTAATGGCCGGTTATCCTTTGCCGATGGAAGACGGAACCCATAATCCACCAACGTGGTTTTTCTGCTCTGATCGCCGAAGAACATGCCCCGGATCTGGGGTACGGTCTTATGGGACTCATCGATAATAATCAGGGAATCATCCGGGAAATAATCCATCAGCGTATGGGGAGGCTGCCCCGGCTTTAATCCTGCCAGATGTCTCGAATAGTTTTCGATTCCTGAGCAAAATCCCGTTTCTTTGAGCATCTCGATATCAAAATTCGTCCGTTCCTCAATGCGCTGGGCTTCCAGAAGCTTGTCTTCTCCTTTAAAATAGCGCACCCGCTCTTCCAGTTCCTGCTCAATCGCCGCTGTTGCCTTCTTAATCTGCTCAGCAGGTACTACATAGTGAGAAGCCGGGAAAATAGCCACATGCTCCAGCTCTCCCTTGATCTCTCCTGTGAGCACGTCGATCTGGGTAATCCGGTCGATCTCATCTCCGAAAAATTCCACCCGCACAGCGGTATCGGATTCATTGGCCGGAATAATCTCCACCACATCTCCGCGCACCCGGAAGGTACCTCGTTTAAAATCCATCTCGTTCCGGTCATACTGGATGTCGATGAGCTGCCGGATGACCTCGTCCCGGTCCTTCTCCATACCCGGACGCAGAGAGACCATCATTTTCTCAAAATTCTCCGGCTCACCCAGACCATAGATACAGGACACACTGGAGACGATAATCACGTCCCGCCGCTCAATGAGGGCCGCCGTTGCCGACAGGCGCAGCTTATCAATCTCGTCATTGACCGCAGAATCTTTGGCAATATAAGTATCACTGGAGGGCACATAAGCCTCTGGCTGGTAATAGTCATAATAGGAAACAAAATATTCCACTGCATTCTCCGGAAAGAATTCCTTCATCTCCCCGTAAAGCTGTGCGGCCAGCGTTTTATTATGGGCAATGATCAGCGTCGGCTTATTAAGCTGCTGAATCACATTGGCCATGGTAAAGGTCTTGCCGGATCCGGTAACACCAAGAAGTGTCTCGAACTGGTTGCCTTCTTTAAAACCTTCCACCAGCTCTTTGATTGCCTGGGGCTGGTCTCCGGTTGGTTGATATTCAGATACTAACTTAAAATGATCCATGATTTCTCCTGATTGTTATCACTTCGTTCTTAGTATGTTACCAAATCAGTATATCATTCTCGTCTCAAAAAGTACAGTAAAATCGAATGTCTGTTCTGTGCTTGTCCCCTTTCTGCAATGCCTGTATAATAGAGATATTGTAAATCACTCAAAAAGGAGACATCCTGATGATGGATTTTTCAGGCCTGTTTGAAATGCAGGGTACGTTATTTCTGATCATGCTGCTGGGCATGTTCCTCCGAAAGAAAAGAATCATCAATGACGGCGGCAAAACCATGTTAAGCAACCTGGTCATCGATGTGACACTGCCCGCCAGCATCATCAAATCCTTTGAAATTGAATTTAATAAAGAAATTCTGATCAGCTGCATGGCCATCTGTATTGCCGCTTTTCTGATTCAGGCAGGCACGGCAGCTTTGAGTTCCTTCCTGTATCCTGGATTTCAGGGCAATCGCAAAAAGGTGTTAAAATACTGTACCATCTGTTCCAATGCAGGAATTCTTGGAAACCCTATTGCAGAAGGCATATTTGGCAGCCTTGGACTTCTCTATGCTGCCATCTACTGCATTCCTCAGCGAATTTTCATGTGGACGGTCGGCCTTACCTATTTTACGGAAGCACCTGACAAAAAGACGCTGTTGAAAAAGATTACTACACACCCCTGTATTCTGGCTGTGGTTATCGGACTATTCCTGATGATTTTTCAGATCACGCCGCCAGAACCTCTGAATTCCACCATCCGGACTATCGGCAATTCCAACACTTTTTTGGCGATGATTCTGGTCGGAACGATTCTGGCTGATGTACGGTTAAAAGATCTGGTTTCCAAAGATACCTGTTATTATTCCCTGATCCGGCTCTTTGTCATTCCTCTTCTGGTCCTCATTGGATGCCGGATCGGTCATGCAGAGTCTCTGGTGACTGGTGTCTGTGTCGTACTTTCCGGAATGCCGGCTGCCAGCACCGCTGCCGTCATGGCCGCCAAATACCAGACAGATGAAATATTTGCAACCAAATGCGTAGTATTTTCTACATTGTTGTCCATGATCACCGTTCCTCTCTGGTGCCTGTTTCTTGGATAAATAGCCGGAAAGCTCATGTGATCTATAAAAATGCAAAAGGAGTTTCATGATATGGAAAAAGAAGAACCTGTAAAAAAGAAAAAGCGCAGAAAGAAAAAACGCAAAAAAGACATGGGAAGCTTTTTCTTCAACCTGACCCAACTGACTATGCTCTGCATCTTCATCGGTGTCTGTTTTGTGATTTTCCAAACCGGATATATTCAGAAGATCTTTCAGCTTCATCAGGAAGCCCAACAGATTATGAAGACCTCCACGGCCGCCGATTTTCAGACCGACCAACAGGGAGAAGTCTATGATAAGGACGGCACCCTCATTGCCCTTCTGAAAAATGACCGCAACCTGATTTATCTTACTTCAGATGAAATTCCGGACACGGTAAAAGAGGCATTTGTCAGTATTGAGGACAAACGGTTCTACAAGCACCATGGATTCGATCCGCTGGCAATCATCCGCGCGGCGAAATCCATCATCTCCAACGAGAGCATTACCCAGGGCGGAAGTACCATCACCCAGCAGCTGGCCCGGAATATTTACCTGACCCATACGGTCCGCTGGGAACGTAAAGTGGAAGAGATCTTCATCGCCATGGCGCTGGAAAAAAAATATTCTAAAGAGGAATTGTTGGAATTCTACATCAACAATATTTATTTTTCCAACGGCTATTATGGGATTCAAGCGGCAAGCCAGGGATATTTTAACAAAGATGCTTCGGACTTAAGCCTGTCACAGGCTGCATTTCTCTGTGCCATTCCCAACAGTCCAAGCCTCTATGACCCGCTGACTCACAAGGAAAACACGATAAAACGGCGGGACCTGATTCTGGAAAATATGTTAAAGGACGGCATCATCTCTGACAATGACTATACCCAGGCTGTCAGTGAAGAGATCACTCTGGATAATTCTTCTCCCCAGTTTACCCGTACCTGGGCTCACACCTACATCTATGAATGCGCCACCAGAGCGCTGATGCAGGCCACTGGAGAAGATTATGACACCTGCCACGAAAAGCTCTATACCGGCGGTTACCGGGTCTATACCTCTATTGACATGAATGCACAGAAACTGCTGCAGAGCACGATAGACACGGAGCTGGAAGCCTACAATACCATGAACAGTAACGGGACCTACGCCCTGCAGGCATCCGCTGTAACGATTGACAATGAAACCGGACTGGTTACTGCCATCGTAGGCGGGCGGTCCCAGGATGATATTTCCCAGGATTACAACCGGGCCTATCTAAGTTTCCGGCAGCCCGGAAGTTCCATCAAGCCACTGATTGTCTATACTCCCGCCCTGGAACGCGGCTATTCTGCTTCCAGTACGGTTATCGATTCCAAAGAGGTGGACGGACCGTCCAACTCGGGCAACCGGTATGCCGGTGCCATCTCTCTGCGCACGGCTGTGGAGCAGTCCAAGAACACAGTTGCTTACAAGCTGTTCAAAGAGCTCACTCCGGAAGTCGGGCTTTCCTATCTGCTGGATATGAATTTCTCTTCCATTAAAGATACGGATTATACACCGGCTGCTGCCCTGGGTGGACTGACTACCGGAGCCAGCTCCCTGGAAATGACCGCAGCCTATGCCACTCTGGAAAATGAAGGTGTCTACCGGCAGCCCACCTGCATCACCATGATCACCGACATGGACGGCAATATCGTCGTTATGCCGGAACAGGAAGAAAAACAGATCTATCAGTCATCCGCAGCTCATGAGATGACCAATATTCTGGAAGGGGTTCTGACACGCGGTACCGCCCACGGAAATGCCATTCCCGGCATGCCCTGTGCAGGAAAGACCGGCACCACCAACGATAATCTGGACGGATGGTTTGTCGGTTATACTGGATATTATACCACCGGTGTCTGGGTCGGATTTGACTCTCCCAGAAGCGCCAAGGCTCTTTCCGGAGCTTCCTATCCGCTGGCGATCTGGAACACTTATATGACCGAACTTCATCAGGGACTGACCTCCAAAGCCCTGAATGATTAAGCGGATTCCAAACATACAAAAATCCCCGGCATAGGGCTGATCCAATATTCAGCTTCCCATACCGGGGATCTTTTTATATCCTTTTATTCTCCTGCGCCTGCGGAACCTGCTGTTCCGTCACCAGCTGCCGGGTCCGCTGCAGCCGCTGCATTCGGGTCTGCTGCCGGATCCGTCACTGCATTGGGATCAGTCGGCGTTACTGCACCTGCCGCTGCCCCCGCCTGCTCATAAAGGCTCGGCACATAGACGCCTCCTGAATGAACCGTGCAGGTCGCTGCCTGCAGGTTTGCACTGATTCCATAGGCAGTATCCAGTGTCACCGCCTCCGACACACCATCCTGCATCGCCGGGAGCAATACCTTGGACTGTACAATCTGGTTCGGGCACATGCTGGTTGCTAAAAGTCCTGTATCTGCACAGATGTTAACCAGTACATGTTTATCACAGGTCTCTGTAGGCTGTGTACCCTCTGCAAAATATTCATTCACTACAATACCGGAACGACCGTCACTGTCGCAGACACCCGGAATTGCCAGCTTACCGGATTTTGTACAGATGGTTGCTTGCACAATACCGGAAGGTTTTGTAAAATCTTTATTCTCCAGTCCCTGATGAACCCGGCTCATAACCTTGGACCAGAGCTTTTTATGAAAGCTTGTCTCACCGGCCTTACTGCTCAGCTCATGCTTGTATCCGTTGTTATCATATCCTACCCAGATACCTGCCGTATAATACGGAGACATGCCGACAAACCATACGTCACGGTTCTCGGAAGTGGTACCGGATTTACCGGCAGTGGTCATGTTGCTGATCTTCGCCGCACTGGACGTTCCGCCTGCACCGGTGACTACATCTTTCATACAATCAATAAGAAGCCATGCATTCTGTTCGGAAATAACCTGGGTCGGTTCTGATACGGTATTATCCAGAATTACATTTCCATCATTATCTACAACTTTACTGTACATCTTCGGACTATTATAAGCTCCGCCGTTGGCAATTCCCGCATAAGCTGCCGTCAATTCCAGATTGGAAACACCATTCGTCAATCCGCCCAGTGCCAGTGCCTGACCATAGTCGGAGTTGGCACCTTCCAGCTGCAGGCTGGTAAACCCAAACCGCAGAAGATAATCAATGGCAACGGTCGGAGTTACATCCGTGATCGTCTTGACTGCCACAATGTTCATGGAACGGGCAATTGCTTCTCTTAATGTGGTCCATCCACGGTACTGGTTTTTCTTATCCCAGTTATTTACCAGTCTGCCGACTTTCCCTCCTTCTGTATAAGCAAAGGGACCATCATACTGAACGGTTCCCGGACCATATCCTAGTTCCTCAAAGGCCGGTGCATAAGCTGCTACGATCTTAAATGTGGAACCTGGATTTCGCAGAGCATCTGTTACACGATTCAGAGTCTTGTTCGCTGTTTTCTCTCCGCGGCCGCCGATCATTGCCACCACGTCTCCCGTGGACTGATCCATAATCACCATGGAAGCCTGGGGCTGGATAATCATGGAGGTTTTCTCATATACAGTATCATCATCGGAAATATTCAGCGTTGCCACATAACCGTCAATGGCTGCCTGGGCCTCTTCTTCAGAATTATACAGTGGTTCATATGAGGAAGTCTGTTCTTTATAATACTTGAACATCATTTCCTGGCTGTAGTTGGTGGTCTCTCCATCTGGGGTTACCACACTCATAGCCCATTCGATGGCCACTTTAGAATTTGCCGGGAAATTTTCCGCATTGGAAAATTCTTCATCCAAAGCTGTCTGTATGTCCGGATTCTGGGTCGTGTAAATCTTCAGACCACTGCTGTACAGTGCGTTAAAGGCCTGAGTCTCGGAATATCCTGCCTTCTCCACCAGATCCTTCTGCACCTGATTGATGGCTGCATCTACAAAATAGGAATATACAGAATTAGCAGACTGCGACTCTTCATTGTGTTCGCTGATTCTTGCATACACATCATCTGCAAGAGCACTCTCATACTGACTCTGACTAATACATCCCTGATCCAGCATATTTTGAAGCACCAAAGCACGGCGTTCCTTGTTCTTATCCGGATGTTTGATAGGATTGTATTCTGTCGGACTCTTGGTAATGGCTGCCAGAACCGCCGCCTCAGAGATATCCAGTTCACTGACACTCTTTCCAAAATACCGGTTTGCTGCTGCCTGAACACCCAGGGTATTCTGTCCCAGATTAATGGTATTCAGATAACTCTCCAGAATCTCATCCTTACTCATGATGTCTTCCAGCTTGACGGCCAGATACTGTTCCTGCAGCTTTCGTTCGATCTTATCCAGCATGGTATCCTCTGACATAAAGTCGAACACGTTATTTTTCAGCAGCTGCTGGGTAATGGTACTGGCACCCTGGGTTTTCTTAAACCCGCTGGTGACAAATTTGACCCCTGCACGGACAATTCCCTGCAGGTCAATGCCGTTGTGCTCATAGAAACGTTCATCCTCAATGGCAATAAACGCCTCCTGCACCTGTTTCGGGATATTTTCCAGTTTCACATAAGTACGGTTGGTTCCTTCCGCAACCAACTCCGCCGTCTTGTTGCCATCCGCATCATATACCGTAGATTTATATCCTCTCGGCAATACACTGGCACTGGTAATGTCCGGAGCATTTTCAATGACTCCCTTGACAATTCCAATTCCGCCGCACACGCCGGCAACTCCTAATGCTATACACAGCACTAACAGCGTCTTCAGAAAGACAACGCTCAGCTTTTTGCCCATCTTACGCTTCTTGGACTTGAGCGCTTTCTGCTTTCTGGAGGTGCTTTTTTTACTGTAATTCATTGGTCATCCTCCTTTATTCTGTCTATTATAGCAAAGTTGACCGTTCAAATAAAGGGGAATCTTATTCGCTTAATACTTCCATGGCTTTCTGAAGCTGATTATCCTCTTCGCTTTCCGTATCCCTCTCCAGAATAATGTTTGGTGTAATGCCTACCCCATGGATATTATTTCCAGCCGGAGTGTAATATCTGGACACGGTAATCTTAATCGCAGAACCATCACTTAACGGGAACAAACTCTGTACAATTCCTTTTCCAAAGGTCTGGGTTCCAATCAAGGTTCCTACACCATAATCTTTGATGGCACCTGCAAAAATCTCTGACGCACTGGCACTGTTTCCATTGACCAGGACTGCCATCTTTCCATCAAAATAATGTTCTGCATCGGAATATTCTTCCTGACGTTCACCGTTTTTATCTTCCGTATAGACAATCAGGCCTTCCGGAAGCAGCTGATCCAGAATATTACAGGTCACATCCACCAGTCCGCCTCCGTTATTTCTCAGATCAATGGTCAGATTTTTCATGCCCTGGGTTTTCAGGTCGTCCAGTGCTGCAATAAACTGTTCATCGGTTACATCATCGAATTCGCTAATGGCGATATACCCGATATTTTCATCCAACATCTTATATTCTACGGTGGGGACTTCAATACTCCTGCGGGTCAGGGTAAAGTCCAGCACTTCCGTATCCCGCATCATGCTGATCTCTACATCCGTCCCTTCTTCACCTTTCAGATCCGTTACTACCAAGCTTAAGTCCTGTCCAGTTACCTCTTCACCTTTTACCTTATAGAGAATATCATCTGGCTGAATACCTGCTTCTGCTGCCGGAGAACCATCAAATACTTTTACAACGGTAATGATTCCCGTATTATAATCCTGGCTTAACATGGCACCGATTCCGCTGTAGCTTCCATTGGAGCTTTCCATAAAGCTTGCGTATTCATCCGGCGTGTAATAGGTCGTATATACGTCTCCCAGACCAGCCATCATTCCTTTATAAATTCCGCTCTCCTCGTCTTCCTTCGCATAGTCAAACAGGAAATAACGGTCTATATAGCTCTGAAGTTCCTGCATTTTACTGCTGACTTCTGACTGGTCGGATCCCGATGCCAGTCCGTTTAAGCCGGCCAGACCAAGTCTTCCCAGCATCCAGGCCGCTCCACAGCCACAAACTGTGATTCCCAGCACGCATACCAGAATTCCGCATACCAGGCCTTTTCTGAAGGAATGATTCTTCTGTTTCTCTTCCATGCGCGTCTCTCCTTTTTTCTTCCTTCTATTCTATGAAGCCCCTCTAGTTCACATAACCAGAGGGGTTCACATAACTTCCATTTACAATTACTCCAAAGTGAAGATGAGGACCAGTGGAAAATCCGGTAGATCCCACCGCCGCAATGGTATCTCCCGCAGAAACAGCTGCACCTTCCGCTACATACAATGCAGACGCATGCATATATACGGTTGATACTCCGTTACCATGGGAAATAACCACATAGTTTCCTGCTGAACTGCTGTAGGCTGCCGTGGTCACACGTCCTGATGCCGCTGCCACAATAGCCGAACCGCTGGCTGCACCGATATCAATTCCCTTATGATAGGTCGATGCACCAGGAACCGGGGCAGAGCGGCTTCCAAATCCACTGGTGATCCGGTGGCTGGCAGGACAGGGCCAACGGAATCCAGAACTTCCTCCATCCCCATCATCCTTCGCTGCTTTGGCCGCAGCTGCTGCCGCAATCTGATTTTCTACCTGCGCCAGCAATTTTTCCTGTTCATCCAGCTGTTTTTCATATTCATCCTGCTTTCCGGAAGCAGAAGCAATCTGGCTCTGATAATCTGCAATTTCTCTGGTTTTGGCCGCCATAGCCGTATTTACTGCTTTTTTCTGTTCCTCCACCTGAGACAGCATATTCTTCAGCTCCTGTCTGGCCGTCTCCAGATTCACTTTTTCTTCTTCCAGGTCTTTTTTCTGCTGTTCCACCGCATCGCGGGCTTCTTTTAACTCCTGCATCATGTCCCGGTCATACCGAAACATCTCTGTTGCATATTCTGCCCGGTTCACCATATCGGAAAAACTCTCTGATTCCAGCAGAATCTCCAGCCATGACTGATTGGCATTCTCATACATGTACTGAATCCTCTTTTTCATCAGATCATACTGCTCCTCCATATCGCTTTCCGCAGCTGCCAGTTCTTCCTTTTTTTGTTCAATTTCTTCTTTTTTATCGCCTATTTTCGCTTCCTGGGTACTGACCTGCTCCTGAAGCGTCCTGATCTTTGCCGACAGGGTGTTTACTTCCTGATCCAGTTTATTGATATAGGTCTGAAGATCACTTTTACTGTTCTTCAGATCCTTAATCTGGTCTTCCACGGTACTGATATCCGACTTAATGGATTTAATCTGATCCAGGGCATTCTGACGCTTCTGCTCCAGCTCCCCTGTATCCGTATCCTCCGACTTCTCCTCTTCCTGTTCCTCCTCGGAATCACCCGGATTCGCCTGAACGGGCTGTCCTTTACAGAACATCATTCCCGGCAGAAAACACAACAGAGCAAGCACCAGAAATCCCTTTACCAGGCGCTGCTTCATTTTTTCTCTCCTCTATACCCGAAGATGACGACGACTGGTTACAATACTTCCGAAGAATCCAATTCCCACTCCAAGAAGCATACCTACCGGGAGCAGTGTACTAAACAGCTCATTGACCGGAAGAAACTTCATGACACTGGTCAACATATTAAATTCTCCAGCAACATACAATATCACTTTATGATACAGGTAATACAAAACCACCAGCGGAAGCGCTGCCCCCACCAGACCGATGATCACACCTTCAATCAGGAACGGCGCTTCGATAAAGATATTCTTTGCGCCAATCAGACGCATGATTGCAATCTCCTCTTTCCGGACGGCAATACCGGTTGCAACCGTATTACTGATCAGGAAAACAGATACCGCCAGCAAAAGACCAATCACTGCAATGGATACATAGCTGACCAGACGGTTAAAACCGGAAAGCATGTCGGCCACCTGATCAGAGCGATTCACCTTCCGCACACCATCAATGGACTCTATGTATGTTACCAGACTATCCTGAAGAGAAATATCCTTCATATAAATCTCCAGATTGGCGCTGTTAGCCAGAGGATTGTCATTGACAAAGGCATCAGCCATGGATTCATCTCCCTGGAAATAGGTTTTCTGATAGCTCTTCCATGCCTCATCTGCCGACACATAAACCACTTCGGAAACCCCTTCCCTTTTCGTCAGGTCTTTTCCGATCTCCATAATCTGGTCTTCCGTGGTGCCCTCATCAAAAAGAACCGTAATTGCTACACCTTCCTCTGCCGACTTTACAAAATACTGAAAATTCTGCACAATGCAGAAGAAAATACCAAACATAAAAATACATGCGGACATGGTAGCCATGGACGCAAGGGAGAAGAGCTTATTTCTCCATATATTTTTAAAACCCTGTTTTATGCAATATCCTATTGTACTGAATCTCATCCGATATACCCGCTTTCTTTCTCGTCTCCTGTAATAATACCTTTCTGCATACGGATAACACGTTTCTTCATGGTATTTACGATATCCTGATCATGAGTAACTACCAGCACGGTTGTTCCACGGGCATTGATCTCTTCCAGAAGTTTCATAATCTCCATGGAAGTCTTCGGATCCAGATTACCGGTCGGCTCGTCTGCCAGCAGAATATCCGGACTGTTAACCAGCGCCCTTGCCAGCGCCACTCGCTGCTGCTCTCCACCGGAAAGCTGTCTCGGAAATGATTTATACTTTTCTGCCAGGCCTACCAGGGACAGCATGGCCGGTACATTTTTTTTAATCTCTTTGGTAGGGGTTACAATCACCCTCTGGGCGAATGCCACATTTTCATAAACATTCCGGTCTTTCAGCAGGCGGAAATCCTGGAAAACACATCCGATTTTTCTGCGGTATTTGGGGATGTTCCGTTTTTTCATACGGTTCAGAAGAACACCGTTTACCCGAATGGTTCCTTCCGTCGGCTCCAGTTCCTTTAAAAGCAGTTTAATCAGCGTGGATTTACCGGAGCCGCTGTCTCCTACCACAAATACAAACTCGCCTCTCTCAATATGCAGACTGATCCCGTTGATAGCGCCTACTCCATTGGGATAAGACTTTACAACATTTTCCAGTGTAATCATTGAAAATCTCCTAACATTCTAGTAATCCAGAGTCTCCATATATTTCATATACTTCACTACCATCAGTGCAATCTTGAAGGTAATGGCGTCTTCGAAGACACGGATATCAAGGCCTGTGGATTTCTGCAGCTTGTCCAGACGGTATACCAGCGTATTCCTGTGGATATACAGCTGTCTGGAAGTCTCAGATACATTCAGGCTGTTCTCGAAAAATTTATTAATGGTGGTCAGAGTTTCCTCATCAAAATCATCCGGTGACCGTCCATCAAAAATCTCCCGGATAAACATCTTACAAAGGGGAATGGGAAGCTGATAAATCAGACGACCGATTCCAAGGGAACTATAGGCAATCACATCCCGGTCATCGAAGAAGATCTTCCCCACATCCAATGCCATTCTCGCCTCTTTGTAGGAACGGGACACTTCCTTGATCTCACCAACAATGGTACCAAGTGCCACATGCACCTCTTCTCCGTCCACGCAGGCTGCTTCCTTCATGATCTTTGCCGCCGTGTACATCTCGTCATAGCCTTCACCAGGGGATAGTTCCTTGACCACGATGACGTTTTTCTCATCTACTGCGGTAATAAAGTCCTTGGACTTGGAGCCGCACTGATTCCGTACATTATCCAGGGCTGTGTTCACGCGTTCCCGGCTGCTCTCAATAATAAATACCACGCGGCGCACTTCTGTTGCAATATGGAGCTTCTTGGCACGGTTGTAAATATCTACCAGAAGCAGGTTGTCCAGCAGAAGGTTCTTGATGAAATTATCCTTGTCAAACCGCTCTTTATAAGCAGTCAGCAGACTTCCCAACTGGAAAGCAGCCAGCTTTCCTACCATATAAACGTCATCGTTGGATCCCTTTGCCAGCAGAATATACTCCAACTGATTGTCGTCAAATACCTTAAAAAACTGATAACCATGCACTACCTGGCTGTCCGCCGGTGAAGTGATAAATGCCGTCACTTCTGCTCCCAGGCCTTCCGGCTGTTTTTCCGTGGATGCCAGAACCTGTCCTTCCATGTCCATTACGCAAAGATCTACCCTAGTAATCCCCTTTAGTCCGTCAATCGTATTTTGAAGAATCTGGTTTGAAATCATAATACTCTCTCTCCTTTACAAAAATACATTTGTGCAAACTCCCATAAAAAAGTACCGGCAAAATTCCCAACTTATTTTGCAGATACTAAATACCTACGATATATACTAATGCAAAATGACGTAAAAAGGAAGAGGGAATTTGTTTTTTTTTATGCATAGCGTCCTCTTTTTCTCCTTTTTTTCCATTTTCGGATATTAGACATTGTTCACAAAAGCAGGCCATGCATAAAGATGCCCTTTTCCTCATAAAGTATAACAAGAATTGTTGACACAGGAGGCCTGCATGAGCACTCGAACCAGAATCTGGGTCTTTCATATGAAGGAGCTTATCTACACGGCAGTCTTCATTGTCCTTGGTGTTCTCTTTTTACTGCTGTTCATTTTCATGTTCATGCCCAGTGGGGAGACACCCCTTGCGGAAGCGGACTCTCATCAGTACACAGCCGGCATCTATACCGCTTCCATGACTCTGGAAGGCAATCCGGTGGAAATTGCCGTCACAGTCGACGAAGATTACATCTCCTCTATCCGTTTCCGCCAGCTGGACGAAGCCGTTTCTGCCATGTATCCGCTGATGGAGCCGGCACTGGAATCTCTTTCTGCACAGATCTGCGAAAAGCAGTCACTGGATCAGCTCTCCTATTCGGAAGATAGTCAGTATACCTCGCTCATGCTGATGAGTGCCATCCGGACTGCATTAACAAAGGCAGAGAACTAAGCTCTCTGCCTTTGAAGTAGTTCTTACTCTTTTTTTCCAAGTACAATCAATACCGATCCGATAAAAATAAAGAAGTCTGCCAAATTAAATACCAGATGGTTCAGCCATTTCCAGGGACTGTGAAACCGGATATAATCCACCACATATCCCTTCCGGCACCTTTCATAAAGATTTGACAGAGCTCCCCCCGTAAGGATTGCCCACCCGGTCCGCTCCACATTTCCCGCAGGCTTTATGAGGGACCGTGCAAACGCACCGATACATCCCAGAGTTATGATGCCGCTGACTTTAATGATCGACCCCATATGTCCCACGGCCTTGCCGCCAGCCATCCCATGATTGTGGAGACGCTTGATTCCCACAACACCGCCCGGAATAAGATGCTCCTCTTCCTGCTCCGGAAGCTGTTCTATTTCCTGCTTTACTGCCAGATCAATCTGAAACAATGCCAGTGCCAGCTGCACGAAAAGAAATCTCATGAATTTCATTTATCCCCTCATTTCTACCGACGGGACACCCCGCATGGTGATGAGCGGGCCTCCCTTATGTTCAATATAATCTCCGGTAATGGTTACCTGACCAATATTATCATCTTTCGGAATCTCATACATAATATCCAGCATAAATTCTTCAATGATTGCCCGCAGTGCTCTGGCTCCGGTATCTTTTTCCATGGCCTTTCTGGCAATGGCGGCCAGCGCATCATCCGTAAAATCAAGCTTTACCTCGTCAAGTGCCAGAAGCTTCTGATACTGTTTGAGGATTGCATTCTTCGGCTCCCGCAGAATTCTCACCATCATGCTTTCGCTCAGAGCATCCAAAGTAAAGATCACCGGAAGTCTTCCCAGAAACTCCGGAATCATACCGAAATTCCGAAGATCCTCCACCGTCACTTTACGGATCAGATTCTTATCATTATCATATTTATCCTTCAAATCCGCCCGGAAACCGATGGAGGACTGTTTGTTCAGACGTTCTTTAATAATTTCCTCCAGATCCGGGAACGCACCGCCGCAGATAAACAGAATGTTCTTCGTATTAACGGTCTCCAGCGGAACCATGGCATTCTTACTGTTAGCGCCTACCGGCACTTCTACATCCGCTCCTTCCAGCAGTTTCAACAGCCCCTGCTGTACGGATTCTCCGCTCACGTCCCTCTGGTTGGTATTTCTCTTTTTGGCAATTTTATCGATCTCATCAATAAAAACGATACCTCTCTCTGCTTTCTCCACATCATTGTCCGCTGCTGCCAGCAGTTTGGATAAAACACTCTCGATATCATCACCGATATATCCGGCTTCTGTCAGAGATGTAGCATCTGCAATGGCCAGCGGTACATCCAGAAGCTTTGCCAGCGTTTTGACCAGATAAGTCTTCCCGCTTCCGGTTGGTCCGATCATCAGCATATTGGATTTTTCAATTTCAATACCGTCTGCATCGGAGCCGGCTGCCACTCTCTTATAATGGTTATAAACTGCCACGGAGATTACTTTTTTAGCCTTCTCCTGACCTACCACATACTCGTCCAAGCTGGCCTTGATCTTATGTGGTGCCGGAATGGAACGGATATCCATTGCTTTTTGCGCCTCTGTCTTCTGCTCCGGTGCTTTTTTCTTCACTTTCTGACGCTTCGGAATCATGTTCTGCAGATCTGACAAATTAACCATGCTGATATTCGGCATACGCGAAAAATCCATCTTACTGTAGTCAATATTTCCATTGTTCATCATATCCATCGTCCGCTGCATACATTCTGCGCAGATATGGATCTCCGGTGTCAGGTGAATCATTTTTCCTGCCTTGCTGGAGGGCCGGTGGCAGACAAAGCACACATCATCATACTCTTCTTCCTGATGCTCTTCTTTTGCGGTCTCCATCACCTGATCCTGTTCTACTTCTGTATCTTTATTAAATTCTTTATCCTGCTCCATATAAATCCTCTTTCTCTATCCATTGCTATGGTTTCAATTATATCGGCTTGCCCATGGAAGAGCAAGTAAACTTTTCATAAAACTGCCGGATTCAAAAAGGGCCTGCCGCAATGCGGCAGACCCTGATTTCTTATGTTTTAACGGTTATTTATTTGCTGCTGTCATCCTGACTCTGCTTCTGACTCTGTGCATTTGCCTCATCTGCAGTGCTGAGCGTTACATTCAACGTCTGCTCCGTATATGCAGAACCGCTCATTCTCTGAACTACTACCTCGATGGTCTCCCCTGCGGAATAATAACTCATAAGATCTTTCAGCTGAGCATATCCGGTAATGGTGGTTCCGTCTACTTTGGTAATAATATCTCCGTCCTGCATACCTGCATTGGCAGCTCCCAGTCCGTCCATGACTTTCCTTACATAGACACCAACTGGCATATTATAGTTCTTGGATACTTCATCTGTTACATCTACGCAGTTGGATACACCTAAATACCCCTGCGCCCCATCTTCTACCTTATCTCTGGTCGTCTTGTTCATCAGATCACCGATAATAGATTCCACATCGGAAATCGGGATGGCGTAACCCATACCTTCTACATCCTCAGAAATAAATTTCACAGAGTTGATACCAATCAGTTCGCCTTTGCTGTTCAGAAGAGCTCCTCCACTGTTGCCCGGATTGATGGCTGCATCCGTCTGAATCAGTTTGTTGGTAATGTCCTGTCCATCAGACTGAACGGTTACTTCACGATTCAGGGCACTGACAATACCAGAGGTTACGGAAAGGCCATAACCATAGGCATTACCAATGGCAACGACCGGCTCTCCGACTTTCATTGCAGAAGAATCACCAACAGTAGCAGTCTTAATGCTGCTCATGGTCTCTTGCGGAATATCACTTAACTGGACAGCAATCACTGCCAGATCTTTGTTGGCATCAGTTCCTTTGATCTTTGCAGAAATAACATTGTCTTCATCCGCATCCTGTCCGTCGGAGTTAAAGTAAACGCTCAGCTCCTTGGCACCGGATACTACATGGTTGTTAGTCACAATCAGAAGCTCCGTATCGTTCTGTCCAATGATAATACCGGAACCACTGGACTGGCTCTCCTGCTCATAGTTTCCAAAGATGGTTCTAAACTCCTGCGTACCCACATTAGTAATGGATACTACAGACGGCATACAGTTTTCCACGATGGAAGACACATCATACACATCAGAGGAAGCAGAAGCGGTACTCGTAGCCGGAACTGTCGTATTTGCTTTATTCAGGCTGACCTTGGTATTGACAGAATCGCCAAGGGCTTTGTTTCCTACATAATTCACACCCATGAAAGCTGCGCTGGAAACGCTTCCGAATACCAGTGCCAGCACCAGGCATTTTGCAACGGTTCTTCCGAAGCCGCCTGCTTTTCTTTCCCGTTTCTTCTTCGGTGCTTTCTGATTCATGGCCTCAGAAGAATCATAATGGGTGTAAGCACTTCCGGTATCGTAATAGTTGTCTTCCTTCTGTTCAGTCGTCTGCTCCGTGGTATTTTCCGCGGTATCGTTGTTTCTCATTTCATCATCATACATATCTATCGCTCCTTTCCATCTCTTACAATGGATTCGTTTTCTCTTTTCTTTATGAGCATACTATAGCAGGCAATTGTGATGGAAGTGTGATAAAACCTTTAAAAAAGTTTGTTTTTCCGGTTCCCGCAAAAAAGGATTGAGGAATGCATCGACTTTATGCTATGATAATATAGATCGAAAACTTTCCCGGTTTTCGTGAATTTGCAGAAGAAAGGAGACACGATATGGGATATAACGATAAATGGGAGCTTTTTTCAGAAAAATATAAAAATTTATGTACGGGGCACGATGTCATACCTGACAGTCTGTTCAAAGAATACGGCGTCAACCGGGGGCTCCGTGACATTAACGGAAACGGTGTTCTGACCGGTCTCACCAACATTTCACGAATTGATTCCTTCCGTATGGAGAATGGCCAAAAAGAGCCCTGCGATGGAAAACTCTGGTATCGTGGTTACAATGTCACCGATCTGGTACAGCATATTCCAAAGGATTCCTTTGGATTTGAAAAAATAGCCTATCTGCTGCTCTTTGGCGAACTGCCATCTGCAGAGGAAGCAAAAGATTTTTCCGAACTTCTGGCTGCCGGACGGGAACTTCCCACCAACTTTACGAGAGATGTCATTATGAAGGCTTCCAGTAAAGATATTATGAACTCCATGACCCGGAGTATTCTGACCCTTGCCTCCTACGATGACAATCTGAATTCCACGGAAATCTCCAATGTCATCCTGCAGTGTCTGAATCTGATCAGTGTATTTCCCATGCTGGCTGTCTATGGTTATCACGCATACAATCATTATGACAGAAACGAAAGCATGTATATTCACCGTCCGGACCCGAATCTTTCCACTGCGGAAAATCTGCTCATGATGCTTCGTCCGGATAAAAAGTATACTTTTCTGGAGGCAAAAGTACTGGATGTCGCCCTGATCCTTCATATGGAACACGGCGGAGGTAATAACTCCACCTTCACCACCCGTGTAGTTACCTCTTCCGGATCTGATACTTATTCTGCCATTGCGGCAGCCATGTCTTCTTTGAAAGGTCCCAAACACGGCGGCGCCAATATCAAAGTCATGGAGATGATGGATGATATCCGGAGTCATGTCCGTGACTATTCCGACAAAGAAGAAATCAGCCAATATTTAAGCAAGATTCTGGCTGGCGAGGCATTTGACAACAAAGGTCTGATCTACGGTATGGGGCATGCAGTTTATTCTCTGTCCGACCCAAGAGAACGGGTATTCAAAGGTTTTGTGGAACAGCTGGCGAAAGCCAAGCACCGGGAAGAGGATATGCTTCTCTACAACAATATCGAGACCCTGGCTCCCGAACTAATTGCAGAAAAAAGAAAGATCTACAAAGGCGTCAGTCCCAATGTAGACTTCTACAGCGGATTTGTCTATGACATGCTGGATATTCCGGTAGAGCTTTACACACCGATCTTCGCCATCGCAAGAATCGTCGGCTGGAGCGCTCACCGGTTGGAAGAGATCGTTGGCATGAACAAGATTATCCGTCCTGCTTATAAGAGTGTGATGGCAGAACGGGAGCTGCCGCGGGATATTTTATAACTATTTGTACAACAAAAATCCGGATGCGGAAAATTCCGCTCCGGATTTTATGATTGCTTTTATTTAAGCACCAGCTCACTCCATCTGCTGTCTCTTACCAGTGCGATATAGGTCTTACCTGTGTTCAGGGTGATCTCAGTACCATCTTCCTCGTAGAACTTGGTCGGGGACATGTCATGACCTTTGGACCAGGTCACCGGAATTGCTTTTCCTCCGGTGATATAGTAGCCCTCTCCCGTGGAATTCAGAATGTTAAACTGCATGTAACCGTTGCTGTCATACTGGGTTACCGGCGCACACTGCAGAATGACATTGGTGAATGCCATCTGCTTGTTATCATCCAGCGGATCTACATGTTTCATTCCATACTCAGAATAAAGATATGTATTGCTTGCTGCATCATAATCAAGCTGGGATCCGTTGTGATCAAAGGGCAGATCTACCAGGGTGCAGTCCTTGGAGTCTGCTGCTTCAGACAGATCTACCGGATTGGATTCACTTGCAAACAGCCAGTGATTTCCCTGAGCGTAATCATTGTATTCAGTAGAGTATCCTGCTGCCTTCATACGTTTTTCAACCTCACCGGTGGTTACGTACTCGGTAAACTCTCTCGGCTTTCCATTCTTGATACGTGCAAATCCGCCGCTTAAGTGCTCTACCCACGGATTCTTCAGATATGCGTCAATATAGAAAGGACCTCCGTCATGAATCACAACTGCATTGTACTCCGGTGCAATCATAAAGTTCGTCGGACGTACACTTCGGATGCTTCCTACCTGTTTGATGCTGCCCCAGTCTTTAAAAAGAGCCATAAAACGGGTAATCTCGCCATTTGCGGTACTGTTCATCATCTCATAAACAATATCAGCATCGTTCAGTCCGTAATGGGGAAGAGCGGTCTTCTCATTATCTACCATAATGGCAACCGGACGCTGGTTCTGAAGGCTCTCATCAATCCATTCATTGGTCAGCTCACTGCGGTACATTCCCTCACGTGTCTCTTCCTCTACAGGTGCTTCTTCTGTGTCCTCCTCCGATGCTTCTGCTGAATTCTCTCCCTCTGAAACATCAGTAACGGTCGGCGCTGCTGTATCATCAGAGCTTTCACCGCATCCGGTCAGCATGGAATATGCCAGTACTGCGGACAGGAAAAGAAGTAATGTTTTTTTCTTCATGCAACTAAATCCTTTCTCCTTATATTCGAAAATAGGTGCCTGGAAATTCTCTTTCCGGCACCTATACAGTATACACTATTTTGCTTCGTTTTGAAAGCATCTTAACAGATATTTAAGAAAACTGAAGATATTGTTATTATTGCGCTGTATCTGTCTCAGCAGAAGTATCCGCTGCTTCACTGCCCTCGCTGGGTGCCCCCTTCTCCTGCTCGGAAGACCGTTCCGTGCCTGCCAGATGATAGCAGATGACCGGTGTCCCTTTCTGCACATAACCATACATTTCCTGTGCTTTTGCGGGCGGCATATTGATACAGCCGTGGGAGCCTTTTGTCTTGTAAATGGTTCCGCCAAAGTCGGATCTCCAGCTGGCATCATGCATACCAATATTCCTGTTGAACGGCATCCAATAAGAAACCGGCGTTTCATAATTCTCGCCCTTCAGAGTTGCGTCACGCTGTTTATATGTAATGCTGTACACACCAGCCGGTGTATCATAACCTTTTGCTGAATTACCGGATACAAAATCTGATTCCATCATGAGCTGGCCATCCTGATAGAAGAACAGGTGTTGTGCAGTCAGATTAATCTCTACATAGGTATTGCCATAATCCGGTGTACCATAAGAAGCTGCTGTCTGATAGTAAACCGGCGTCCGCTCTCCGCTCTCGCCATTTTCAATCATTTCTTCCAGTTCTTTGGCTTCCTGGTCATAATTCATCCACCAGCCGTAATCTCCGCCGTCAATGGTAATCTCTTTTCCATAGCTGGTCATAAAGGTTCTGGAACGGAAAATCGTATCATATTTTTTTCGAAGCGCGGCTACATAATTTTCCACCTGGGAAGTATCCAGTTTTACTTCAAACCCATCCACATGCAGCCAGGAACTGACCGTTGCTCCGTCCAGTACTTCCTTCTGCTCTCCGAAGGTGTAGGTAATTGTAAGATCCGCATACTTCTGCATTTTTTGAAGAGTTGCCTGAAGCTTCTCATTGTCCGCAGTTACCTGCGGTTCCTCATAGCAGCCTTCTTCATCCAGATTAATCTTCTCATGCAGGCTTTCTACCGCTGCCCGGATTGCCTCTATGGTCTGCTCCTTTTTCAGCTGATTTCCCTGGGTCTCCGGTACAATGGAAAATCCGGTTCCTTCCACATAATCGCTGATGTAGGCATCCGTCGGCGCTGCCGCAAAATCCGTATCAAAGCCTTTCAGATTTTCAATCGCCTTTGTAAGGGCTGCCTGATCATACGTAATCACATCCTGCAGTTCATACTCCTGATCCTGACGCAGAAACCACTCCCACACATTCTGGTTTTTCAGGATCTGCTCCAGGGGTTCCGTCGACGAATAAGAAAGTCCGATGGTGCTTCCCTGAATATCCTCATCCAGAGTGCCCCCATCACTCTTTCTTTCTGTAATCTGCAGCATATAATCCTGTATCTGATGGCTTAACTCCTCAATGGTCATTCCTGATACATCGACCCGGTCAATGACCGTTCCATTTACAAAATGATTCTGATAGTAAATTACCCCGCCGGCATAAACAAATGCAAGACATAATATCACGATGCCGAATACAACCGGCAGTACAGGAAATTTCTTTTTTGCCTGCTTCTTTCCTCCCATAATACCTTCCATCCTTTCTCTCGGCCTGTTGTCTCTTGTCGTATCAGTATATTCCAACTCTGTTCAAAAAACAATCCCGAAATAGAAGGAAAAGAAAGGATATTACTGCTTTTTAAACCAGACCGGATCCACTTCCGGCTCCAGCTTCAGAGAAAATCCATCCAGCTTTCCTGTCAGCTCCTCATAGTGATAAGTCATGGGCATGGTAATAAAAATCGTATCTTCTTTTACCCCGCGCACCCGAAAAGTATCATAATGAAAATGTTCCATAGGAAGCAGCCAGTCTTTAAAGTGGAGATACAGGCCATTCTTCGCCAGCTCCACCCCCAGTTCCCCATAGGCAGGATTTTCATACACCCCTGCGTATTCTTCCGGCTTATGGGACAGCTCTGTGTGTTCCACCAGCTCTCCCGGCATCAGATCCACTTTCCAGTCATAGTGAGTACCGCCGAAAACGCCGTCATAAGCATGGAGCCGCTCTGCCCAGTCGATCTCCGGCAAATTCAGCAGATGATCGATAATCGTATATGCTATCGTACTGAGAAATGGTGAACATGGTTTATGCCGGTTTGCCAGCAGAATAATTCCGACCTTCTTTCCAGGAATCATGGCCTGCATGGTACAGTAGCCTTCAATCTCCCCTGTATGGAAAACGAAGGGCATTCCCCGGTAAATAAAGCTCTTCCATGCCATACCGTACATACCGCTCTCCGGGATTTCCTCACACTTCCACGGAAAAAGGTTCATGGGCACAGCACCTTTATGCATCTCATACATGACCTGCTCAGAAAAAAGCCGCCTGCCTTCATAGATTCCCATATCCAGATGAAGCTTCAGCCATTTCAGCATCTCATGGGCGCAGGTATTGACCGCTGCTGCCGGAGCTCCGACACCCATCTCCCAAGGCGGCATCTCTAACAGTTTCTTCCCCCGTTCCCGTTCAAAATATCCGGTGGCATAATCCGGATCCTGCCGCATCTCCTTTACGGTCAGACAGCTTCGTTCCATGCCTAACGGTTTGAAAATCCGTTCTTCCACCAGTTCCTCCCAGGTCTTTTGGGTCACCCGCTCTGCGATGCATCCCAACAGATTATAAATTACATTGCTGTACTGGGTCGTACTCCGGAAAGGTTTATTCGGCTGCAGATAACGAAGCCTGTGCATGTATTCTTCCCGGCTTACGCCTTTTAACGGCCACATGCCGTCATGACCCGCCAGTCCGGTTCTGTGATACAGCATATCACGAATCGTCGCTTCTTTTGTGGCCACCGGATCCATCAGGGCAAAATCCGGAATATATTCACTTACCGGCTGGTCATAATCAAGAATTCCTTCATCTACCAGAGAAGCCAGCACCGCCGAGGTAAAAGACTTGGAACAGGAGGCAATGCCCTGCAATGTATAGGGTGTCATGGGCTCTTTCGTCTCCAGATTCCGGTAACCATATCCTTTTTCCAGCAGAATGTTCCCATCTTTTATAACTCCTACTGCCAGTCCGGGGATATTCCAGTATTCCATTTCACATTTTACAAATGCATCATTCAGTATCTCTTTCATCGTGTCATCACTCCTGCCTACGGGATTTGTACCGCCTTCATGGAAAATCCATCTACCAGTGGATAATGACATTTCACCATCCTGCCATTGGCATCTTCTGTCATGACCGGCTCTGCCGTCCGGCATTTCTCCGTGGCAAAGGGGCAGCGAGGATGAAATGCACATCCTTTGGGTATATCAATGGGACTTGGTGTCTCTCCACGGATCTCATATTCCCGTTCTTTATGTTTTGTGTCAATCACAGGTGCTGCCTGTATCAGAATCTGCATATATGGATGAGCAGGATGTTGGAACAGCTCTTCTGCCGATCCCATCTCCACCACTCTTCCCAGATACATGACCATAACCCGGTCAGACAGATACTGTACCACCCGAAGGTCGTGGGAAATAAACAGCATGGTCAGATTCAGCTTTGCTTTCAAATCCATCAAAAGGTTGATGATCTGTGCCTGAATGGACATATCCAGTGCAGATACCGGCTCATCGGCAATGAGCAGTGCCGGATTTAAGATCAGTGCTCTGGCAATTCCAATTCTCTGCCGCTGACCACCGGAGAAAGCAGAGGGATAACGGTCCAGCGCGTAGGACGGCATGCCTACCATATCCAGAATCTCAATGGTTTTCTTCTCAAATTCTTCCTTCGGACAGATATGATGGACTGACAATATCTCATAGAACATCTGCCGGATGGTCATCTTGGGATTCAGGGAAGAATAGGGATCCTGATAGACCATCTGGATGTCTCTTCTTGCTTTGGTAAGGGCTGCACCCTCTTTCAGCGCCAGATCTCCATACTGGTCAAACATGATCTTACCATCATCCGGTTTATAGAGACGGATCAGTGTCTTGGAAAGAGTACTCTTTCCACAGCCACTCTCGCCTACCAGACCTAATGTCTCTCCTTTGCGGATGGAAAAAGTCACATCTTCCACAGCCCGGACATATTTCTGTTCTTTCTTTCTGGCAATCTCCGCGATATTTCTTTTAATTGGAAATGTTTTCGATAAATGAGATACATTCAATATCGGGGTAGCTTCCTGCTGCATCATTCCCCATTCCCTCCTGTCTCTTTCGCTTCTTTCATTGCTTTCTGAAGTTTTTCTATGCAATGGCATCTGCTGTAATGACCTGGTGTAATTTCCTTCAGTTCCGGTACCTTCTGTTTACAGATTTCCTCACAGAATTCACATCTGGGTGAAAATGCACATCCAGACGGCATATCGTTTAAGTTGGGCGGCATGCCGTCGATGGAGTAGAGCTTCTGTCCCTTTCTCTGCAGAGAAGGAATGGCGCGCATCAGCCCATAGGTATACGGATTCTGTGGACGTTCAAAAATCTCATCCGCACTGGCCATCTCCATAATCCGTCCTGCGTACATCACCGCGATATGATCACACATCTGGGAAGCCACACCCAGATCGTGAGTTACCAGCACCAGGCTCATATCCAGTTCCTTTTTCAGCCGTTTCAGAAGCTTGATGATCTGATCCTGAATGGTGACGTCCAAGGCTGTGGTCGGTTCATCTGCCAGCAGAAGATGGGGCTTTGATGCCAGCGCAATGGCAATCATAGCACGCTGCCTCATACCGCCTGAGAACTGATGCGCATAACATTTCAGACGTTCTTTTGGGGAAGGAATACCTACCAGCCGGAACAGTTCCTCCGCATATTCCTTTTTCTGTTTCTTCGTCATGTGTTCATCTTTCATGGATTCCACCAGCTGGGTTTCCATGGTCAGTACCGGATTCAGAGTCGTCATGGGATCCTGGAAGATCATGTCAATCTCTCTGCCCCGAAATGCCTGTAATTCTTTTTTATTAAAATCCAGTACGTTCTTTCCTTTATATAGGATTTCACCTCCGGTAATCTGTCCTGGCTCCTTCAAAAGCCGCATAAGAGAACGGCATGTCACACTTTTGCCGCAGCCGCTCTCGCCGATCAGTCCAAAGGTCTCTCCACGTTTAATCTCGAAGCTGACATCATTTACCGCCTGTACCGTCTTTTCGTCGGTCACAAAATCTGTATGAAGATGTCTGACTTCCAAAATATTTTCGTCCATACATTTGCACTCCTTTTCCGTCATCCTGTTATACAGATTTCTGCAGTCTTCTGGAAACGCCCTCTCCTACCAGACTGATGGAAATACCGGTCAGCGCCAGCATGATACCAGGAAATGCTGCAATCCACCATGCCGTCATGATGAAGGATTTTCCTTCTGATATGATGGCTCCCCATTCCGGTGTCGGGGTAGGAACTCCAAGTCCTAAAAAACTCAAAGACGCTCCCATCAGCATACAGAGCATAATATCGGAGATCGCATAAACAAACGCACTGTTTACGACATTCGGAAGAATATGCCGGAAAATAACTCTCCGGTTGGAATAACCCAGTGTCTTTGCTGCTGATACATACTCACTGTTTTTTACCACCAGCACTTCACTTCGCACCAGCTTGGCATATTCCCTCCAGCCTACCAGCCAGATGGCAATAAACAGATTCTTTACACCGGATCCTAAGATTGCCACAATGGCAATAACCAGGACCATCAGCGGAAAGGCAGTAAAAATATCAAGGATTCTCATAATCAACGCATCGATTTTTCCTCCGAAATAACCGGAGAACAATCCTATCATGGTGCCGCATACAGCAGGAATCAGCATAGCGAAAATGCCAATTTCCAGATCCAGTCTTGCACTGTATACTACTCTGGAGAATACATCTCTTCCCAGGTTGTCGGTACCAAACCAGTGTAATGTGGACGGCTTTTGAAGAAGTTCATTCATATTCTGCCCGATAGGATCATAATGGGTAAACAGCTGCGGCACCAGCGCCATCAGCAGAATTACTCCCAGAAATACTGCTGCAATCCAGAACAGCGCCGACTGCTTTTTTAATAATTCTTTCATCTTCGGCACCCCTTTTCTAATCCAGTTTGACTCTCGGATCCAGCAGAGAGTAGGAAATATCTGTAATCAGGTTCATAACCAGCACAATAATGCTGAATAAAAATACAGTTCCCTGAACTACGGTATAGTCTCTGGACAGAATCGCATTCAGGAGAAGCTGACCCAGTCCCGGAAGGACGAAGACGCTCTCAATGACAATACTTCCTGCCAGCATATAGGTCATCCTCATTGCTAACAATGTAACCGTTGAGACCAGTACATTCCGGATAATATAGCTGTTCCGGATCCGGCTTGGAGAGAGTCCTTTGCTGTATGCAAAATCCACATAATCCATCTTCAGAACTTCGATCACATTTCCGCGGATGTTACGAAGAACCAGTGCCGAGGTTCCAAGGGCTCCTGTGAAAGCCGGAAGTACAAGGGAACGAATATGCTCCGGCACCGTATTTCCCCAGCCGCCTACCGGGAACCATGCCAGCTTCATTCCGAATACCAGAAGCAGCAGAAGGCCGATGAGAAATTCCGGTACCGAAATAAAGGTCAGGGAACAGGAATCAATAAAGCTTCCGATCTTGCTGTTGTGTTTGACACCGGAAATATAACCCAGAGGGAAACTGATCAGAACAGAAAACAGTGCCGTCATCAATGTCAGAGAAACAGTAATCACTGCTTTCTGCCGAAACAAATCTGACACCGGACTTTTCAGGGTCAGTGAATTTCCAAAATTAAAGGTAAGACATTGCTTCAAAAACAGAAAATACTGCACATAAAGCGGTTCTGAAAGACCAAGCTTCGTTCTCATGGCTTCAATGACTTCATCACTGGCACGATTTCCTACCAGCAGCAGTGCCGGATCACCCGGAATCAGCCGCATACCGAAGAAAATAATCAGTGTGATAATCAGCAGAACCGGAATCATCTGCAGTATTCTCTTAATAATATAAGTTAGCTCTTCCATACTATCTGCGGTTCCTTCCTGTCATTTCGTTAACAGAAGGGAGAGAATTCACTCCCTCCCCCTGTCTTTTCCTCTTTTTAAAAGCTTACTCTGCTTTATCAAGATTCTTGAAATTGTAGATTCCAAGAGGAGTCTGTGCTGCTCCGGTGATCTTATCAGTTGCTACAAAAGTGTAGGGTGCATAGATCAGCGGAATAACCGGAACGGCATCTGCCACGATCTTCTGCATCTCACCATAATCTGCAAGTCTTGCAGCTTCGTCCATCTCAGAATTTGCTTTCTTGCAGTATTCCTCAGCTTTTGCCTGGTCTTCATCATTCCAGTAGCTTCTCCAGCAGTTTGCCTGGTCTTTGATACACCACAACCCTGCCAGCTCAGAGGTATCGGTCATATCACTGGTCATGTAACTGATAAATACATCATAATTTCCGTCTTTCCAGTTCTGTCTTGCAGTTGCAAGGTCAATCTGCTGGATATCAAGGGTAACACCAATCTCTGCCCATTCGGTCTGCAGCATGGTTGCCACCTGCAGGAATGCACTGTCACCGCTTCCTACTTCAACCGTCAGATCCATGCCATCTGCATATCCGGCTTCCGCCATCAGTCCCTTTGCAGTCTCTACATCAAGACTGGTGGTCGACAGATCTGCTGCATAATGCGGTGCAGACGGAGAAAGGAAGGTATTGGCCGGCTCACCATAACCGAAGTATACGGCTTTGTTAATGGCATCTTTATCTGTTGCCAGCTCCAGAGCCTGTCTTACTCTCTTATCAGAAAGTTTCTCACTCTGGCAGTTCAGAATGACAAATTTTACATCTGTAGAATCAAACAGAGATACATTCAGGCCACCGACCGCTTTCAGCTCATCGATCCTGCTGTATGGAATCTGAGTTGCAATATCGATCTGTCCACTCTCCAGCTGCATGATTCTGGTATTGTCGTCTGCGACTACGGTCATATCGACCTCATCTACCTTCGGGCACCCCTCTTCCCAATAATAATCATTTTTCGTGAAGACCATCTTCTCACCCTTGTCCCACTCGGATAATACATAAGGACCTGTTCCGACAGGAGCTGATGAAATGCCTTCCTCTCCAACCTCTTCACAGTATGCTTCCGGCATAATTCCAGAACTGAACATAGCCAGAACGGAAAGGAAAGAAGGAGAAGCTTCTGTCAGTGTGATCTTCAGCTGATTGTCTCCTGCATCTTCCATGGATGCAATCATATCCAGCATACCGATCCACGGTCCGTCCGTATCTTTTGCACGGGTCAGGCTGTAAATACAGTCTTCTATGGTCACATCCTCGCCATTGGAGAATTTAATGCCGTCACGGATATGGAATACATATTCCAGACCATCATCGGAAACGGTCCAGGTATCTGCCACCGCCGGAATAATCTCTTTTCCATCATCGGAAGTACCTACCAGACCTTCCACAATCATGTTCAGAATCCAGATGTCGCAGTTGTCTGCGGTCATAACCGGGTCAAGATTGCTGGAGTCCAGATCTCTTGCCATGGTGACAACTTTTCCACCGGCGGAAGCGGTGTCTGTTGACACAGATTCCGCAGCGCTTGCAGTGTCAGCTGATGCATCCGTACTTTCTGTGCTTCCTGAGCTTCCACATCCGGTCATCATCATTGCTGCTGCCATGAACAGCGCCATCCATCTTGTCTTTCTTCTCATAATATTCCTCCTCGTCTTTTTGTTATAAAAAAACGACAGTATTTTCTTTTATGAAAACACCATCGTTTCTCTCAGATAAATTATGCAGTTGTCTCGGACTCTCCGAAATGCTTTCTTACGATATCCGCTACCATCTGTGCCGTTCCTTCTACTCCGAAGAAACTGCTGTCGATCATCAGATTCCGATTGTTCAGATCAGACGGATAGTAATTGGTATATTTCTTATGATACTTCCGTCTGGCCTTATCGACCTCCATGATCATTTTTATAGCCACATCCTCTTCCATGCCAAGCTGTGTCACACAGTTCTCGATTCGTTTTTCAAAGGGGGCATAGATATAAATATTGAAACAATTCTTAAAATCACTTAACACATATTCTGCACATCGTCCTACAATCACACAGGACTCTTTTGCCGCCAGTTTTCTGATAATCTCGGATTGTACACGAAAAATCTCATCCTGCTTTTCAGAAGAAAATTTTCCAAGGGGAGACTTCATTCTGGCATAAATGCCGCCTTTACTTTCCTCATTTTTACTGATTACGGAAAGCGGCAGTTCCATCTGCCGTGCCGTCTCCTCTACAATATCCCTGTCATAGAATTCCACATTCAGAAGCTCCGACAGCCGTCTTGCAATCGGACGTCCCATGCTTCCAAATTCACGGGTAATCGTCACAATAAATTTTTCACTCATGCAATGGCCTCCGCCAAAGAATCAAGAATTTCTTTTTCCACTGTCATGTCAAATCCGTCCACGCCCATCTTCTTCTCTTTGAGAACGCCGTCCACACTGCCAATCTCCAGTGTAGCTGCCAGATAAGGCTCTGCTTCTTCATAGGTAAAGAGTACTTCTTCCCCTGACAGTTTCTGAAGCCATGCAGTCAGTGCATAAGCGCCCCAATTGGACGTGGTTGCAATGATCAGGTCATCCACCGGTACTACGCAGGGATTCAGCTCCAGTTTCTCGGAAATAATATCTTTTACATTGCCCATGCCGATCTCATTACCACCGTCTCCCACACCAATGGTCGGAATGTGTTTTTCCGGTGCCAGTTCAAAGAGATGGTCAATGGCTGCTGTCTCGCTGGTAATGCTGACACCACGCATATTGGCATATTCATGCTCAGCGTTCTCACCGCAGCGTTCAATAGAAATCATATACACTGGATGATATTTCTCCAGAATATCTTCATAGACCTGCTCATCTGCCGCAATGTCCACATACTCTACATCCAGCTGTTTCAGTTCAAAAAATCCCTTGCAGTATTTATCCGTGACAACGACCGAATGAAATCCTAGCTGGTTAAGGGCCTCCGCTACGGCAACGGTGCCAAGAGGGCCATCCGTTTCTGCATAACCAGCCACATAGAATCCAGTGGTCAGAAGAACGGTTCCACGCTCTGCGTGAAGAAGCTTTTCTGCTGCGGTCCTGCAATAGCCATCTTTCAGATACTTTTTCAGAATATTCATTCCTCTTTTAGAATAACGAAGCACTACGTCTTCCGGTGTTAATTTACTCATCATGACTCTCCCACAATAACTTCTTTCATCGGTGCAATCACTACACCTGCTTTTTCCAGTTCCGAACGGATCTTCTGAACAAACAGGAGTGCCTTCTGTCCGTCTCCGTGAACACAGATGGAATCTGCCTGTACCTCTATCTTTTTACCGGTAATCGCAGTAACCGTTCCCTTTTGTACCATCTCCAGTACTCTTGCTACCGCTTCCTCTTCATCGGTAATCATGGCACCTTCCTGAGATCTTGGTACTAAGGTTCCATCTTCCATGTAAGCACGGTCTGCAAATACCTCACCGGCAGTCTTCAGTCCCAGTGCCTTTGCAGCTTTCACCATTTTGCCGCTTCCAGGTCCCAGAAGAATGAGATCCGGATTCACAGCCTTGATTCCTCTGCAGATGCCCTCTGCCAGTTTATCATCCTTCTCTGCCATATTATACATGGCTCCATGGGGTTTTACATGCTGCATGGCAATTCCATTCGCCCGGCAGAATGCTTCCAGCGCACCGATCTGATACATAACAATGTCTGTCACTTCTGCAGGCGCAACCTTCATGTTTCTCCGCCCGAATCCTACCAGATCCTGATAACCCGGATGAGCACCTGCTGCCACACCGCTCTCTGCTGCCATCTTCACCGTTCTGCTCATGACCACCGGGTCAGATGCGTGGAATCCGCAGGCAATATTTGCAGATGTAATGAGCGGAAGAATCTGCTCATCCATCCCTAGTTTATAATTTCCAAAGCTTTCACCAAGGTCACAGTTTAAATCTACTTTTTTCATCCTGCTCACTTCCTGCTCAGTATTTCAAATTGATATTTTTCACATCGGTCACCAACATATGACCCGGTGCATGGGTAATACAGAAATCCGGTTTGGAATCCATAATCACATTCTGCGGTGTCACTCCACAGGGCCAGAATACGGGAACCTCCCCTTCATGAATCGTCACCATATCACCGAAATCAGGATGCATCAGATCGGTAATTCCGATCACTTCCGGTGCTCCGATATGAATCGGTGCTCCGTGAACCTTCGGCATATCCCCGGTGATCAGTACCGCTTTCGGAATCAGATCATGAGGAATCGGACGCATGCTCACCACCATATTCCCATGGAAAACACCTGCCGGTGCGCATGGGATATTGGTCTTATACATGGGAACGTTGCAGCCCTCCTCAATATGGCGAACCGGAACTCCTGCTTCCAGAAGATCAGCTTCAAAAGAGAAGCTGCAGCCGATCAGAAAGCTGACCAGATCCTCTCGCCAGAGGTCCGACACATCCTGAAATTCTCCTTTCAGCTCGCCATGTTCATAGAGCCGGTATTTCGGAATTTCTTTTGCAATATCACATCCCGGAGCAATGGTTTTCAGGTAGCGGTCTCCCACATCTCCTACTTCCAGAATCGGACAGGACCTGGGATTTCTCTGGGTAAAGAGTAAAAAATCATAAGCATATTTTTTCGGAATAATAACCAGATTCGCCTGTGCATATCCGCCGCTCATGCCTGCCGTGGGTCCGGTAATTTTTCCTTCTGAGATCAGCTTCCGGATCTCCTGTGGTTTCATATGATAATAATCCATTAAAAGCACTCCTTTTTCCGTTCTTTTCTGCTGATCTCCTGGGCTTCCTCCACCGACACTTTCCGAAATCGGATCCGGTCTCCCGGCTTACACTGGGCCACTTTCGGAAGATCTGCCTGGGTGACAGTTCCGATTTTGGCATATCCACCGGTAGTCTGATGGTCTGCCATCAGGATAATCGGTTTTCCGCTGGATGGAATCTGAATAGAGCCAAAGACAATGCCGTCTGATACAATATCCGTTCCGTTTTTACTTTCCACTTCCGGTCCTTCCAGCCGATACCCCATCCGATCGCAGGACTCCGTCACTTCATAGCTTTCCGAATAAAAATGATGAATGCCTGCTTCTGTAAAATATTCTTCCTGCGGTCCCGGCACCACAGATACCAACACTTCCTTCGGGTAATCCGGCACCGATACTTTCCGGTCTTTCACTTCATCCCAGCTATGTAATGCTTCTCCAATGGGAAGTTCGTCTCCCATCTGCAGTGCACGTCCTTCATGCCCTCCGATACCGCATTTCAGGTTCGTGGAATAACTGCCCATCACTTTCGGCACTTCAAATCCGCCTGCCACAGCCAGATAGGTACGGCATCCGGTCTTTGCCATGCCAAGGTTCAGTACCCCGCCTGCAGGTACCTTCACCGCCTGGTTCATGGCAATTGGTTTCTGATTCACCGTCGGCTGCATATCTGCACCGGTCAGCGCGATAACCGTATCCTCTTCAAATCTGCAGCTTCCGCCATAAAGGGTCATCTCCAGCACCGCTGCTCCCTCTTCATTTCCGACCAGATAGTTTGCTTTCCGATAAGCCGCCGTATCCATCACTCCGGAACAGGTCATGCCGGATTTCTGGTACCCGAAACGTCCCAGATCCTGCACGGTGGTCAGCACACCCGGAATCACAACTTTCATTGTCTTCATAGTGCTTTCCTCCTTTACTCCTCTGTGACTTCTATCTGATACTTGCCGTCCAGCACTGCCCGACGGATATCGTAGTAATCCATAATTGTAATGGGTACAAAACGAATATAATCTCCCGCCTGTACCAGAATTGGCTGTTCCCGGTTCGGGTCATACATGTCAATCGGGGTCTCTCCCATAAGCCGCCAGCCGCCCGGTGAATCCATAGGATAAATGCCTGTCTGGCTTCCGCCAATCCCTACAGCTCCCCTGCTGATCTTCAGTCTCGGCGACTTCAGACGCGGCACATGAATTCTCTCATCCAGTCCTCCAAGATAAGCAAATCCCGGAAGAAATCCAAGCATATAGACTTTATAATCCACAGAACTGTGAATGTCAATCATCTCTTTTCGATCCAGCCCTGTCAACTGTTCCATGTCTGCCAGATCCGGACCAAACCGCGCCCCATAACAGCATGGAATTTCCAAAATCCGCTTTTTCGTCTTCTGTTCTGTCTTCAGATTCCGGGCCAGTTCCTCGATTTTATCTGCAGCTTCCCGATACGACAGCTGATAAGAATCATAATAGATCAGAAGCGACCGGAAGGTAGGAACCACCTCTCCAATTCCCGGAATCTGCTGTTCTTCTATTTTTGCAGCCAACGCATGTACCTGATCATTGACTGCCTCATCAATCCGGTCACCAAACTCCGCTACCAGAACCTGATCACCTGCTGCCATAAGTTTCATGATGAAAGAACTCCTTTCCACGGCCTGCTTTTATATTGCTGTAGCCTCTGTAAATTCGTCGATCAGTGCGGCCCGGATCTTTTCCAGAAGTTCCGGTGCCTTTCCGCCTACCGGTCTGCCGTCCAGTTCATTTGCATGGAGACACAGGTTACTGGAACTGGTCACCAGAACCTCATCTGCATTGTACATTTCATCCAGCGTGTATGGAGTTTCACTTACCGGAATCTCCAGTTTCTTACACATCCGGATCAGATGAGCTCTTGCAATACCCGGAAGAATCAGATTATCGGTCGGTGCGGTAATCAGCTTGCCATCTTTTATAATATGGCAGTTGCTGTGGGCGCATTCTGTAACCCTTCCGCCCGGTCTGTAGAATACTGTTTCATCTGCTCCGGCTTTCTTAGCCTTCTCAGCTGCCATAACAGATGGGATCAGGTTCAGGGTTTTAATATTACAGTGGAAGAATCTGGTATCTTCCGTGCTGATCAGTTTGATGGGTTTCATTCCATCGGAAATCTCAGCCGGTTTCAGCATGATCCAGAGATTTCCAGGACCTTCTGTAAATACGTGATTCCGGATCCCGGTTCCTCTGGTCAGCTGATAATATACAAACAGATTGCCCGTATCCATCTTATTTACCATTTCCTGAAGGAGATCTTTTAATTCCTGCTTGGTTACCGGCATCTTCATATCCAGAAGTCCGGCGCTGTTAAAGAATCGGTCGATATGCTCATCAATGGCAAAAATTTTATAATTTCGTGCAGGACCTGCATCATACACACCATCACCGAACCAGCATACTCTGTCATTCATCGGGACTGTCATCTCATCCAGTTCACCAAATTTTCCATTGTAATAACCTAGTGTTTTCATAGCTATCTCCTCCATCGTTTTCGAACAAATAAAAAACGATGGCAGTTTCCTCTTCGGGAAAACGCCATCGTTTTTCGCTTGTTCTTATATTGATGGAACTAATTATACGATCTTTCATTCAAAAGTCAATGTAAAATTTATAGCATTTACCTGCATCTTCCGTAAATTTTAATCTCATTTTGGATTTTTTCAGACAATTCCGACGTGAAACTGCCTTTCAGTGCCCTCCATTTCCAGTTTTTTCCTACTGTAGATGGAGTATTCATCCGTGACCAGCTTCCTAGTCCCAGAAGATCCTGGGCCTGCACAATGGTAAGTCCTGCAGCGCTCTCCCAGATGGCCCGCATCATCTTCCAGTTGATCTCTTCCGCGGTGTCTGTATGCAGGTAACGAAACGCTTGTTTCACATCTTCCGGTTCTGCGGAAGTCACCCAGCCTACGGATGTGTCATTATCATGGGTTCCTGTATAAGCCACGCAATTTTCCGGGTAATTTTCCGGCAGGTACATATCTCCGCCGCCATCCCGGCTATCAAATGCGAACTGAAGCAGCTTGATACCAGGGAAACCACTGTCTGACAATAATTTTTTTACCGAATCTGTCATATAGCCGAGATCTTCTGCCATAATGTTCTGCTTGCCGATCTTCTGCTCCACGGTAGAAAACAAATCCATTCCGGGTCCCTGTTTCCAATGTCCTCTCTGGGCGTTGGCATCGCCATAAGGAATAGCAAAATAGGAATCAAATCCACGGAAATGATCAATCCGCAGCATATCGTAAACATTGCACAGATACTGAATTCTGGCTACCCACCAGCTGTATCCGTCCTTTTCCATATAATCCCAGTCAAAAAGGGGATTGCCCCACAGCTGTCCGTCTGCGGAAAATCCATCCGGCGGACATCCTGCCACTTCTCTTGGCACTTTATCTCCGTCCAGCTGAAACAGTTCCGGATGTGCCCACACATCTACGCTGTCCAATGACACATAGATGGGAAGGTCTCCAATGATCTTCACTCCATGCTCATTTGCATAGGTTCTGAGTGCTTTCCACTGTTCAAAAAACAGATACTGCATGATCTTCCAGAACTGTATTTTCTTCATGTACTGCAGGAGCACCAGGTCCAGCACTTTTTTATCTCTGTTTCGCAGTTCCGGCTCCCATTCCTGCCATGGTTTACCGTCATGTACTTCCTTCAGCGCCATAAACAGAGCATAGTCATCAAGCCAGTATGCGTTATTCCGGCAGAATGTCTCATAGCTTTCCGGTATCTGCTCAGCAAATCGTTCTGCCGCTTTTCGGAGCACCGGATACCGGCTCTCATAGATCTTTCCATAATCCACCTGCTTCGGATCATTTCCCCAGTCCCGCTCCTTATATTCTTCCGGGAACAGCAGTCCCTGCTCACACAGCAGATCAAGATCAATAAAATACAGATTTCCTGCGTAAGTAGAGAAAGACTGATAAGGGGAATCTCCGTAACTGGTGGGGCAGATGGGCAGCATCTGCCAGTAACTCTGACCGGCAGCTTCCAGAAAGTCCACAAACTTTCTGGCTTCCACGCCCATCGTACCAATTCCATATTCAGAAGGCAGCGAAGAAATATGCATCAGGACCCCACTGCTTTTTTCCTTCATCATGATTTCCTCCTCTGAATTTTTTATTAATGACAGATAATCTCTTCTGTCTCTGCATCAAATACATGGATCTTATTTGTATCCAACGCCAGTTTTACATGATCCTCTGCTTTGATGCCCGTGCGGGACGGCACTCTTGCCACCAGATTCTGTCCGGCGCAGGTCAGATAAAGATAAATCTCCGAGCCCATCATCTCTGCCAGATCTACATTGGCCTCAATGTTGGATGCCTCAGAAATGCTTAAGAAGGATTCTTCTGCATGAATATCTTCCGGCCGGATACCAAGAATTACTTCTTTGCCTACGTAAGCTTCCAGCTCCGGCTTCTTAAGCGGAATCCGGTGCTCACCAAAAGCAAGTGCATAGCTATCGCCGTTTTTCTCCACTTTTGCGTTCAGGAAGTTCATCTGCGGAGAACCGATAAATCCTGCTACAAACTTATTGCACGGATAGTTATAAAGTGCCTGCGGTGTATCCACCTGCTGGATAATTCCGTCTTTCATAACCACAATGCGGTCGCCCATGGTCATAGCTTCCGTCTGGTCATGGGTAACATAGACAAAGGTCGTCTGGAGACGTTTGTGAAGCGCTGCGATCTGGCTTCTCATCTCAGTACGGAGCTTCGCATCCAGGTTGGACAGCGGCTCATCGAGAAGGAATACGGAAGGATTTCTTACCATGGCACGTCCCAGTGCCACACGCTGTCTCTGCCCACCGGAGAGTGCCTTCGGTTTCCGGTCCAGATACTCTTCCAGTCCAAGAATCTTTGCTGCTTCATGTACCTTTTTATCGATTTCATCCTTCGGCGTTTTTCTTAATTCCAGTGCAAACGCCATATTTTTATACACGGTCATATGCGGATACAGAGCATAGCTCTGGAATACCATGGCAATGTCCCTGTCCTTGGGTGCCACATTATTTACCAGACGGTCGCCAATGTAAAGCTCTCCATCGGATACTTCCTCCAGACCGGCAATCATACGAAGCGTGGTAGATTTTCCACATCCGGACGGTCCTACCAGCACAATAAACTCTTTATCTTTAATTTCCAGATTAAGATCCGGAACTACCACATTACCTTTATCATATACTTTCTTTACATGCTTAAATGTAATATCTGCCATCTTTTTTTCCTCCTTATTCTGCTCAAACCTTTACTGCACTTTCTCTCATCACAAGATCAAATGGAAGCAGCTCATGCACTGCCGCCAGTTCTTCCTCCTGTTCCTCGTCCATGCAGGAGAGCAGAATCTCCATGCTCCTGTCTGCGATCCGTTCTCTGTCCTGACGAATCGTGGTCAGCCTGGGAGTGAGATAATTTCCAAGTTCAATTCCATCAAATCCTATGACTGAAATGTCTTCCGGCACTTTCAGGCCTCTGTCACAGATTGCCCGGATTGCTCCCATAGCCAGTACATCCGCCATGGCAAATACCGCTGTCAAATCCGGCATCCGATCAAGCAGTGCATTCATGGCGCGGTACCCTTCTTCCATGGAAAAGAGTGCTGGTTCATACTGTTTTTTCCGGTCAAATGCCATTTTGTGCTTCTGGAATGCATCCGCACATCCTACACATCTGGTGTAAGCGGCATGGGATTTTTCCATACGGCCTCCTAAGATGCCGATATTCTTATGGCCCAGATTCATCAGGTACTCCACCGCTGCTTCGGCTCCCTTCGCATCATCCGTGCTGACACTGGAGAGATTCCGAAAATGAAGCTGCTCCGCTGAGTTGGTAACCAGAACGCAGGGAACGTCAATTCGTGCAAACCGCTCCTGAAAGAACTTCAGATTACTTCCCAGAAACAGGATCCCTTTCGGATGCCGTTCCAGACAGACACTTTCCGCCTGTTCGACCTCATTTTCTTCCTCACCAATGTAATAGATGAAGCAGGCAAAATCTTTTTCCTCAATCAGTCCCTGCAGCCGCTCCACAATGGAAGCAAACAGCATATTCTGGGAACCTTTGACAATAATGGCAATTCCGCTGCTGGCCTGCTGCTTCAGATGCTTGGCATTGTTATTCAGTTTGAAGTGGTGTTTCTCCACCACCTCCATAATGGTCTTCCGTGCTTTTTCTGACACATCCGGATGATTGTTAAGTACACGGGATACGGTTCCCACCGCATATCCGGATTCTTTTGCAATATCTTTGATTGTCATAGGTACTTGTTTAGCCTTTTACAGCTCCTGCGGCTACTCCTTTAATAATATGTTTCTGGCCAACCAGATAAACAATAACGATCGGGATGACAGTTAACATAATGCTGGCCATCATCGGTCCCATCTCAACCTTTCCGTAGCTTCCACGGAAATACTGGATCAACATCGGGATGGTCTTATAACTCTTAATATCCAGTACCAGCGTCGGCAGGAGGTAATCATTCCATACCCACATAGCCTCCAGAATTCCTACAGAAACCATGGTCGGCTTCAGAATCGGAAGCACAATCAGGAAGAAGGTCTGGATCGGATTGCAGCCGTCAATCATAGCTGCCTCTTCAATTTCCAACGGAATGGATTTCATGAATCCCGCAAACATGAAGACCGCAAGTCCTGCACCAAACCCCAGATAGATGACCCAGATATTCCACGGCGTATTGAGCTTCAGCCGATCTGCTGTCTGGGAAAGGGTAAACATAACCATCTGGAAGGGTACAACCATGGAAAATACAAACAGGAAGTAAAGTCCCTGGGAGATCACACCCTTCACCCTCGTGATATACCAGGCACACATGGAGCAACAAATGAGAATTGCCACAACGGATGTAAGGGTAATCAGAAGGCTGTATCCAAGGCTCTGTAAAAATCCTTTGGATGCAATGGCATTTACATAGTTTTCAAGTCCTGCAAACCCATCCGCCGTCGGCAAAGTAAATGCACCTGCCGTAGTGATGGTCGTCTCTTTTTTCAGCGAGTTAAAAAGGATCATAATGATCGGATATACATACAGAAGCGCCAGGATGGTTAATACAACAGTCCAGATGCGGTCTGCAATTTTTTTCTTTTTTCCCATCTTACTGCTGCACCTCCTTTGAACGCGTTGCTTTCAGCTGAATCATGGAAATGACAATGACCAGCAGGCAGAACAATACTGCCTTGGACTGTCCAAGTCCCTTCCACTGGGCTCCGGCCCTTGCATAAAACGTCTGATAAATATTCAGCGCCATCATCTCCGTCATGTGGTTCGGATCACCACCGGTCAACGCCAGGTTCTGGTCAAAGAGTTTGAAGGAGTTGGTCAGTGTCAGGAATACACAGATCGTGATAGACGGCATAACCATAGGAAGTTTTACCTTCCATAAGGTCTCCCAGGGAGACGCTCCGTCAATGGCTGCTGCCTCGATGAGATCATCGGATACATTCTGAAGACCGGCGATATAAATGATCATCATATAACCGATCTGCTGCCAGCACATAAGAATAATCAGTCCCCAGTATCCCGCGGAACTGTTCAGTGCCAGAAGCGGCTGTCCTACGATGGACAGAATACAATTAATCAGAATCTGCCAGATATAGCCCAGCACGATTCCACCGATCAGATTCGGCATAAAGAAAATAGTACGGAACACATTGGTTCCTTTCAACTGTCTGGTCAGAAGCAATGCCAGAGCAAATGCAATTACATTGATAAGTACAATGGATGCCACCGCAAACATTACGGTAAATTTAAAAGATGAAAGAAAAGAACTATCTGCCAGCGCGCCCTGATAGTTTGACAGACCCGTAAACGTTGCATTATTTACTGTCGTAAACTGACAGAAGGACAGATACAGTCCCTGAATAAACGGAATGATAAAGCCGATCATAAATGCCAGTAATGTAGGCAATACGAAGACCGGCGAATACCGTTTGATTGCTTTTTCCATAAAGCCACTCTCCTTTCAAGGCGTAAAAAGGGCAGGCAAGTCTCTTGCCCGCCCCTTTTTATCATATGATGTGTGGTCTTACTGTCCGTTTGCCAGCTGATACTCTGTTGCCCATCCATCTACGAATGCAGATACAACAGCGTCCCAGTTTGCATCAGTTTCATCTGCTGCGTAAGCGGTAAGTGCCTGGCCTAAGCCGTTCTTCCACTCTTCAGACGGCATGGTAGTGAAGTTCCATGATACCGGAGTCTTGCCTGCTGCAGTGTACTCTGTATCCTGTTTTACGAACAGGTTCTGAGATTCCTGAGCACCCTTGAACGGAATTACAAATCCCATATCATCTGCCATGGTCTTGGTTCCAAGATCAGAGGTTACACACCAGTTCATGAAGTCCAGAGTTGCCTGAATGTCAGCCTCGTCTGCCTGATTGTTTACACACCAGTAGTTCTCAGTACCGGTACACAGTCCCTGATTAGCCTCATCGCCAACTCCGATATAGATCGGGATCATAGCGAGATCATCATCTGTAAGAGCTCCATCTGCTGTCAGGTTTCCATACTCCCAGGAACCATTCTGGAAGAATACTGCCTCGCCTGCAAGGAATTCGTTTCTGGAGTCATCACCGGTCTTTGCAGAAAGCTCGGACGGATCACAGGTGCTGTTGTTGATGTACAGATCCCAGATATTGCGGTAGTTATCAAGATAGGTTCCTTTGATTGCATCTGTACTGTCAATGCCATCTGCCTGATACTCAAAGTAGATCGGCAGGTTTGCCAGATGGGTCTTGAATCTCCAGTCAGAAGATCCATCCATACCAGCGGAAGTAAATGCTGCGAAGCCAAGCTCAGAAGATCTTGCGGTGATATCCTCTGCTACTTTCTTCAGATCATCGAAGGACTGAATGTCGTCGATGGTGTAGCCTGCAGTCTGAAGTAAGGTTTTATTTACGATCAGTCCGTAGGACTCGATTACATATGCGATTCCGTATACGGTGTCGCCTTCTTTTAATGCGTAGCTGTCGCTGGTCAGCTGGCTGTAAATATCAGATCCTGCCAGATCGTAGCAGTAATCTTTCCAGTTTGCCAGTCCAACAGGTCCGTTTACCTGGAACAGAGTCGGAGCACCGCTCTTGCCCATCTCACTCATCAGGGTTGTCTCATAGTTTCCGGAAGCTGCTGTTACAACGGTTACCGGTACGCCGGTCTCTTCGGTGTAAGCTTTTGCCAGATCCTGCCACTGCTGATCCTGCTCCGGTTTGAAGTTCAGGTAATAAACAGAGCCTTCTGCATCAGATGCTGTGGTCTCAGCTGCTGCACTGTCAGTTGTGGTCTCAGCTGCTGCACTGTCAGTCTTGGTGTCTGCTGCGCTGCTTCCTCCGTCTGAGGAACCGCCGCATCCAGTCAGTGCGGTAGCTGCCAGTGTGCATGCCATAGTCATTGCTACTAATTTTCTCTTCATATTGAAATCCTCCCGTTTATTTTCTGGAAACGTTTCCAGTTCTTATGCATCTATAATAGATCTTTTCTGCAATAAATGCAAGTAAATTCTGTCGGTCATTGATATTTTCGTCATAAGTGCATATTTTAGTCTCTTGTTTTTGTGCGATATTACTATATAAGCAGCAAATATCAATGGAAATGACCGGTGGATTCATCATCTGACAGGTGAATTTTAGAAACGAATGGCAATTTTTCCTTTATTTTTCTTTGCTTTGAAATATTCAATTGCCTCTACGCTGTCTTTAAAGTCAAACACATCAGATATATAATTGGAGCCTTTCAGTACGCCCTGCTTCATAAGCTCTATAATCTCATCATGCACCGATGCTTCTTCTGCCTTTGACGGCCACTGGGCAAAGCGCAGATTAAAGCAGAAGGGTGCTTCTTCCCAGTTAATGAGATGCTCGCCCTTTGCAGTTTCCCCATAAATACATACATCACCAAAGTTCTTTACCAGCTTCAGATTCTGATTGATCAATGAGGGAATACCGGCTGCATCCAGAATCATATCTGCTTTATCCGGAAGGATTTTCAGTACCTCTTCCATTACATTGCACTGATCAAAATTCAGCGTATAATCCGCACCACATGTTCTGGCTGATTCCAGTTTTTTCTCTGTATGGTCCACACTGATGATCGGAGAAAGTCCCATATATTTAGCCAGGGTAATAAATACCAGACCCACCGGTCCTGCACCATAGATTACCAGGCTTTTTCCTTTTCGGAACCCCAGACGTTTCATGGTAGAATACACTTCCCGATAAGTCACGATCATGGCTGCTTCCACATCATCAAATTCCTGCGGGATTTTCTTTTGTGCCAGATTACCTTCTGTCAGGACACCGTCACCAACCGTATGTCCATCTTCCATCATAGCCTCAGCGTCGCCAATAACTGCGTATTCTGCAAAAGCTCCCCAGGTGGAATAGAAATCTTCCCCATCATCCAGAAATGGAAGAACGATTTTATCGCCTACAGCAAAATTTTTCACTTTGCTTCCGACTGTCTCTACAATCCCCACTCCTTCATGGCCAAGCACCGTGGGATAATTATGAAATCCCTTCAGGACATCATGTATGATTTCCTTGTCGGTACCGCATAAAGCTCCGGCTGTCACCCGGACCAGTGCCTGGTATTCACTAATTTCCGGCTTTTTCATTTCCTCCAGACTTGCATGTCCATCCTTCCAGATTACTAAACCCTTCATCATTGCAACCCTCCTGATTTTATTAATGATTAAAATAGTTTACAAAATAAGAATCAATCTCTGCCGCACAATATTCCAGCTCACCCATGGCGGACTGTGCAGTTTTCATATCGGTCTGTGCTTTCCGGCTCTTTTCCGCATCACCATTCTGCAGGTACATATAGTATATAGATGCCGCCTCATAATAATCTGCCACTGCATAGCACTCCTGAAGCTGCGCATCTGCTTTTACGTGTTCCATCTCATTCCTGCGCTTCTTCTCAGGCAGTTCCGAATACCTGCCATCCTGGATCGTATAGAGAAAGGTATCTTCATCATAACTGTAATGATATACATCGCTGTGAATCTGAAGTGCCAGATTCAGAAGCTGCCCTACAATCAGTACCGCCAGTACTACGGTAATCACCCGAAATAGTTTACGATTCATCCTTGTTGTAGCTCCTTTCCAGTAATACCACCAGCTTGGTCCTGGACATCTCTCGGATCTGTCCGGACTCGATCACTTCACTGTCTACACCTACATAAGCCTGTACTAATTCCTCCGCCTCTGTAAGGATAGGATCACACCAGTCCCGATGGGCCTGATAAACTTCATAATAGGTAGAATATTCATCTTTTTTCACAAAGTCATACATATGTTTCAGGCTGTCTGCAATCTGTTCCAGGGAATAATCCGGTGTATAGTAATAATATTCATCTTCATCCAGGTTTTCATAATCCACCAGATGCATGCAGGATTCATAAATGTAATTATAATCGTCTGCCAGCTGTCGGAAATACCGATAATCTTCCAGTTCATCGATGCCGGAATAATACAGCTGATTCATGTCGATATAATCGGTGAAGGAAGCCCAGTCCTCTTCCGCAAGATACTGGTCAAGCTTCGCAAGATGGGTGGAAATATTATTTCGGATTTTATGACGCTGAATCATTCGCTCCACAGTCCAGATATTGGTATTCAGCACAACTGTCCCAAGGAAAAGCCCTCCCAGCACTGCCAGAATCGCAATCTGTGTCGCTTTCCGGCTGGTCTTTCCCGCTGTCTCATAGACGTCACTCTTGGTCTCCTGATAATCCTGCTCATACCGGTGCATGTCTTCCCGGTGCTTTACATAATACGGATTCGGATTATGACAAAAAGGACATACCTCATCTTCCATCGTCAGATCCGCCCCACAGTAATTACATTTCACTCTTATTTTCCTCCACGTACTGATAGATTACTTTATAATTCAGGAATCCCTCTTTCTCTGCTTTTGCTTTCAGATCCTGAATTTCCTGCTCATCCATGTCATATACCTCTTTTACAAATGCATCCGCATCTGCGATCCAGGCATCTGCCTGCTCACGGTCCTTCTCATCCTTCAGCGGAAAAAGTTCCCGGTCATAGCTCATGGTCAGCGCATCATAAAGGGCACTCTGAAACTCATAGAAATAGGTTTCTCCTCCATTTTTTGTCCGTTCCCACAGATCCATGCATTCTCGCCAGGGGTCATAGAAGGCCATGAGTCCCCAGTGTTCCCAGTTGGAGTAATTGTACTGGATTCCATCTGCCGCCTCATCCGTTTCATTGAAGAAATTCTGAATTGCCTCATAATTTTCTTCTTCATACCAGGCATCCAGCTGTGGGAAATATTTACGCTCCCATTGCATCTGCTCCCTCATATCTGCGGATCTCGTATGGGTAATGACTTCATGCGCTTTCCAGATCAGATCACCAGAAAACTGTAAGAAAAGGAAAATTCCCACCAGCAACAGAGCAATCAGTACAATCATCCCAAATGCTTTTCCGGTAAATTTTGCATGGGTTTTTACTTCGTCGGAAATCTCCTCCTGAGGCATCTCTCCCAGATCTTCAAGGTCATCCTTCAGTTTATATAAATCCTGCATATATTTATGCTCTGCACCCGGTTCATTCATAGCCCCGCAGTAGGGACAGCGCGGCACCAGTTCTTCGATGTCGGCACCACAGTTCTGACATTTGATCACCTTTTGTATCCTCCCCCGATTTTATGTCATTACGATAGTTTTATTATACGTTACAACAAGTGGGAACACAATAAAAATCCGCAGCCCCGGATGTCCGGTTCTGCGGATTTTTTTAGAATTACTCTTCTGTTTTTTCTTTTTCTTCTTTGACAATCTGGATATGCACGTCGCGAAGCTGTCTTTCCTCAACTTCTGCCGGTGCTCCCATCATAACATCCTGTGCATTCTTGTTCATCGGGAACGGAATGATCTCACGGATGCTTTCCTCTCCTGCAATGAGCATCACCATACGGTCTACACCAGGAGCGATACCAGCGTGGGGCGGTGCTCCGTAGCAGAATGCATTGTACATAGCCGGGAATTTTGCTTTCACATCCTCCTCGCCAAGACCAACGATGTTAAATGCTTTGACCATAATCTCCGGATCGTGGTTACGAACAGCACCGGAAGAAAGCTCAACGCCGTTACATACCAGATCATACTGATATGCCAGAATATCCAGCGGATTCTGGTTTTCCAGAGCGTCAAGTCCACCCTGAGGCATAGAGAACGGATTATGGCAGAACTCCAGCTCGCCGGACTCCTCACCGATCTCGTACATCGGGAAGTCTACGATCCAGCAGAACTCATAGCAATCCTTCTTCATATAAGCATCGGAAGATGCACCCAGCATCTTTCTGAGCACGCCGGCAGTCTTCTGAGCAGTCTTTAAGTCGCCTGCAGTCAGACCTACGAAATCTCCTGCCTTCAGTCCGAGAGCTGCTACTACTGCATCTTTCTTATCCTGCAGGAACTTGGAGATGCCGCCTACCAGTTCCATCTTTTCATCCAGTCGGAACCAGTATGCTTTCTGTCCGCTCTGTACTTCTACATCTGCACACAGTTTATCAATGACTTTTCTCGTACCCTTGAACTCAGGAGCTACGATTGCTTTTACCGTCTTTCCTTCAAAAGGTCCAAATCCACAGTCAGCCAGTACCTCGGTTGCATCCTGCACTAACAGGCTGATACGAAGGTCCGGTTTATCGGAACCGTATTTATCCATTGCTTCCAGATACGGAATTCTCTTGAATGGCGGTTTGGAAGCCTCTTTGTAAATGCCGTATTTGGAGAAGATCGGCGGCAGTACATCCTCAAGGACTGCAAATACATCCTCCTGGCTTGCGAATGCCATCTCCATATCCAGCTGATAGAACTCTCCCGGAGAACGGTCTGCTCTGGCATCCTCATCACGGAAACACGGAGCAATCTGGAAATAACGGTCAAATCCGGAAGCCATCAGAAGCTGTTTGAACTGCTGCGGAGCCTGGGGCAGTGCATAGAACTTGCCCGGATGATTTCTGGAGGGTACCAGATAATCTCTTGCTCCCTCCGGAGAAGAGCAGGTCAGAATCGGGGTGGTGATCTCCATGAAATCATGAGCAGTCATGCTCTGACGAAGGTCAGCCACGATCTTGCTTCTCAGAACGATTTTGCTTTTTACCTCCGGATTGCGGAGATCCAGATAACGGTATTTCAGACGGATATTCTCGTCAGCCTCTTTGGAATGGTTGATCTGGAAGGGCAGTTCGTTGTAACGGCATTTACCCAGCACTTCAATCTTCGTCGGCACTACTTCAATGTCTCCGGTCGGAAGCTTTGCATTCTTGCTGCTTCTCTCACGAACGACACCATCTACCTGAATGGTAGACTCATAATTCAGCTCAGACAGCTGATCCATGATCTCCTCAGTCTCTACTACGATCTGAGTCGTTCCGTAGAAATCTCTTAAAATGAGGAATCCTAAATTCTTACTTACTTTACGGATGTTCTCGTACCAGCCTACCAGACGTACTTCCTGTCCGGCATTCTCAAGACGCAGCTCTCCGCAGTTATGGGTTCTTCCCTGCATGTTTTTTACCTCTCTCTTCCTCGCTGCAGCTTATCTGCAGAAAAATTCCTTGAATTCCGTGTAGCCTTCTTTGGAAAGCTGTTCCTTCTGGAATTTTTTATTCTTATTCATCAGAGCCACAAGTACCTGCGCACCTGCTTCACGCTCTGCCTTTGCCTCTTTTAATACCTCACAGAGTTTCTCCGCAGGCATATTTTTCTCGATCAGGAATGCTTTCTTTCCGGAGGTACCCGGTACCTGGAAATTCTGCTCCATAAGAATCGTGATAATTCTCTCAAATCCAATAGAGAAACCGCAGGCCGGAGTATCCTTTCCGGTAAATTTTCCGATCATCTTGTCATAGCGGCCGCCGCCTGCTACGGAGCTTCCAAACTCTGCCATCTCGATCTCAAAGATGGTTCCGGTGTAGTAAGACATGCCACGAACCAGAGTCGGGTCAAATACCAGCTGGAACTGGGAAGCAGCGGTTGCTTCCACACTGGTGCGGATGGTACGGAGATTCTCAATCACATCCTCTTCCAGAACGCCGGAAAGCTTCTCTGACAGGTACGCAAGTGCATCTTCTGCCTTCTCCATCTCATCGAACATGGTGACATATTTCTCTACGTTTGCTTCCGGATAGCCGGACTCAATCAGTTCTGCTTTCACGCCATCCCAGCCGATCTTATCCATCTTGTCAAGGATGATGAATACCTGATCGTACTGATCCTCGGTAAATCCACTGTAGGATGCCATTGCTTTTAAGATACGGCGCTCATTGATACGTACTTTGAAATCTTTAAAATTCAGTTTTCCAAGCAGTGTGGTGGTAGCCAGGATCAGCTCGATCTCTGCCAGACAGGTCGGCTCACCAAGGATATCGATATCACACTGAACGAACTGACGGAAACGTCCTCTCTGGGGACGGTCAGCTCTCCATACGCTGCCCATCTGCAGAGCTTTAAACGGAGTCGGCAGATCGTTGGCATTGTTGGAATAAAATCTGGAAAGTGGCACCGTCAGGTCATACCGAAGTCCGCTGTCGGTCAGATCTGCCTCACTCTGGGCAGTCTCCAGATTCAGTTTCTCGCCTCTCTTCATGATCTTGAAGATCAGCTTCTCGTTGTCTCCGCCCTGTTTGCTGCACAGGTTCTCGATATGCTCCACACACGGAGTCTCAATCGGAGAAAATCCAAAACTTTTATAGGTTTCTTTAATCAGTCCGGTAACATAATCTCTGACCTGCATCTCTGCGGGCAGAATGTCTTTCATACCGGTGACCGGTTTCTTCTTTAAAGGCATAAATCTTGTTCCTCTCTGTATTACGTATTGTGAAAACAGCTGTATTTTGCTGATTTTTCTCACACCTACCGACTATTATACGTTTCGGTTTTGTCACTGTCAAGAATTCTCAAATTCCATTCTCTATAAAGAATTTCTCTTTCCGTTCGATCATCTCATCGATCCGCTCAATGTACTGGCTGACGTCTTTTACATTTTCGCATCGTTCAATCCGGCTTTCCATAACTTCCGGCTGGTCTGATGGAAGCACCACCTTAGTGGATGCACCTGCACCTGCTGCCAGAATGGTCTGTTTCTCTTCCATGATCAGGATATTATAGATACCTGCCTTATCCACTTTCGCATAACCAACATTTTCAAAATTACCTGCCATATTTTTCTGGCGGTAGAGATAATAAGGGGATAATTCCATCTCGGCACAGTATTTGGCGGTCATATCCATGATCTGCATGTTGTTTTTCAAACCCATCTCTTCATACTTATCTTTGAAGAGACTAAGCCTTGCGGCACGCTTGATGGCAAGAGAATGAACCGTCACACTATCCGGCGCCATCCGCTGCACTTCCTGCATGGTATGTTCCACATCCTCATAGGTCTCGCCAGGCAGTCCTACGATTAAGTCCATATTGATATGCGAAAATCCCATCTCACGGGCCAGGTAGAAAGCGTCTTTCATCTGCTCTACAGTATGTTTTCTGCCGATAATGTCCAGTGTCTTCTGGTTCATAGTCTGGGGATTAATGGAAATCCGGTCAATGCCATGATCAAGAAGTACCTGCAGCTTCTCTCTGGTAATGCTGTCCGGACGGCCTGCTTCCACCGTAAACTCCTGCAGGTGTTCTGTGTCGAAACAGCTCTGGATCTTGGTCAGCAGACGATCCAACTGATACGGCTCCAGTGTGGTAGGTGTGCCGCCTCCAATGTAAACGGTATTTAATTTTTTATAACGGAACCGGTTGGATAAATAATCCAGTTCCTTACAAAGCGCATCCAGATACTCATCTACCCGTTTCCGCCACCTTTCCAGCGGATAGGAAGAAAAAGAACAGTACAGACAGATGCTGGGGCAGAAAGGAATTCCCACATACAGGCTGTAGCCGTCCTTATAGTCGATATTTCTCAATACATACTGTTCCCGGTTGGCAATCATAACACTTAACGCCACTTTTTCCTTGCTGGCCAGGTAAGTATTTCTCATATATTCCGCAATTTCCACATTGCGTTTTCCCTGCTCTAAAAGTCCCATGGCAATCTTGGTCGGTCGGATGCCGGTCAGGGTTCCCCAGGGAAGCTCTTTCCCGGTGTAATCTGAAAGTTTCCGATAGATCAGACGCTTCAGATGGTTCTTCGTCTCTTTCCGGTTGCTGTAGTCAATGACCTGCTCGCCGCTTTCCTTGGGATATCCATCTTCTGTCACGGAAAATGACACCTGTTCATCCGTAAAGTGCACTGTCATCTGAACCGGTGTCTCATCCGTAAAGGTATCCTGTACTCTCACCTGCACATCTTCCCGCGGAAAGAATGCTTTTACCAGAGAATGGATGTCATATTCAAAGCTGGGTCTGTTTACAATTACTTCTATCATGTTCTATCCTTTTTCTTATGCATATGGATTGTATTTTTCTTCATATCCAATGCTTGTTTCGTCCCCGTGTCCCGGATACACTACCGTCTCCTTAGGAAGCAGGAACAATTTTTCCCGCAGAGAGCGAACGATCGCAGACATACTTCCTCCTGGGAAATCCGTTCTTCCCACCGATCCGTGGAACAGGGTATCTCCGGAAAATACGCAGCCTGCTTCTGCACAGTAGTAAGAAGCTCCCCCCGGCGTATGACCCGGCGTGTGGTATACCTTCAGTTTCATGCCCGCCAGCGTCAGTTCCTGGCCATCATGAAGAAATTCATCCGGCGCAAAGGTTACTACTTTCCGTGCAATATAAACCGACAGATTCTGTTTTGCATCCAGAAGAAGGTCTTCCTCTTCCTGCAGCGCATAAACCTTTGCTCCCGTCAGTTTCCGGAGTGCATCCGCGCCGCCCATGTGATCAATATGGCCATGGGTCAGTAAAATGGCCGCCACTTTGACACCCTGTTCGGATGCGAACCCGGCAATCTTCTCCGCCTGATCGCCCGGATCAAATACCAGAGCTTCCTTTGAATCCTCATTTACCAGGAACCAGCAATTTACCGCCAGTTCACCTACCGTAATTCTGGAAACATGTACTTTCGGCATCTTTTCCTCCTTAACTTGCAGAACGTTCAATATCAAGAACACTCTCGATCTGACGCAGCCTGTCAATAATCCGGTTCAGCTCTTCCACACTGGAAATATCAAAGCTGATGGTAATGGTGGCTGTACCCTGCTTGCTCGTTCTTACATTCATGGCGGTAACATCGATATTCCGCTCCGTCAGCGTCTTTGAAATATCCACCAGAAGTCCCGTACGGTTATTTCCGTAGATCTTGATCTCCGTTGTATATTTTTCACCTGCAGGTGCTTTCAGACCAGACTGCCACTCAGCATCAATCAGGCGCTCTCTCTCGGATTCTGCCAGATGCAACATATTGACACAGTCCGTTCTGTGAATGGTCACTCCACGGCCTCTGGTTACAAAACCAACGATCTCATCTCCCGGTACCGGGTTACAGCACTTGGAAAAACGTACTGCCACATCATCGATACCCTTAACCACAATGCCGCTCTTGGATTTGCTGATGCGGATTTTCTGTTCCTTCGTCTCACTGACGGTCTCCATGATCTTCGCATCAGTGACCGCTTTCTTCTTCGCCTTCTCATACTCTTCCAGCATCTTGTTCACGACCTGGCCCTCTTTCAGACCGCCATGTCCGATGGCTGCAAGAACCGACTCCCAGTCGCGGAAGCCGTATTTACGGAGAACACTTTCCTGGTATTCCGGTTTGACCACCTGTGCCTGCGGAATTCCCTTCATCTTACAGTACTGGGCAATCACTTCCTTGCCCTTCACAATGTTCTCTTCCTTGAATTCCGTCTTAAACCACTGATTGATCTTATTCTTTGCCTGGGTACTCTTGACAATGTTCAGCCAGTCGCGGCTCGGCCCCTTAGAGTTCTGGGACGTAATGACCTCAATCCGGTCGCCATTTTTAATCACATAGTCAATCGGCACCAGTTTTCCGTTAACTCTGGCACCAATCATTTTATTTCCAACCGCACTGTGAATGCTGTAGGCAAAGTCAATGGTGTTGGAGCCGTTGGGCAGAGTCTTCACGTCACCGCCCGGCGTAAAACAGTACACGCTCTCAGAGAACAGGTCAAGATCACTCTTTAAGAGGCTCATGAATTCCCGGTTATCGGACATATCACGCTGCCACTCCAGAATCTGACGAAGCCAGGTAAGCTTTGCCTCTGCACTGTTTTTGCCTTCGATATTCTGCTCATTACTTCCGCCGCTCTCCTTATATTTCCAGTGAGCAGCAATACCGTACTCTGCGGTACGGTGCATGTCATACGTGCGGATCTGAATCTCAAAGGGCTGTCCTTTTGGTCCGATCAGCGTCGTATGAAGGGACTGGTACATATTGGCCTTCGGCATGGCAATATAATCCTTGAAACGTCCCGGAATGGGTTTGTACATTTCGTGGATAACGCCCAGCGCTGCATAACAGTCCTTTACGGATTCCACCAGAATGCGCACGGCAAACAGATCATAGATCTGATCCAGCGTCTTATCCTGATTGACCATTTTCTTATAAATACTGAAGAAATGTTTCACACGTCCCTGTACGTCCGCCTCAATGTTGGCGTTATCCATATGCTGCTTGACTTCCGCCACAATAGACTTGACGTACTTTTCACGAACGCTCTTCTTATCTGCAATCTGTGCTACCAGATCGTAGTAAACTTCCGGCTCCAGATATTTCAGTGCCAGGTCATCCAGCTCGATCTTCACTTTGGAAATACCAAGCCGCTGGGCGATGGGAGCATAAATATCCATGGTCTCCCGCGCCTTTTCCTTCTGCTTCTCCGGACGCATGTATTTCAGCGTTCGCATGTTATGCAGACGGTCAGCCAGCTTGATCAGAATGACACGGATATCCTTCGCCATGGCAAGGAACATCTTACGGAGGTTCTCCGCCTGTTCATCCACCTTATCCGCAGAATAACTCAACTGACCCAGCTTGGTAACGCCATCTACCAGGAGGGCCACCTCATCACCGAATTCCCGTGCCACATCTTCCGTAGTCATGGGAGTATCCTCCACCACATCATGGAGAAGGCCTGCTGCGATACTCTCCTTATCAAGCTCCAGATCTGCCAGAATAATACCAACGCAAAGCGGATGAATGATATAAGGTTCTCCGGATTTACGAACCTGATCTTTATGGGCGGCCTTCGCCACCTGATATGCTTTTTCAATCATGGTAAGATCTGTGGAAGGATGATATTTCTTCACACTTTTTACCAGTTCCTGATACAATTCATCCGGGCTGGTAAAATCTTCCATTTTCTTAATACTTCTGTCATCCTCCTGAACTTCCCTTGCCTGTTCTTCCGTCATATATCAATCACCGCTTTTCTATCTAAAAGTCTAATTTCCTGCTGTTTCGAAAAACGTTTAGTTTCCTTCGTAGCAGATTACGCTTCTTACATCATACTTTTTCAGTTTCTCTCTTCCCTTCAGGCCTGCCAGCTCCATCAGGAAAATGATTCTCACAACCTCACCGCCCAGTTCTTCCACCAGTTTGGCGGCTGCCTCAATAGTTCCTCCGGTCGCAATCAGGTCGTCGATCAGGACAACTTTCTGCCCTGGCTTTATGGAATCTTTGTGCATCTCAATCTCTGCACTTCCGTACTCCAGATCATATTTGGCGGAGACAGTCTCTCTTGGCAGTTTGCCTTTCTTCCGTACCAACACAAATGGTTTGTGGAGATTATATGCAATCGGCATTCCAAAAATAAAGCCTCTGGACTCCGTTCCTGCAATCACATCAAAATCCAGGCCTTCCAGCTGCTTCTGCAGTCCGTCGATGGCCAGTTTCAGTCCGTCTGCATCCTGCAGAATACTGGTGACATCTCTGAAAATGATGCCTGGTTCCGGATAATCCGGTATACTTACCACATAATCCTCTAATTTTTTCATGTGTATCTCTCCTTTAAACACCCCTACGGGTATATTTTGCCCACAATAAGGTAAATATAGCACATTTTTATGGCATCCGCAATCATGGGTTGATTTTCCTGACTCTTCAGCAATATCCCTGAATCCGCAGCTGCAGGGAGCGCCGTCCCCTGAATTCATTGATCTCCGGATAGTACAGAATATGGATCGCCTTTTTCCCCTGCAGATCTCTCAAAACTTCCTGCATACAGTTATGGAAATAAATGCCTTCCAGTGTTATTCCGCTTTCATCCATCAGCTTCATCCGCAGTACATTCTGATTTTTTCCCAGCACTCTGGATTCCAGCACCTGCACATTCCTCGCCGCAAAGACGGGTTTTGTATTTCCTTTTCCGAAAGGTTCCAACAGGGATAACTCTTCTACCAGCCGCTCCGATACATAAGAAAAGGGAAGCGCCATATCAATATGAATCACCTCTGTCAGTTCTTCTTCTGTCAGCGTGCACAGTTCATTCAGTCTCTGCCGGAACAGCTCCACATGTTCTTCCGGCATGGAGACGCCTGCTGCCATGGGATGACCGCCATACTTGGTATACAGTTCCTTACATTTACTCATTTCCTCGAACATGGAATAAGTCTCGATAGAACGTCCTGATCCTTTGACACCATCCTCCGCCCTGGTCAGCACAAAGACCGGCCGGTAATAGCGTTCCCGGATTCTTCCGGCAATAATTCCTGCCAGGCTCTCATGGCAGTCCGGCAGATAGACCACCAGCACCCGGTCATCTGTCAGACTGCTGTGCTCAATGAGGTCTACCGCTTGCGTAAGGCCCTGTTCTGTCAGTTCTTTTCGCTCGTCGTTCAGGTGTTTTAATTCTGCTGCCCGTTCCAACGCCAGATCCTGTTCTTCCGTATCCAGAAGCTCCAGCGCCCGTTTTGCTGTAGCGAGCCGTCCGCTGGCATTGATGCAGGGACCCAGCACAAACCCGATATGAAATGCCGATAAGGTATCTCTTGCCAGTTCATTAACTTCGATGAGAGCTGACATTCCCGGATGCGTCGTCATATGCAGCCGTTTTAACCCTTCCCGCACCAGAATCCGGTTTTCTCCAGTTAAATCCATCACATCGCCCACGGTGGCAAATCCTGCGAACATCAGAAGGTCATCATAAAGGGCCGCCATGGGAAGTTTCATCTGTTTCCATAGTTCTCCCACCAGTTTCCACGCTACCGCCGCGCCGCAGAGCTTTTTGAAGGGATAGGGACAGTCTGTCTGGCGGGGATTCACAATGACCTGAGCGGGCGGCAGTTCCTCCTGCACCTCATGATGATCCGTCACGATCACCGTCATTCCCAGTCCCTCTGCATAGGCAATTTCCTGTACCGCAGCAATTCCATTATCGCAGGTGACTATGGTATCCACCCCTGCGTCATAGGCCCGTTTTACCAGTTCTTTATTGAGGCCGTATCCGTCCTTTTTCCGGTCCGGAATATCCGTATCTACCTGTGCGCCTGCCGCCCGGAATCCTCTGAGCAGAATATAGGTGGAACACACACCATCAATGTCATAGTCACCGATAATCCGGATGGCTGCGTGTTCCTTCAGTTTCTTTCTGAGCAGCTCGACTGCTTCCGGGATCCCTTTCATCAGAGAAGCCGGATGAAGATCTTCTAATGTTCCATGCAGGTACTCTTTTATCTCCTGCTCACCGGTAATGTCTTTATTACGGATCAGCCTTGCCGTCAGAGGGCTGATCTGAAATTTTTCTCCAATGGCACGAAAATCCGCGCCTTTTCTGATTTCCACCCATCTGGCCATAAGTTTCTCCTCTATCCTTTCCTTATTCTCCGTGCCTGTGCAAAATTTCTGCGTTCCTGCCGGAAGCAGTCATCACACACCTGGAACGTAGAACCCAGCGGAAGCAGTTTTCCGCAATATCTGCACCGGGCAATATAATTCTGCTTGCCTTTGGTGAGATAGCTCATGATCTTCATCTCCGTCTTTTCCCGTTCCCGCCGGAGCCAGTCTTCCTCTATCACCTTCTGCATCCGATGGGAAAACTGATAATACAGATCCAGCTGTTTGTAATACGTCTCATACTGCTGGATTCCCGCCTTTTTATCCCGGCATAACACCGGTCGTTCCAACGAGACATCCGCCGTGTAAGTTTTACAATAATGAAGCCACAGATCAACTACCTTCTTGTCCTTGATATCAATGGGACAGGTGATCATTTTATAAAGCGTTCTCTTTTCCTGAAATCCATCGATCCATTCTTTGTAAAGTTTCGCCTGGTCATAGAGGAACAGTGCCTCATCAATATTCTCCTTCACAAAAGGATCCGATGGCGTAACCGAATGCCAGATTTCCAACAGTTCATCCAGGGGTGCGTCAATATCCAACAGGATCTGCGGAAATCCAAGATTTACCTGGGTCAACGGTTTCTCTATATCTGCCATCCGTTCTTCGATATAAGCAAGATCCGGTTCTTCCGTTGCCGTCACGTATCCTTTCGGATAAAGTCCAAATCTTCCCGCTCTTCCAGCAATCTGCTTCACTTCCGCAGTGGTCAGCAGTCTTCTGGTAACTCCGTCAAATTTTTCTGCCTGCAGAAAGACAATTCGTTTGACCGGAAGATTCAGTCCCATACCGATCGCATCCGTCGCCACTACCACTTTCGTCTTTTTCTTATGGAACAAATGCATCTGCCGCCGGCGGATTTCCGGTGGGAGGCTTCCATAAATTACACTGGCATTGACCCCCACTTCTTCCAGACGTCCCGCCACATCCAGCACTGATTTTTTGGAAAATGCAATGAGGGCATCTCCCTGCCGCACATCATCAGGGAAAACAAACGCCTTGTTTTCACAGAGCAGTTTTGTCTTCCGCTCATAGCGTTCCACTTCATAGGTATCCTCACAGAGATCAATAAGATGGCAGATAACTGCTTCTGCCGCCGGACTCATACAAATGTGTATTTCCGGGGCCCGCAGTCCCAAAATAGCCTTCGTCCAGGAATGACCACGGTCCGGATCTGCCACCAGCTGGGCCTCGTCAATGACCGCGATATCATAATTTTCATCAAAATCTGCCATCTCAATGGTAGATGCCATCACCCGGCTTCCATCTTCTTCGATACATTCCTGACCGGTCCGCATGGTACAGGGTACATGGTATTTCTGCATCTGTTCAAACACTTCCAGAGCCAGCAGACGCAAAGGTCCCAGATAGACGCCGTTGGCTGCCAGCTTTAACCGTTCCAGAGAACGGAAGGTTTTTCCGCTGTTGGTGGGACCGATATGCAGAATAAAATGCCGGTGCATCTGGCGGACTTCCGGGAACTCCAGCTCCGGGCGGGCCGGAACCAGTTCCAGAATCTTATCCTTTACTTTATGCTGCCGGAAACGGGGATACAGAGTAAACAACGTCTCCTGGCAAATGGCCCCCGGCATGGTTCTTCGAAGATAAGAAAGGAATTCCCCGTTGATGCCGTCTTTCTGTTCCTGTAAAAGCAGTCCCAGATCGAGGTCCACCAGGCGGGGAATCATTTCTTTCTTAATTCGAAGCGACATTTCTTCTTTTTTCTTCCGATGGGCAAATACCGCTGCATTCTTCAGCTGCCTGTGATAATCTTCCAGTGTCCGTACATTCATTCCGGAAGATCTGGCTGAATTAAGAGCCCGGAAAAGATTGTCCGTCTTCCGGAGCATCTCCGTTGTTCCAGTCATCTTCTTCGGTCTCTTTTTCGCTGCATGTGCGTACTGCTCCACGTAAAATTCTGTCAGCTTCTTCTTTTGTATCATAAAATTCCTTTATTTCATCAGACTTTCGTTCTCAAAGTAGTTGATCTTCATGGCCTCACGCACATCATGAAGGGTTTCTGCTGCTTTGGCCTCTGCCACTTTGCTGCCTTCTCTTAAGATCTCATAGACATCCGGCAGACGCTGCTCCCACTCTTTTCTCCTTGCACGGATAGGTGCCAGTTCTTCCTGCATAACATTGTTCAGGAACTTCTTTACCTTCACATCCCCCAGTCCGCCTCTGGTATAATGGTCTTTCAGCTCATCCAGATTCTGATAATCTGGCAGATACTCTGCAAAATGCTCCGGCCTGCAGAATGCATCCAGATACAAGAATACCGGGTTGCCCTCTACCTGTCCCGGATCCTCCACTCTCAGGTGATTGGGATCTGTAAACATGGACATGATCTTTTTCTTTACATCTGCCTCTTCATCAGAAAGGTAAATGCAGTTGCCAAGAGACTTGCTCATCTTCGCCTTTCCGTCGATACCCGGAAGACGCAGGCATGCTTTATTGGACGGCAGTACAATCTCCGGCTCTGTCAGGGTCTCGCCATACACGCTGTTGAACTTATGTACAATCTCCTTACACTGCTCCAGCATCGGCAGCTGATCCTCTCCTACGGGAACAGCGGTGGCACGGAATGCGGTAATATCTGCGGCCTGACTGATGGGATAACAGAAAAATCCTACCGGAATGCTCGCCTCAAAATTCCGCTGCTGAATCTCGGCCTTTACGGTCGGATTCCGCTGTACACGGGATACGGTTACCAGGTTCATATAATAAAAGGTCAGTTCCGTCAGCTCCGGTACCATGGACTGAATGAAAATATGGGACTTTGCCGGATCAATGCCGCATGCCAGATAATCAAGGGCTACCTGCATAATATTCTGGCGTACTTTCTCCGGATGCTCCGCATTATCCGTCAGAGCCTGGGCATCTGCGATCATAATATAAATCTCATCATAATCTCCGGAATTCTGAAGTTTCACTCTCTCTTTCAGGGATCCAACATAATGGCCCACATGAAGACGTCCTGTAGGGCGGTCTCCTGTTAATATTACTTTTTTCATATTCTCTACCTCGGATCAAATATCATTATCCTTTATTGTACCGCACCCGTCAATTCCAGTCAACGAGAATGGCTGCGTATGCCCTTGCCTCCCAGTTCCCAGAAAGCTACGGCACTGGCTGCTGCCACATTGAGGGAATCCACCCCATGGGACATGGGAATTTTCACCGTATAATCACTGTCTGCAATGGTAGTGGAGGCAAGTCCTTCCCCTTCGGTTCCCAGAATCACCGCCAGTCGTTCTTCTGCATGGAGTACTGGATCGTTAATTTCCACAGAGTCATTTCGAAGGGCCATGGAAACGGTCTTAAATCCACTCTCCTTCAGAAGTTTCATTCCCTCCTCCGGCCATGATGCGTCTTCCGGAAAATAGGTCCATGGAATCTGGAATACCGTTCCCATGCTGACGCGGATCGATCTCCGGTACAGAGGATCGCTGCAGTCCGGTGTCAGCAGTACTGCATCCATATTAAGAGCAGCAGCAGAGCGGAAAATAGCTCCCACATTGGTGGGGTTTACCACATTTTCCAATATAGCAATCCGATGTGTTCCAGCACAGACTTCCTCTACACTTAACGGCTTTGGCCGCCGCATGGCGCAGAGCATACCTCTGGTCAGTTTGTATCCGGTAATCTGTGTAAGCACATCGAACTCCGCTGTATAAAAAGGGCTTTCCGGACATCGCTCCATCAGTGTCCTTGCTTCCTGTTCCAGATGTTTCTTCTCTACCAGAAAAGAAAGCGGCACACAGCCTGCATCCAGGGCACGTTCAATGACCCGCGGACTTTCCGCAATAAAAATTCCCTGTTCCGGATCCTGTCTGTTTAACAGCTGCACTTCCCGGAGTCTGGCATAGACATCCAGCTCCGGTGCAGCAAAATCTGTAATTTCAATGATATTGGGCATCGTATGTCTCCTTTAATCTTCCGCCCGATTATAGCATATTACACCTTCTTTCTCCAGTCATAAACTGCAATTCCAAGCCCGGTTCCGGCGATTGCTGCCGCAAGCAGGGCAATCCACAGCAGGAAATCCGTGGCATCTCCGGTTCCGGCTGCTTCCGCCGTTACCGGCTGGCTGTTCTCTGATGTCTCCTCATCAGAGGATCCTCCCTTATCTTTCTTCTTATGGGTCTTCTTCTCCGGTATCCGTTCATCCTCCAACACGATGACCTGAACGCCTGATTCATCCAGCACTTCGAATACCAGCGGTTCCGCGGTCAGATAGCCTTTGGGAGCCTTCTTTTCTTCCAGCCGGTAAGTCCCGATCGGGAGACGCGTCATTAAATATCCTTCGTCGCTCTGTGACATCCAGGACATGACTTCCTGTCCATCCGCGTTATACAAAGTAAGTTCCGCACCTTCCAGCAGTTCCTGGGTCTCCTTGTCCCGTTTCTGAATCTCCACCTGGGTAATATCATCTTTCATAACCAGCATATTTTCTTCCAGAGACGTCCAAACTTCCACTTCTCCCTGTCGTTCCAGCATCTGCACACTGCTGCGGTTCAGCCACCGACCGGACTCATCCCGATCCTGGATTAATCGAAATTCCATCTCTTCCGCCGTCACAAACCCCAGTGCCGGGATCGTCTCCTGCAGAAGATACCGGTATTCTTCCGTTCCAGAGAGACGAAGTCCTGATACGGTATGTGGAATTTCTTCAGATATCCACGTGTCCACGATCTTTCCAGTCTCTTTTTCCACAATTCTGAGAGTTGCACCGGGGATTTCCTGTCCATTCGTCAAATCCTGTTTGCTCACCTGCAACCGGGCAGCCGTGTTAAACACTTCCTGCTCAAACAAAAGTACCGCATCTCCCTGCTCCCCCGTATAAGATGCGTCAAATTCATAGACATCCGGATTTTCCAGATATCCGGGTGCCGGCTGCAGTTCCTTTACATAATATCTGCCATTTGGCACATCTGCGCGAAATACCGCCAGTCCCTGCTCATCACTTGCCAACACTTCCAGCAGCTGATCTTTTTTGATATAGGGATCACTATAGGGCGTCACCACCCGGTCATTGCTGACCGCATAACCGTAAAGATTCTCTGCCGCATAAAGGCCAAATACTGCTCCCTCTATTGGTGTATTCTCTCCTTCCGGATGATTGGTCTTTTTGTGGATTCGGATCTCAACCTTCTGCCGGGCATTGATGTAGGAAGTATCTTTTGCAAATACAATCGGCGTATCCTGATTTTCATAGGATAATACCACCTCTTTGACCTCCGGATTCAGCAGGAAAGTTCCGTTTCCCGCTTTTACCTCTTTCACATAATAAGTACCCAGCGGAAGATTCTTTATGGACGCTGTTCCTGTCCAGTCTGTAATGATGGTCTCGATTTTCGTATCTTTTTGAAGTTCCAGCAGTTCTCCCGCCCCATTGAGCCACACCGCATAATTTCCAGTGCCATCCGGCTGTAGAATATCCTCTTTTACATAGACTTCAAAAGATGCCTGTTCTACTCTGCCAAGCAGGTACCGGAACAACGTCGTAAAGAATCCCCTGATCTGATCGGTGATACTCTTTTCTGTTCCCACCAGGAATTCTCCTTCCTTAGTGACGGCAAAGCTTCCCACCGTTCTCTGATCCTTCAGATCATGCTCAGCTACCAGATTGGTACCCTCCACATGGAACCGCACTTCCTCTGTAATCGAATTTTCCTCCCGGTTGCTCTCTTTGGTATAATCATCCGATGTCTCATAGCCTACATAATTTTCCGGTGCCAATGTTTCCCGAAGGATATATTCTCTTCCTTCCATGAGCTTTTCAATGAGATGCCCCTCCTTTATGATCAGGCTGGCTCCTTCCGGCAAATCCTCCGGGGAAGCAAGTTCTTTATAGAATCCCTGCTCTTCGTAGAAATAGTGTACCTCTTCTCCTGCTTTCTTTGAAACCCAATGATCCACCGGCTCCTCCATGAGCATCCAGGAACCATCCGGATTTTTTCTCGGATTTCCGTGAGCATCCACCTGAACTTCCCATACTTCCAGATAAGCGCCTCCAATGTGAACACCAGATGTCAGGTCTGATTTGGTAAATACATGCTTGATTTTCTGATTTTCATAACAAAGATCCGTATGATCCTGCACTTCCACCAGCTGTCCTCCCTGCTCACTTTCATAAGAAGCATCCACCTGCAGCTGCTCATCCGATGTGGTATAGCCTTTGGGCCCTTCTAGCTCCCGTACTTCGTACTTTCCAAGTGGAAGATCCTCTGAAAATACAGCCTTTCCTTCTTCGTCTGTAACTGCTGTGGCCACCAGTGCTCCCGCCGGAATGAGCAGCCTTCCTTCATCCGCATTTTTGTAATCAAAAATGGTCTGTACATGGCGGTAATCCGGCACGGTTTTTTCCGTATTTTTCGTAATGTAACTGTAAATATCTTCTGTATTGTAAAGTCCGTACACAGCACCTGCCAGTGGTTCCCCGGTCTCTACATCCTCTTTGTTCACTTCCAGGCGGACTTTCTGTCTGCGGTTCTCATAATCGCTGCTCACCCATTCAAAGTTCACTTTCTGCTCCTGGGGTGTGATCTCAAAATACTGAATTTCATCATTCAGCACGAATCCATCACCTGCTGTCACTTCACGGATATAGTAAGAACCAATATAGAGATCTGCCAGATATCCATAACCCGTCTGGTCTGTGGTAATGGTTCCCACCTTATCATTCTTATGCCATACCAGATAATCGTCTAGCGAAACCCCATACTCGGAAAGTTTTTCTTTATCCAGCTCCTAGGTATAAATATCCTCCGCTGCATAGATTTCAAATACTGCTCCTTCGATGGGCGCATCTTCATAATCAAAGACCAGATCTTTTTTGTGATATTCCGACAGTTTCCATAAGGGGCGGAAATAGTGCTCCTCCAGCTTTTCTTTCAGACTGGTTCCTTCTGCCTTTGCATCATAAAGTTTTTCTCCATGCTTGATAAGTTCCAGAATTCCCTTCTGCTCCTGATTTCCCTGTACCACCGTGCAGATCAGATTTCCATAGGAATCCACCAATGTATATTTATTGCCGCCCATCTGTCCGTCCGGATAAACCGAAGCATTTTCCACAGTAAATTTTACCGGGATTTCCGGTAAAGATACTATTTCATAGGAATGATTCCGATCTCTGCCCGTATCTTTCAGTTCTTCTTCCGCACCATTTAGCACATAGCCTTCCGGTGCTTTCACTTCCGTCAGTTCGTAAGAGCCGGTAGGCAGTTTTGCCGGAAGTATCAGATAGCAGTCTGCAATCTTTCCTTCTGTATTTCTCAGAACGGCAGGTTCAAAAGGACATTTGATCGTTCCATATTCTTTTCTGGAGGACGGCTCATAATACCAGAGATACCCTTTTGCATCCTGCTTCCATCCGGTTTTCACCATGGTCTCCTGTTCCCGTCCGGCCATTTTCGTCACCTTCAGCCGATAGGCAGCCCCCTCTTTCAGTACGGTTCCACTGACCAGTTCTTCCGGTTTTAAAATGGTTCCATCAGCAGGCAGTTTATCGGCATCTGCCTTAACCAGTCTTAAATAAGCCTCCGTACAGTTATCGGAAATGTAACGAATATCCTGCGAAACACGACCCTCCACAGCTGACGGATCGCAAATCTCCCCATCTTTATAAACACTGCTGTTGGCATGGTCTCCAAAACGAATATCTTTCTCTTCCCCAAATGTCTCTTTCACCTGCTGCCTTGTACTGTCTGTGTAAACAACGCCTCCGTCATCTGTGATATAAACAAAGAAGGGCTGCGCCATCACATGGTTGTCCGGCGTGGTCGTCTCCACCACCACATAGGTTCCATAGGGCAGCTCCGGGGAAATCAGCGCTCCCTTTTCATCGGTGAACATTTCCGCTACCTGATATCCATTCTTCTGTCCGTTTGCTACCGGTATCAGCCATGCGCGGTCTCCGTCTGTCCAGCTTTCCAGCTTCCGCTTATAGACCGTTGCCGCCTGCTCACCGGTAAAATCATAATCATAGAATTTCCGGATGTCCGCACTGCTCCAGGCGATTCCATTTTCAGGTTGTATCTGCCCCTTGCGGACTGCTGCCAACTCCGACACCAGATAGACCGTGAACCCGGCCCCTTTGATGGGCTTCAATTCCGTCTGGCTCTGATTATCGGAAGTCTTGACGATGGAAAATGCTTTTTTCTGTACATGGTCTCCCGTATACACAATTTCATTTCCCATATCCTGATCGTCCACCGTCAATGTATTTGCATCCTCTCTGGATGCCTCATCTCTTAAAATCACCCGTTGAGTCTCATCATCATAAGTAAAGGTAAGATGATAGGTAGTCTCATCCAACATATAGCCTTCCGGCGCCTGCACTTCCTTTAACACATAGGAGCCAAGTTCTAGATCGTGGAACTCGAATCCGCCCGGAATCTCGCCCACCGTTCCGGTTCTGACCAGGTCTCCCTTCCGATAGAGAATCCCCGTATGTCCATCCGCATGAATGATATCTGCTGCCGCCCGGAGTTCATAAACTGCTCCGTCAAGCACCGCATCTCCCTGCGGCTTCCCAATTTCGGATTCTGTATCGTATTTCAAGACCGTCACCCGGCCTTTGGTCCGCTCATTGGTTACCGTCCCCTTCCGGTTGGAGGTAGCCGTCATAGTTTTCTGGTTATTGTATCCATCCACAGCCCCTTCTTCTGTCCGGGAACCTGTAATCTGGAAATAATAAGCCGTCTTTCCTTCCGCGTCGTCATCATTCCAGCCTGCCGGATGTCCGGTGATCAGTTCCACCAGCCGGTTTTTCCAGTCTCCAAAATAACCTTTTCGCGCATTTGTCTCTACCAGATAACATTTTCCTTGATTTTTATAATTCCAGTAAATCCAGTCACTAAGATAGGTACCATCCGGCTGTTCTGTCACAGAAATATTTTTCGGTGTATAACTCGGATCCAGCTCATAATCTGCCGTCTCCCGGTTGTAGCGCAAAATCTGGAACAGGACAGCGGACAGCCGTTTTCCCGTATCTTCATCCTGCTTATCCACGCTCACTTTGATTTTCCACGGCTCATTGTAAGCCTGAAACGAGTGGGGATGATCTTCGCTGGCCGGATAGGTTCCCTCTGTATTCCAGATATTTCCCTGTGTAAATGTAATCTGCCGCTCCCCGGTAATTTCGAAATAGAATCGGTTGGTTTCCTGATCAATGGTATAGCCATAGGGAGACTCTGTCTCCAGAATCATAAATTTTCCCTGATTAGAAGGATTGTAATACAACGGTCCAACCAGATAAGTACCATCGCCCTGGTCCTTCATAACTCTCCGGTCTTCATACCGATAAGGCACATACTTGCCGGTTTCTTTTTGAAATTCATATACGCTGAAATCTGCATCGGACAGTGAGAAATCAGTCTGTCCGGTCACGGAATCGTGTTTTACGACTTTGAGCCATGCCTCCCATGGCTTGTTATAGAAATCGTGATATTTATGCTGACCATCCTTTGCGGTCACCGAGTAATTGTTTGCTTCATTGTTACAATATCCGTAGGGCGGTGCCGTCTCTGACGCCTGAAATTTAGCTCTCCAGTCATGAACCCAATCGCTTAATTCGGATCCTATCTGGCCCGACGCCTGTGCCCTGGAAGCCTCGTAAGCTGCATCCCTACTGTGGTAATAGCCATGGTTATCTGCATCCGCCTTTTGACCGTCATCCAAGGAATCCCAGTTCACCACATACGTATAGGTTGGACCAGAGGCACTGGCTTCATGACTTTCCTTTTCTCTGCGGGTTACTGTTCCATTCGCCCCGGAAGAGGCCGTTTTTCCATTGATGGTAATCTGTGCTCCTTCTAATACTTCCTCTGTCAGGCTGTCATGTTTGGTAATGGTTAGCTTTGCCTCCACACTGACTTTATCTGACGCATCCGCAGATACGCTGCCCGTCTCATACTCGGAGCTTTCTCCTCCTCCACCGGTCTCGCCTCCACTTCCGCCACCTTCATAGGGAAAGGTATCCGGCAGAGAACTTAATCCTACTGTCTGGGAATTTGCATTTTCCGAATAGAAAACATAATAAGTATGAGTCTTCCTTTGTGCAGCGGAATAAATATCCCATACAAAAGTTCCATAACGGTCTAAATCATCCTCATCCATACTGGAAGTATTTAACATGGCAACCGCCCTGTTCTTCACCGCACTTTCTGAATGGGAAGTGGAATTCTGATAAATCCATAATGCGATCTGGGCACACACATAATTAACTCCGCCAAGTCGCCCATAAGTGAATACAATATATCCGATTCCATCATCCTTTTTCTCATAGTCCCCGGGATTGGCTTTGTAAAGATAGGTGCTCCTCGCGGATTTACCCATGCTCATACAAAGTGCCTCTTTTCCTCCCACTGTGAGCTTATAGATCGTACCGTGTCCCGTTCCTGAATAGCCGGTAGCAGAGACCGTCATCTTACTGACCAGATCTCCTCCGGATAACGCATATGGCTGTATCGGTTCCCACTGCTCATACAAGTCTTCCATCGTGTATCCGGCTTCGCGAAATTCATAGAAATCCTCCAGTGACAGTCCCTGATAAATAGTTCCGCCAAAAAATGTTTCCGGCGGCACCCCGGATTCCATTATCGCAATACACTCGTCCAGACTCTGATCCATATAGACCTGATCGGAAAGCTCTACATTCAGATCCTTCAAATATTCTGCCAGATCCCGCTCATAGTCATAAAGCTGATTCCACCAGTCATCATCATATTGTTCCAGATCCTCATACCCGTTGGGTAAATAGAGTTCCCTCCATCTGGCAACGCTGGCCAGATCATCCTCTGTAAAATGATATTGCGTATCCTCCGGTTCTTCCTCTGACTCCTCTTTTAATTCTTCTGGCACTTCAGCCATCTCTTCCGTCTCTTCTTCTGCCTCTTTTTCTTCCTCTGTTTCTTCTATCTCTTCTTCTATCTTTTCATCTATCTTTTCATCTTCCGGTTGTCCCTCTGTATCCACGCTCTCTGTTAATTCCGGATCTGTCTCCGGATCTGTTTTTACCGGGATTTCCGGTAAGATTTCTTCTTGTATGAGCTCTGCCTCCGATGACTCAACAACCGCTTCCGCTTCTGCCGCATAGCCATTCACAGGAATACTTCCTGCCAGAACAGAGGTCATGAGCAGCAAAACCCCAAGTCTCTGCCATAACTTTTTCTTTTTCATAAAATTTTTCATTCTCCTTTTCCGTAATACCGTTCATTGCTTCCAAGGCTGCAGCTACATCATCCGTATCTCCCCCTTTCATACGGTCGGTGCGACTTTATTTCATTAAAAAAATGGGAATAGTGTAGGGAAATCCTAAAGACTATTCATAGATGAATAAATTTATTATACCGGTTGTTGCAAGACATGTCAATGAAAAAGCCGCCATATTTCCAAAGAAATACGGCGGTCTGTAGAATTTAAAATATCAATTTAAAATACTGTGCGGAAAAACCAGGTAATAATTCCCACAATCAAAAGGATAGGTAAAGCAATGTACAAAAAACCTGCTGCCACCAGTCCAATAAGAATCAATGGGAAAAACACCAATGTAAAGAAAATCTTTGTAATTCCCCAGGTTGCTCTCACCGCAAAAATCAGTAATTTACCAAATACTGCAATCATCAATATGAGAAAAAACAATGTCCACATACGAACTTCCTCCTACCTGTCTTATCCCTCCGTCAGCTATCTCTGGCAATCCTAGATGGGATTGACATGAACCATACAGTGTTTCACCTCTGTAAAAGTTTCTTCAATGGCATGGTGAACCTTCTCCGCAATCTCATGGGCTGCATCCAGTGTCTGTGCTCCATCTGCGGCAATCTCAATGTCCACGTACATTTTGGAACCAAACAATCTGGTCTGAAGCAGATCAATCCGTTTCACACCATCCACTTTCAGAATCGTCTCCCGCATCTCTTTCTCCGTCTTCTCATCACAGGAGCGGTCTACCATCTTATCAATGGCATCCCGGAAAATGTCTACGGAAGCCTTTACAATCAAAAGACAAATAACCACACTGGCCAGTGGATCCAGAATCGGGAATCCCATTCTTGCTCCGAAAATACCAACAAATGCACCAACGGAAGACATTGCATCGGAGCGATGATGCCATGCATCTGCCATCAATGCGCCGGAATTAATTTTTTTCGCTGCTCCACGAGTATACCAGAACATCCACTCTTTGACAACAATAGAAACAACCGCTGCCACCAGCGCTAGCATACCGGGAATGACAATTGCTTCTCCATGAGAACTTTTCACAATATTCTCTACACCGCCAAGGCCAATGCCAAGACCGGTTGCAAGCAGTAATCCTGACAAAATAATGGAAGAAACACATTCCATGCGCTCATGCCCATACTGGTGCTCCTTATCAGATTTCTTGCCGGAGAGAGTAACTCCGATCATCACAATAAAGGTACTTCCTACATCCGACGCCGAATGTACTGCATCGGAAATCATTGCTCCGGAATGAGCCAGAATTCCGGCAATCAGCTTAAATACCGAGAGAAGCAGATTAACTGCAATACTTACGCCTGACACTTTCATCGCCAGGGCATTTTCTGTTGATACATTGTTTGTTGTTTTGTTTTCTGTGTGTTTCATAACCAGGACCTCCTTATTACACTTTCGGGTTCTTCTTATGTCACATACATTGTCCGCAGCAGGAATGTTCCTTTCCAGTGCTGCTACTCGCCGCCGAGGGATCTTCCGGGCTGCTCTTTTTTCGTAAACAAAAAGACATACCTGCGGAACATACACTGTCCCACAGATATGCCTTACTATGTTCATATCTGCTGCCGCGTCTGCGGCCCGGCCCCACGCCTTCCGGCATCGCCTGCTCAGTTTGTACTGTTGATCTCGCATCCTTGTTCGAATGTAATGCAGTGCAAAGAGAATTTCTTTATGATTGTAAGATCATATACTACAGACTATGGGTTAGTCAAGATAAATATGATAATTTTTCTCAATTACTTTCAATTTTTACCTGGCACATCTGCATGGTGGCCAAAGCTGCTTCATGACTGCCTGGTGTTACGCCTGCACAGCAGGAAGCCACTACTTTTACCGGAATTTCCGGTAAATATGCCTTAATGAGAAGGGCATTGGATACGACGCAGATATCCGTACACAGACCGATCAGCGTTACTTCAATCTCCTCCTCTGCAGCAATGGCAGCTATCTTCTCTGCCAGCGTTCTGGAGCCAAACGTCGGCTTGTCAATGATTTCTGCTGTTCCAAGTGCGGCGGCAACCTTCTCATTAATCTGCCATCCAAAAGTTCCTTTGACGCAGTGTACCACCGGAAGATTCTTTCCTTCCTGAGTTTCCAGATAATTTTCCGGATGAGTGTCCCTTGTGGCAAATATGTCTTTTGAATCGTATTTTTCAATCTCTTCTACTACACGATCCACAATGCCCTCTGCTTCTTTGGTTCCCAGGGATCCGTCAACAAAGTCATTCTGCATATCAACAACTACCAGTAATTTTCTCATGCTTCTGCTCCTTCTTCCTCTTTCAGAGAAAAATATAACTTTTCATATCCCAGCATGCTGCACAGTTTTGTCAGATACGGCTGATCAATCCGCGCCTGTTCCAGCACCTCTTTCCGGGCAAATACTTCTTCTTTTCTTCCGTCTGCCAGCACCTTTCCATGAGCCATAACAATGACCCGTTCAAAGCATTCTGCTACAAAGTCCATATCATGAAGAATAGCAATCACCATTTTTCCCTGTTTCTGAAGGGTTCGGATAATTTTTTGCAAAAGCCTCCGGCCCTTCCAGTCCTGGGCAATGGTCGGTTCATCCAGGATCAGCACCTTTGTGTCCATAGCAAGTACCGACGCAATCGCCACCAGCTTCCGCTGGGACAGCTCCAGATCATATGGATTTTCCTCTGCCAGTGCCTCCAATCCAACGGTCTTCAGCGCTTCCATGGCACGGTTCTTTGCCTGTTCCTTGCTCATGCCGATATTCTGCGGTCCGAACATAACTTCGTCAATCACATGATATTTAAATATCTGGTCATCCGGGTTCTGAAATACATAGCCAACTTCTCCGGCCAGCATGGCGACGGTCTTTCCCGCCATATCTTCTCCGGCATAATAAATAGATCCGCCCACCGGCTTCAGCAAGCCTTTTAGGAGTTTTACCAGCGTGGTCTTTCCGGCTCCGTTTTGTCCTACAATGGCAGTCGCTCTTCCATCCAGAAGAAGATTGACATCTTCCAGAACCGGTACCTGTTCCAGATAACGGAATTTCAGATGTTCCGTCCTAAATATTTCTTTCCGCTCTTCTTCTCCACCCCACTCTGCATCGGAGCTCTTACAGATTTTTTCAAAATCTGTTTCTGCCGGAAACTGTTCTTTCCATTTCATAGTATCTTTGAGCGATGCCGGATAGCACCCATTTTCATTTCGTATGTCCAATGCTTTGCAGACTCTGGTATAGGCCGGTGGCTGTACCCCATATTTCTCCAGATCCGTTCTGGAGAAAATCTGTTCCGGTGTATCAAAAGCAATCTGCTTTCCTTGATGAAGCAATAAAATCTGATCACAGTATTCTGCCAGTTTTTCCAGTTTCTGTTCCACCATGATAATGGTGATTCCGGATTTTGCCAGCTTATCTACCGCCGCAAATACTTCCTCACTTCCAGCCGGATCCAGCTGGGATGTCGGCTCATCCAGCACAATCACCTCCGGCTGCATGGCAAGAATGCCGGCCAGCGCTACTCTCTGCGTCTGTCCTCCCGAGAGATCAAAGGGATTCCGCTCTTTATATTCACTGATGTCCAGAAGTTCCATCACTTCCTGAACCCGGCGGATCATTTCCTCTCTGGGAACACCAAAGTTCTGCAATCCAAATGCTATTTCCTCAAATACCGTCTCTTTTGCTCCTGACAGCTGATTAAAAGGATTCTGGAACACCAGTCCTACCGTCCGGCATAGCCCGGACACCGGCGTCTTTGCTGCGTCCTGATTTCCGATCATCACTTTTCCGCCGTAAGCGCCTTTGAAAAATTGCGGTACCAGTCCGCTGAATGCCTGACACAGCGTACTTTTTCCGGCACCATTCTCACCGACAATTCCGACAAAAGAGCCTTTTTCAATCTGAAACTGCAATCCGTCCAGTGCCAGCTTCTTCGTATTTGGATAGCGGTATTTTAAATTTTCTACTTCTATGTATGCCATACAATGCCTCCGCATTTCCTATAAAAAGATTCTGGCGACAATGACCAGGAAAATCAGTAAAAACATGCCAACACAGAGTACCCGGTCCAGATTTTTCATTTTATCGTCTTTTAAGTAAGTTTTCTTCTCTCCTGACTCAAATCCCCGGATTTCCAGTGCAATGGCTCGCTCTCTTGTATTAATCAAGGAACTCATAACTACCGGAGAGATTAACGGCAAAAATGACTTTGCACGGGTAATCAGAGAGCCTTCTGTCTCCAGGCCACGGCTTCTCTGTGCATCCATAATCGTATTCATAGTACCGCTCATCTGAGGCACAATCTGAAAGACAGAACTGATGACATATCCGATCTTCGGAGAAAATCCGGCACGTTCCATATCCTCCACTAATTCAACCGGTTTTGTCGTCAGTACAAAGACCGCAAAAGCCAGCAGCATGTTCAGTACATTGCAGCTGATCCGTGCTGCATACTGAACCCCCTCCCGGTAGAAGCGAATAGGACCTGCTGCAAACAACAACGTTGCATTTTCATGATTAAATAAACCATGAATCAGGAAAATGGTAATCAGAATTGTAAAAGAAAATGCAATCAGTGGAAAAACCCTGCGAATGATTTTTCCACTGATTAACATCACAAGACTGATTCCAATGAAGATACCAAATGCCCACAGCTTTCCACAGATCAGGGAAACGCTGATCGCCGTCAATATGTAACACAGTTTGGTAAACGGATGCATTCGAGTCAACCAGGTATCCTTATCCACACACAGACTGATACTTTTCATTTGAATCACTCCAACATTTTTTCATTAGTCCAGACTCTCTACACTGTCATTGATATCGTAAAGGGCAGTCAATTTCTTCGGGAGTCCTTTCAGGATTGCAAATACGATCAGGATCGTAATGATTTTATCCGGAACATCCACAACAACCTCATCGAGAAGAGAACCAATGGCTACCGGCATATTTGCTGCCTGAGTTGCTGCAAACAGAGCGTCTCCCCAGACATTTCCGGTAGTGCCGCCCCAGAACAGAACATTCAGCGGTGTAGAGACGCAGACTGCAACGAGGCCTGCCACAACAGCGGTCAGGATTGCTCCTCCTGCATTTTCCATCTTACCGAGTCTTGCCATAATACCAACTGCAAGACCAATACCAAGGCTGGTCAGTGCATAAACTAAGGTAATGGAATCACCGGTGGTAAATCCGTAGATCAGGTTGTTGGCCGCACCGCAGATCGCACCGATGATCGGTCCGCCCAGCGCACCGCCGATACAGGTTCCGATCGCATCCAGCCAGAGCGGCAGCTTCAGTACAGAAGCAAACAGTTTTCCGAGGTAGTTGATACCGATACATGCCGGAATCAGTACCAGACTTGCAGTATCCAGTTTTGTTTTAAATACGTTATTCATAACACATGTCCTTTCTCTCCAACGGAGATTATCTCATATATTTGCAGCGGTTATTCCGCCTGAGATACCATGTAAAGTGCTTCCAGTGCCGTGTGAATTTCATTCCATTCACCCTGCATCATTCTGGATGCCCCATCTGTATAATGATTGATGTTTTCTTCCAGATTCTCTTCATATTCCACAACCGTATTCAAAATGGATGCAGTATGTACCCCTCTCAGCCGCCCGATGACATAAAGAGCTGACGTCTCCATATCAGCGCCCAGCACATCTTTGGACGCCCACAGAGCATCAATCTCGTCTTCCCGATCCGTGTAGAAACTGTCATGGCTTCTTCCCAGACCTACATGAAATGGAATCCTCTCTTTTCTGGCTGCCTCCACACAGGCACTGAAAAGCTCATAATCCGGAATTGCCGGGTAAATAGAATCTATATAAGTTTTGGAGGTTCCCTCATCCCGTACCGCCCCCTGCACCAGGATCAAATCTCCCAAATGGATGTTTTTCTGCAATGCTCCGCAGCTTCCGATCCGGATCGCATGGGTCACACCGATTCTGGAAAGTTCCTCTACTGCGATTCCCGTGGATGGGCCTCCGATTCCAGTCGATACCGCCAGTACCGGAACCCCCTTATATAACCCCTGAATACTCTTATATTCCCGATTATAAGCCAGTGATTCCACCTGTTCCAGCTGCTCCGCAATCCGATCCACCCGTGCCGGGTCTCCCGGGAGAATGGCATATTTGATGTTCAGCTCATCTGAAAGCTTCAGATGCGGCATAATTTCCATTATGATTCCCTCTTTCTTATATTTGACCTTTAAAATAACACTTTACAACTGTCTTGTCAACCTCATTGACAGCCTGAAAGAAATGCTCCGATCTCTTTCATGTCTTCGGAAATCAGTACCTTCTCAAAATCTTCCGGCTCTGCAAATCCGGCTTTTTCCATACCCTCCAGCACATTTTTCAACGGCTGGTAGAATCCGTTCATATCAAATAATACACAGGGTGCGTCGGTAAGGTGAAGCCTTGCCAGGGAAATCACATCTGAGATTTCATCAAGGGTTCCTGGTCCGCCCGGCAGTGCCACAAAGGCATCTGCCAGTGCGATCATCTTCGCTTTCCGCTCCGCCATATCTTTGGTCTCAATATACTCAGTCAGTCCCGGATGACGCCGCTTCTGAATGGATTCCACTGCCGGAAGCACACCGATGACCTTTCCGCCGTTCTCCAGCACCGCATTGGAAACTGCTCCCATCAGGCCTCCCTGGGCGCCACCATAGATGAGCACATGCCCCTGCTCTGCCATCCATCTGCCAAACAAAGCTGCCTTCTCCGTATAGATCTCCTGATTTCCAGATACCGAACCACAATAGACTGCTATATGCATTGGACTCTACCTCCTTTTCCTTTACTCTTCTGCCCGGATTGCCCAGCGCATCTTTGTGGAACGGGCTCTCGGATTTCGTACGCATTCTTCCGCTGTCGGCCGGACTACATCCTTGGAATAAGAAGAATAGATGCCTGCCCGGCAGCCTTCTTTCAACGCTGCCTTCACCAGCTTGTCCTCACCGGAATGAAATGTCAGAATAGCTGCCCGTCCACCCGGACGAAGTGCCCCCGGAAGCTTCTCCATAAATTCATACAGCACTTCAAACTCCTGGTTGACATCAATCCGAAGTGCCTGGAACACTCTCTGGCAAGTCTTTTTGACCGTCTCCTTTTTCTCCTTCTCCGGCAGAAAATCCAACGTCTTTTCAATGATACCGCGAAGTTTGGTAGTCGTATCCACCCGGTTTCCACGACGAATCTCATCCGTAATGGCCTTTGCCAGTTCCTCGCAATAAGGCTCATCGGAGTTTTCATAGAGCATTCCCGCCAGCTCGTCACGGCCTATGGTATCCAGCCGCTCCGCCGCGCTGATGCCTTTCTGCTGATTCAGCCGAAGATCCAGGGGGCCGTCCACTTTAAAGGAAAAACCTCTCTTCGGATTATCAATCTGCATGGAAGAAACTCCAAGATCCGCCAGAATAAAGTCAAAACCGCCCGCTTCTTTTGCAATCTCATCAATGGTGCAGAAATTCTGAAGCTTAATGGTCAGCATGTCTTCTCCAAACCCCTGCTCTTCCAGACGCTTCTTCGTCTTTGCCGATTCCTCCGGATCCACATCCGTGGCATACATATGTCCCTGTCCCTTCAGACACTGAAGCATGGCTTTCGTGTGTCCTCCATAACCAAGGGTTGCATCAAATCCCGTCTCTCCCGGCTGGATTTTCAGGAAATCCAGAATCTCATCCACCATAATGGAAATGTGCATGCCCGCCGGTGTATTTCCTTTCTTCATCACATGCTGCACCGTGTCCTGATACTTCTCCGGCTGCAGCTCCTTGTATTTTTCTTCGAATTTCTTCGGGTATTTGCCTTTATAACGTACTCTCCGCTTGTGCGGTGTCTGCTGTTCCTGATCCATGTCTGTCCCTCCATCTATTTATCTAGGTCTATTATACGGAAACTTCCGTATTACCGCAAGGAAACGCCTCTTCAAGCATAGACAAATACGAAGTTCTCGTCGTATCCTGCATCGTATAACCAAGTTTTACAAGCAAAGTTTCGATTTCACTTAATGCTGCGGCGCGCTTCGTCTCGTCTTCCACAATAATCTCCAGTTCCAGGAAATCTCCCAGTCCCGTTACCTGATCCACACAAGCGGTCATCTGCTCTCTATGAAAATACTGCCGCAGCTTCTCCACTGGCGTTGTGGGATAGAATCCAATGCTTTTCAGTAGTTCCATTCCCGTCTCCCCATCAGAAATCTCCAATTCCACTTCTTTTCGCGTCATAGAACAAGTGTCCAGTTTCTTTCCCTTATAGGTCAGATATGCCGCCTGTTTCCCTGTGTCTTTTTCCTTCACACAACGTACCCTCAAGGCTTCATCGCAGGCTTTCATATTACGATGCTCTGATGTAAAATAAAGGTCCGATTCCCACACGGTTTTCCCCGCTGTAAAATGCTGGTCTTTAAGCTTCTTTATAAGTTCTCCACTATCCTCAATTTTCAGCTTAATCTCTACCTCAATGGCCATTCCCCATCCCCCCACTTTGTGTTTTTCTTATTATATTATAAAACTGAAAAAAAGGACATTCCCCGGATGAAAAATCCAGGGAACACCCTTTTCTTAAAACACACGAAAAAAAAACTGTCAACAATTTGAATTTAATGTTTAAAACGTTGAACAATAAAATCAGTCAATCAATCATAATCAGGTAAAATTTTTGTAATTTTTGTAATACAGGAACCCTATGATGTCCGCTAACGCCCATCCGATTGGCACAGACCACCAAATACCTGTCACGCCAATCTGTGGTATTGCTGACAAGGTATATGCCAGAACTACTCTGGTTCCTAGGGAAAATATGGTAAGTACCACACTCATTCCTGGTTTGCCCAAAGCCCGGTACAAGCCATACAGCAAAAACAGCCATCCAATTCCTATATAAAAGGCACCTTCTATCCGCAGGTAACGGACTCCTTCCATGATAATATGTGTTTCTCCTGCATCTACAAATATCATCATAAGTGGTTTTGCGAATACAAATACGAACGCAGAGATTATCACACAGAAAATTGCAGATATACGCACTGCCGCTTTCAATCCATGCTGTATTCTCTGCTTTTCTTTTGCTCCATAATTCTGTGCAATAAATGTAGAGAATGCATTTCCAAAATCCTGCACCGGCATATATGCAAAAGCATCTATCTTTACAGCCGCTGCAAATGCTGCCATAACAACCGTTCCAAAACTGTTTACTAATCCCTGTACCATCAGGATTCCCAGATTCATAACAGACTGCTGAATGCATGTCAGCATGGAAAAGGAAACAATTTCACTGATTCGTTCTTTCTTCAGACAGCTGATTTTCCAAATTACATGAACTCGCTTATAACATACAAGTGTATAAAGCATGATCCCCAGTCCGGACAAATACTGTGCAATCACTGTCGCCTGTGCTGTTCCTGCTACTCCCATCTTGAAACCAATGACGAACCAAAGATCAAGAATAATATTAAGCAGGGATGATACGGCCAGAAATACCAGAGGTATCACAGAATTACCGATGGCCCTGAGATATGAAGCAAAATAATTGTACAAAAAAACAGCCGGTATCCCCATAAAGATCACGAATAGATACTCTCTCATTTCACCCCATACTTCATCCGGAACTCTGAGGAAAACCCGAAGTCCGCCCAGACTTGCATAAGCAACCATATTTAACAACACTGTCACTGCCGCAATAAAGATAAAGGATGCACAAATATCCTCTTTAAGTCCATTTTCATCCTTCTGTCCGAACCGGATAGAAAACAATGCACTGCTTCCCATACATAAGCCAAGAATAATGGATGTTATAAAGGTCATAAGTGTAAATGAGGAGCCTACCGCTGCAAGTGCCTTCTCGCCAAGACAACGTCCAACAATCAGTGTGTCTGCAATGTTATAACACTGTTGAAGTAAATCTCCCAATATCATTGGAATAGCAAATAAAAGCATCGACTTTACAACAGGTCCTTTTGACAAATCGCCATTCATTTTTATCTCCATTTCGTAAGTTGTATATTACGTTTTGTCATTATTATAGGAGTTTAAAATACTTAAGTCAAGCTGTCATTTACTTTTAGAAATCTGCATGATATTATAATGGAAAAACGAATTACAGTGATAGTTATCATTTTACAGGGGGATTACTTATGTACCTGAATGGTTTAGATGAACTCGATCAGAAAATTATCCAGTTGCTTATAGAAAATGCACGTATCTCATACTCTGATATTGGCGAAAAAACCGGTATTTCCAGAGTCGCAGTAAAAGCCCGTATTCAAGCCTTAGAGAAAAAAGGGGTAATTGAAGAATACACAACAATCATCAATCCTCAAAAGATCAGTGGTGCTGTATCCTGCTATTTTGAAATTGAAATTAAACCAGATCATCTGATGCAGGTATCAGATATTTTATACAAAAATGATATCGTCACACAGATCTATCGTGTCACCGGACGGGACAAACTTCATGTACATGCCGTTGCCTCATCCAGTGATGAAATGGAACTTTTCCTGCACAATGTCATTGATACACTGCCTGGCATTCTTAGCTGCAGCTGCAATATGATTTTATCCCGTATGAAAGATATTAAAGGATTACGGCTATAGAATAAAGTCCAAATGCAGCCTAATCCAACGATTCTCAAAGCCAACAGGGACGGGGAAAAATCCGTTTTCCCCGTCCCCAATAGCTTACACTTCTTTAAACTTCGGATGCTTGGATAATGCCATTGTCACTACAAATCCGACAACAAGTGAGATCAGAATTCCGATCATATAATTCAGCATTCCACCAGACTTGATGCATACGAATCCGATGATTCCTGCTGCTCCCGGGGAGATATTCTGAACATTTGTCAGTGTCACATAAGCACATCCTACAGCAGAACCGAACATTGCTGCATAGAATGGATATTTCATCTTCAAGTTGACTCCGAACATTGCTGGTTCTGTAATACCAAGCAGTGCTGAGATACCGGAAGAAACTGCGATGCTCTTCATCTTCTTATCTTTTGCACAGAACATTGCTGCCAGTGTTGCTCCACCCTGAGCCACATTGTTGCATGCTGCGATTGCAAAGAGGAAAGATCCGCCTGCTGCAATCAGCTGGATATCAACCGGGAGAAGACTGTGGTGCATTCCCGTCATTGTTAATGGTGCATAGATAAATCCGAAAATAAATCCACCGACAACACCTAATGTATCATGGAGCCACAGAACACCATTTGTAATCCAGTCTCCGGCTGTACGCATCACTCCACCTACCACTGTAAATGTAAGGAATGCTGTTACGAGTACGGAAAGTGCAGGTGTCAGGAGGTTGTCAAGATATTCCGGAACTACTTTGTGAAGTTTCTTCTCGATAAATGCAAGGATTGCTGCCGCTGCAAGTACCGGAAGTACAGTTCCCTGATATCCAACCTTCTCAATTGTCAGCGCTCCGATATGCCATACCGGAACCGTTCCCTCTGTAATGGCTGTACCATAAGAATAAGCATTCAGAAGATCACCGGATACCATGATCATTCCCATAACTGCTCCAAGATAAGGATTGCCCCCGAACATCTTCGTCGCTGAGAATCCTACAAGGATTGGCAGGAATGCATATGCTGCACTTGCAAATGTGTTGATCATAGATGCAAGATCTGCAATATTCGGATATGCTTCAACAAGTGACTTTCCTGAGACAAAAAGTCCTTCTGCTGTCAGAACATTATTCAGACCCATCAGAAGACCGCTGGCAACCAGTGCCGGAATAATCGGTACGAATACATCCGCCAGCATCTTTACCAGTTTCTGTAACGGATTCATCTTCTGGTCAGCAGCCTTTTTCACTTCATTTTTTGTACTTTCTTTGATGTCTGCATACTGAATAAAATATTTGTATACTTCATCTACTGTACCACTTCCAATGATGATCTGGAACTGACCGTCTGTGGCAAACTGTCCTTTTACAAGCTCTGTCTTGAGAATTCCATCTACATCTGCTTTGCTCTCATCTTTTAATACCAGACGTAATCTGGTTGCACAGTGAGCCGCGCTGATTACATTTTCTTTTCCGCCTACCAGACGCAGAAGTTCACTTGCTGCATTCTGGTAACTCTGTTCTTTACTCATTCTAACTCCTCCTGTAACTTCATTTCTTTTCTATCTCAATCAGGATCTTCTTAGTACCATCGTTGTACTTGAAAAGTCCTGTCTGATTCTTGGTATTCGGATTCCTGCATACATCAGTTCATCCCCGCCATACTCCTGCCCGGTCTCACAATCTGTGTAAACTGCATCCGGATCCAGTCCTTTTAATCGGATCACCGGAACTCTGTAGGCTGAACGCGCAAGGATCTGCACGTGAGTGAAGATGACTTCCATTCCATCTTCTGAAACAATATTCCAGGCACTTTGATTCTCCTGAAATGCATCCGCCAGCCGGTAATAAGTTCCGAACTGTACGGTTCTTCGTCTCCTTTTATATTCTGCAATCTGTTCTCTGACTTCTTCCTTCTCTTCTTTTGAAAGCTTTTTCAGATCCAGTTCATATCCAAGATTGCCTGCTGCCGCCACGGCAAATCTTGTAGCAAGCGGTGTGGTCCGTCCAACCTGATGATTCGGACATGCTGACACATGCGCTCCCATTGTAACTGTCGGAAACAGAAAGCTTGTTCCATGCTGGATCTTCAGTCTGCAGACTGCATCTGTATTATCGCTGGTCCATGTCTGTGGCATGTAATAAAGCATTCCTGCATCGAATCTGCCACCTCCACTGGAACAGCTTTCAAACAACACCTGTGGAAAACGTTCTGTCAATGTCTCCATGACCTGGTAAAGTCCAAGCACGTAGCGGTGTGAAAGTTCATTCTGATTTTTCCTGTCAAGATAAGCACTTCCAAGATCTGTCAGATGCCGGTTCATATCCCATTTCACATAACTGATATTTCCCGGTGCCAACACCTTACTGACTGCATCGATCAGATATTCGCAAACTGCCGGATTCGACAGATCCAGTACCAGCTGATGTCGGCTGAGTATTGGTTCGTAGAGCGGACTTCGGATCACCCAGTCTGGATGCTCCCTGTAAAGGTCACTTTCCTTTGAAATCATCTCCGGTTCAAACCAGATTCCGAAATCAATCCCCTTCTGTTTCACCTTTTTAGCAAGACTCTGCAGGCCATCCGGAAATTTCTTCTTATCTTCCGTCCAGTCCCCCAAGGAAGTCGTATCTGTATTTCTTCCCTTGAACCAGCCATCATCCATCACCAGAAGTTCGATTCCAAGCTCCGCTGCTTCTTCCGCCAGCGTCAGCATTTTCTTTTCATTGATCTCAAAATACATACCTTCCCAGCTATTCAATAGAACTGGCCGTTCCCGGTCTCTGTACCATCCCCGGCAGACGCGCGTTCTGTATAACTTGTGAAATGTATTCGACATTCCGGCAAGTCCATTTGCACTATAGACCAGTACAGCCTCCGGTGTGCAGAAGCTTGTTCCCGGTGAAAGCTGCCATCCAAACTGATACGGATTAATTCCAAGCTGTACCCTGGTTGTTCCATACTGTCCACACTGAACACATCCATAGAAGTTTCCACTGTAAATCAGGTTTACTCCTAACACTTCCCCTTGCTCTTCCGTAGTCCCGGGACTTAACAATCCGATAAATGGGGTTGCCTGTGGGCTGCTCGTTCCACGACTGCTTTCAATCGTGACTGAATCCGCACACAATGGACGTCGATACACGTTTTTCTCTTCTGTATGTGCACCGGCTAATGTCAGTACGTCATATTCCTGTGTTGGAAGATCCATGTTCATGCTTAAGAATCGACAGATTTCTATCGATTCTGTTCCGTCATTGATCCATTTTGCGAATCGTGTGACCACTGCATCTTCATAGATGGTGTAATATAGCAGAATTCTCTGATTTCTCACCTTATCCTGAAGCGTAATCTCCAGTGTCATTGCCTCGGTGTCCGCATCAGTATAGACATGTGGCAGACCATCTGGAGCAATTTTTCCACTCAGAATACGATAGTTGTTATAGAAAAATCTTGCGTTTCTATCTCCATTTCTATCTTCTAGTTCGTAGGCCGGACTTCGGAAGTCCCCCTGTCCGGACTCCGGAAATTCCCTCAACTGTGTATCCAGAGAAAATGTCCTGTCTTCCTCAACCGGATTCGCACAGAATCCACGGTCGTAATAATAATCCTTGATGCCGCTGTGCCATCTCTTTATTCTTTTTCCGTAGTAACAATGCTTTAAATATCGTTGTTTTTCTACTTGAATCACATAACTGATCTTATCGTTGTACAGATGAAAGACCTGCTGTTCTTCCTCAAAACTGATCTGCATTCTATTTCTCCACTCTCTCATTCTGTTTCATTTCATCTCTTGACTAAATACATTATAACTTCCATCTTTTCTCACTTTCAATGGTAATACAGATTGGTGAATGGTAATTTCTTGCTATTTTTTATTGATTGCTATATTATGATATCGGATATAAAAACCAAAAACTAAGATTTCTACAGATTGTTTCGTGCTATGCCCCGCAATCTTCATTTATTTTGAAAGGAGTACTTTTTATGACAAACACAAAATCATCTGCCCAACTACCTTTTGGTTCCGTCGGTTTTCATATAACCTCTGCGCTTCCTCTCCAGACACTTCGTGGAATCGGCATGCATCACATCACTTCCCATGACTATCATTGGGATAACCGAGTCCGCAAAAACTCTTATGTATTACTTCAGTACACGATTTCAGGAAAAGGAAGTTTCCAGACACCAGACCATACCTATCCTCAACAGACAGGTGATCTCTTCCTTGTTCAAGTACCCGGAGACAGCCAATACTCATTACCCGACGATTCGGAATACTGGGATGTTCTTTATCTGGAATTTTCCTCCGAGTGTCTCCCTCTTCTCTACCACATTCATCTTTCCTGTGGACCTGCCTTCCACCTGGAAGCATCCAGTACTTTACCTGAACAGATGAAACAGCTCTATGCTGATGCGATTTCCAATCAGTTAGCATCGGTATTTGATAATTCAAAAGCGGCCTACGCTTTTCTTTTAGATCTGGCAGATTATGCATTGGAAAACCCGGCACTTTCTTCACCTCGTGTTACACTGGCCAAGAACTATCTGGATTCCAATTATTACAACACGGATCTGAATCTTGACGAAGTCGCTGATGCCGTCGGTCTGTCCAAGTATCATCTTTGCAGAGAATTCAACCATCTATATGGAATCTCGCCCGGAAAATATCTGGCGAATCTGCGTCTTCAGAAATCCTGTGCGCTTCTTTTACAGAGCCATCAGCACACAATTGCCGAAATCGCCTCCATGGTCGGATTTTCAAATGATAATTATTTTTGCAAAGTCTTTCGAAAAGCTTTCGGAACTACACCAACTCAATATCGGCTTCAAAATCAGAACTATGATCTTGTCCGCGTTCTCTATGATTCGCATTCCAGGATTCCATCTGATAAATAACCGCCTCATATGGTCTGAGTTCTGTAATTTTTTCCGCGGCAGGTGTATCTGCATAATTACTAAGCATGACCTGCCCGGCTCTCTTACACTGTAACTTTCTTGTCTTCTCATGAAAGTTACAGACAATCAGCCATTTTTCCTCCTCCAGCGTTCTTGTATAGATATAAAGGTCTTCATCCTCTGGGAACAGCAGTTGATAAGTTCCGTATACCATAACTTCATGTTCTTTCCGAAGCTGGATCAATTTCTGATAATGATAGAAAACGGACTCTGGATCCGCTAATGCCTGCTCTACATTGATTTCCTTATAATTGGGATTGACTCTGTACCATGGAGTTCCTTCTGTAAATCCTGCATTCTTTTCGGCATTCCACTGCATCGGTGTCCTTGCATTATCCCTCGCCTTCGCCCGGATTGCATACATGGTCTCTTCCTCTGTGAATCCCGCTTTCAGGCGTTCTTGATAAATGTTCTGTGTCTCAATATCAGGAAATTCATCAATCGTCTGAAATGGAACATTCGTCATTCCAATCTCTTCCCCCTGATAGATATACGGTGTCCCCTTCATTCCATGAAGCAGTGTCGCAAGCATTTTTGCAGACAGGACACGATAGTCTCCGTCATTTCCCCAACGGGAAACGATTCTTGGAAGATCATGGTTATTCCAGAATAAACTGTTCCATCCATGACCTTCTAACTCTGTCTGCCATTTGCTGAAAACACACTTCAGATCCGGCAGACAGAGTTAGAAGGTCATGGATGGAACAGTTT
>NZ_DBLYVB010000005.1:0-170756 GCF_057604405.1 Hominiventricola sp.
GATACTGTAAAGAATAAACATATCCTCGACCATATGATAGGTCATTTTCTTTAATAATAAATATATTTTTCTCCATATTTATAATATACCATATGTTCCGCTAAAAGTAAACGTACGTTCTGTTTTCTGTCAAAAAAATTGCACACCTAACTCATCACTGAAGTAACGAGAATTCGGTGTGCATTTATTCAAAAGTCGAAGATTTTTCATTTCTTGAAACTGCTTCGATGTACTTATTATACTGTCTGCTAATAGTATATGCAAGAAGTCGCTTTCAAAAACACAAAATATTTTATTTTTTGAAAATGGAGACTATGTAAAGGCAACCCGAAGGCTGCCCCAGGCATCAAGCCTATCCTGTTTACACTTCCATATCTGCACTACATTTCGGACATTTAACTTCTTTAATTGAAATCATATTTCTGGCTTCCGTACATCCTGAAAAAAATCCCATTTTTCACCTTTTTCCTGTATATATTTTACTATTTTCTTAACATATCATTTATTGCTTCAAAATTTTCCTTGCAAGCGTATGAATTTCCGGAATTTCCATCATTAGTTCATCTCCAAGCAATCCCTTTCTTGCGATTTCTGTATCTGTTGAAATAACTGCCAACACCTTACTCTGATCGTCAATAGACTCCAACATTGTTGGCAAAACCAGTTCATTTACTTTATTTAACACAAAAAATACAGGTTTTCCAATGCTTTCCCCCAGCTGTTGGATTTTTTTCGTCAGCTTCAATGATTCAAAAGAAGGATCTACGATCATTAAAATCAAATCTACACTGTTATCTACACCACGTCCAAAATGTTCTACCCCAGCTTCCATATCCAGCAATGCAACTTCATTATCTCCTACCGTCAGATGTTTGATAAATTGCTTTAAAATACTATTCATTGTGCAGGCACAGCCTTCATTTGCCTGATGTATTTTTCCACTGGAAATAAGCATCACGCCATTGTTTCGTGAAATATATTCTTCAGGTATCTCATTCAATGTAAATGGTTCCGAATAGAACTTTTTTGCAAATGCAGACAACTTCACTGTATCAAGAATCTCTCCTGCCATCATTGTTTTAAAAGCTTTCTCCTTACCGCCAAAAAACTCTGTAAAATCCCTTGGAAGCTTTACGCCAAGTTGGCGATGCAGCCCATAATTTGATTCATCAGAATCGGCTACAAGAACCGTCTTTCCCATTCGTTCAAATTCTTTGGCAAGCAGTGCTGATACTGTACTTTTTCCACAGCCACCTTTGCCACATACTGTAATCTTCATAGTTTCAATCCTCCAACTTACTATGTTCCATATTTTTCCTTCTAAATTTCTGAACAATCTTATCAAAGCCGGACTGGAAAGTTTTCTGATTCATGATCAGAGGGAAGAAAATGCTTCCGATAATTTTTGCAGCAAAATTTCTCCAACTGTTACCGCATCTTCTACACTCAGATAATGATCAGCATGATCCTGAAGAAATAGTTTGCCAGATACAGGAAATTCTTCATCTGCAAACCATATCTTTAAAGTTACCGGATATCTTGGCAGAACCGGAAAAACAGCACACAAATCCGCCTTTGTCTCTATGAATTCTGCACCCAGACTTGTACATGCTTTCTGAATTTTCTCAGGATCTTTGTCCTGCAAAAGCTTTTCCAGTTTCTGCTCTGCAGTCCGGTCAAACTTGGTTCCCCGAATCAATCCATCTTTCAGGTTACCAAAAGTAATGAGCTTCTGTGAGCCTTCTGTTCCATCTGCCATGTCCAGATAATGCAGCAATGTCAGATAATGCCATTCGTCCATGTTTGAGTTAATGCGAAACTCAGGAAGTTGAATTTCAATCGCTTCATGAAAACTCGGTACCTCAAGCATATTTCGATTGCTATAAAAAACAGCCCCACTTTTTGCAGCAAGATCCTCTCCGGAACGATTTTGCAGCCGTTTTACTGCTGCCTGTAACATTTCCTGAAATGCACGATTTTCTGTTTGATTTTTGTATTCCATACGTTCTCCTTAAATGCTTCTTACTCCACTTCCTCCAGTTCTGTTCCTTCCGGAAGAATATATCCGCAGTTATCACATACTCCGTCCTCTGCGAGTATCCCGTCTTTCACAAAGGCTTCAATGCCTCCCGGTTCATGACAGTGTGGACAATCTAATTCCTGTATCCTTTTCTGATTTCTTACATCCTGGCAATTGGCAAATTCAATTTTACCCATGGTGATTCCTCCATTTTCATTCCATATCAATTTGTCTTCGCAAAAAAGTTCCTATCATACGGGAAAAATTGCTGATATTACGAATATAGGCAAAGTCTTTTCCATAGATTCTCTTTTCCACGGAGAGTTCTTCCTCATTCCCTACAAAAATACCAATTACGAAAATCCCCTGATTTCTGGCCCGACGCACCTCATATGCAGTATCTTTCACAGCTCCTTCTCCGTCATAGATCCTGGGCTGGCGGGTTCCTGGTCGTTGTATACTCATATCACAGGGGTTTCCATCACTTAATACGATTAAAATCTTATTTTTTTCCGGTCGATCCATGAGAGAGGAACAGACTGTTTTCAGTGCAAGCCCATCTCTGTTATTGGCATATGCCCGAAATTGAAAGATTCTTTCATTTGTTTCACTTGGATCTTCATAATCCAGAAATCTCTGAAGTACTGTATATCCCCAGAAAGCGCAGTATCCTGTCACCCGATGAGGAATTCCTGCCTGACTTAATGCTTCACTGATAATATATCCCTGCGCCGCTACCTGAGCCTGTCTACCAGCCTGGGAACCACTGGAATCAATCAGGACATCTATTACAAATTCAGAATCTTCTGATCTCTTTTTTCTATTAAATAGCTTGTCATCGTCTGTTCTTCCAATTTTCCATAACCGTTCTGGAACAAGCTGCCCTGCATCAGATCTGCTGACAAAATCATCCTTTCGGATTATAAATGCCCGTTTCAGTGACTCTGCCAACACAGAAATATTTCTTTTGATGATCCAGTGATTTTTTCCATAATAGGCTTTATTTTTTTCAAACTGTAGCTGAGCAAAACGGTATTGATTATTTTTTATCACAGGGTTCTGTAAAATTCCGTCTGTAAGATACAGGTTACAGTTTTTGTGGATTCCTGTACAAAATTTCCGGTTGACTCTGGTCTGTTCCGATTCACTTAAATACGATTTTCCGTAATTCAGTTCCACATATTCCCGTATCCGTCGCACTGCCTGTGGATTTATATTCTCCGGGCTTTCCGGAACTTCTTCTTTTTCCGGAGAAAAATAAGATCTTTTTTTCTTTTTGTTTCTGATATCCAGACTCATCATCTTTTTTTTGATATTAGAAAGATATTTTTGAATGATGTCTTCCATCTGTTCATCCGTCATGCATTCCTGCCACGTGTCATTGGCCAATGCCATATCCGGTAAATTCAGAATCTTCTCCAGATTTCCATTCTTTTTTTCAAAAAAAGGATCCAGAACATGATTATAAATCTCATCTATCACGTTTATGACATCTTCCGTATTTTCCGCATCCTTCAGAGATAGAATCTTGTACAATGCAATCTCTGCCTGTGGATCCATTCCCTTATCGTCTGTGTTCTCCAGAACATGCCTTATATACAGAAGCCTGATCCTGTGAATCAGGTCTGTTCCGGCTTTGTCTGATACCTGCTCTTCTTCGGCCTTTTCCAATTCTCTGAATGCCTGTTCTCTGATTTCTTTTGTTCCCAAACGTTCTCGAATGATAAACCGATTCACTGCAGCATCCATGCATAATCCAGCAAGAGGCAAAAGCATATCTTCTCCAGCAGAAAAATGTAATTTTTTCATCAAATACATGCCAAGTTTCTTCTGATCAAAATATCGTGCAAAGGCACCCTGCTTCACTGCCTCATACAGAACCGTTTGTTTTGAATAATCATATTTTTCTGTGTCCGGTTCAAATTCCATATCATAATCACCACTGACTGTCCAAAAAAGATTTCTGATACGATTGCTGATCTCCAGACGATGTTCTTCCAGTTGTTCCGCCGGCCATCTGACATCCTCCATACAAGTTTACCCCCATATGTCTTTTCCGGTCCAGGAAGATGGGATTCTGGTAGAAACCACATCTTCTACGATCTCTTTTTCAAATACATCAAAACTTTTATTTATGATCCCCATCTGGATTGCTTCAATTGGAGAAAGTCCGCTTCTTGTTGCCTTTACAGCAGAAACCAATCCTCTCAGGTCGAGAGATTTTGTTGAGATTTCTCCATGATAAGCTTTGATCTGCAAATCCAGAAACAGTCCTGCAAAAGCTTTCAATGCACTTTTTTTCCCCTCTGGAAAATGTTGTCTTAATACAAAAAGGACACTATCCTCATCCATTTCAGGCATATCAATTACCATAAACCTTGAAACCAATGCTTCATTTAACTCTCTGGTACCTGCGTAACCATAATTCATCGTGCCGATAAATCGTGTTGCCGGATGAAGTAAAATCCTGTTATATCCTGGAATATCGATTCTGCGCCGATGATCCAGTGTGGCATGCAGTACAGAAACCGCATCATTTTTTGCCATATTGATTTCGTCCAGGATTCCAAATCCTCCAAATTCCGCACATTGGTAGATGGGACCTTTCCGAAGGCGAACTTCATTATTTATAAAGGTATCCGTTCCAATCAGATCGGCACTGTCTGTATTTACGTGAAAAGAAATGTCGTATTCCGGTCTTCCGAATATCCATGCCAGTGTCTCACATAGTACATTTTTTCCTGTAGCTTTCGCACCGGAAAGTAACAGGTTATCTCCCTGAAGAAGCGCTGCTATTGACATTTCCAGAATCTTTTTCCCATAGAATAGGATATCCGGTTTTTCTATCCGTTCCTTTACTTGATCCTCCACCTCATAACGCATGTGAAAATCTCTCAGTTCTCCAATCAGTTCCTGTGCTATCTTCTGGTCTTCTAAATATTTTTCTATTTCTGTCCAATTATTTTTCATGAAGATTTTCCTTTCTTTGCAATTGGTTATACCAAATCAGATACTATTTCTGTTTACTCAATCTTCAAACTTTCAATCCTCCAACTTACAATCCTAACTTCTTTACAATTTCTTCCAGTGCACTTCTTACAGGAGAATCTTTCGGAAGCCGTACGATCGGCTTTCCATCACAGTCATACTGATATACCTGGTCATCATGTGGTACAACTCCTAACAGTTCCAGTCCCTGATTTCGGATTTCTTCCAGAGTTCCGGCATCCAGTTTTCCATCTGGAACACGATTCACGATTAATCCAGTTTTCTGTGGTTTAAAGTTTAACTCCTTCATCAGCTTTGCTATACGCCCGGCTGCCTGAACACCTCTTCTGGAACAGTCACTTACAAGAATCGCAACTTCCATCATTGGCAGGATTCCTCTGCTGATATGTTCCATACCTGCTTCGTTATCAACCACAATATATGGATAATGGCTTTGCAGTTTCTGAACCTGGGTCTGCACAAGACCATTTACAAAACAATAGCAGCCCTGTCCCTGGGTTCGCCCCATTACCATCAAATCATAATCGTCTTCTTCTGCAATCGCATCAGAAAGACGCATTTCCAGATATGCCTGTTTTGTCATTCCTGCCGGAATCTGATATCGTGGATCAACTCCTGCACGTTCAATCTCTTCTCTCAATTCTCCGAGTGTAATCTCCGGTTCAACGCCGAGCACTTCATTCAGATTCGCATTTGCATCTGCATCTACAGCTAAAACCGGATGTTTTCCATTTTCACATAAATATTGAATCAACAATCCACAAAGGGTTGTTTTCCCTACACCGCCTTTTCCTGATACAGCAATTACATGTCCCATATTTTTCCTCCTAAATTTCTGAACAATCTGTTGACTTTTTCTTTAAACCTCATTATAGTTGTTACTATATGAATTACAATAATCAGTCTGTGAGATTTGTATGGTTACTCAACACATCAGAAAAACTGTTGAGAAATGATACATTGGAAAGCATACATTCAATGGAGGCCATTATGTCGGAAAAAACAAGCAAGCAAGACCGCCGTACCAGATATACCAGGCAAAGCATAAAGGAAACTTTTTTAGAATTATTAAAACAGAAAAATTTCACAAAAATCACGGTTACTGAAATCTGTAAAATTTCTGAAATAAACAGAGGTACTTTTTATCTGCATTATTACGATATCCATGACGTGTTGGAAGATATTTTAAATGATATAACACAGGATATGAAAACAACGGTAGAACACTTATTTTGCCCAAACCAGAAAAACTGTTCCTATCCCTTCTGCCAAAAGATTCAGATGGAAACAAAATACAGATCTCTGTTTCTGGATGATACAATTGCTTCCATTCTTCTGGAAAAAATAGCAGAAAATACAAAAGAAGGCTATGTGACCTGGCTTATGTCACACAGCCTCCTGACCTTTGAGCAGGCAGAATCGGTTTTTTATTTTCAAATGAATGGCTGTCTTTCCATCAACAGACTGATGCTCCGCAATCACTGTAATGACTGGAAACAGATTCAGACAACCATTGACAAATTTATCAAAGCCGGACTGGAAAGTTTTCTGATTCATGATCAGAGGGAAGAAAATGCTTCCGATAATTTTTGCAGCAAAATTTCTCCAACTGTTACCGGATAAACAGCCCCACTTTTTGCAGCAAGATCCTCTCCAGAACGATTTTGCAGCCGTTTTACTGCTGCCTGTAACATTTCCTAAAATGCACGATTTTCTGTTTGATTTTTGTATTCCATACGTTCTCCTTTGTGAATATTTATAATATCATGTAATAATCAATGTTTATACAAGGGCTGTATTGACTTTTCCTTTAACCCCTATTATAGTTGTAATTATATTATTTACAATCGTCAAAACATTAAAAAATGTGAAAATAAAATTATTATATCATACTACAAGGAGTTTCTTATCATGAAATACTCAACGAAATTAAGTGATACTGTTCATGTGATGGTTCTGATTGCTATCAATCAGGAAAAATCCCTCTCCAGTGCCTCAATTGCAGAAAGTGTCCATACGAATCCCGGCTTTGTACGCCAGCTTATGTTAAAACTTAAAAAAGCGGGACTTATGACCAGTGTAGCGGGACATGCCCGTCCTTCTCTTTCAAAACCAGCAGATCAGATTACATTGCTGGATATTTATAAAGCAGTTGAAGGTGATAAACCATTGCTTCATTTAGATACTCATACCAATCCAGATTGTGGCGTTGGCATTAACATTCAGTTATCTTTGCAGGGATTTTATAATGAAATTCAAAAGACTGCCGAAGAAAAAATGAATACGATTACTTTACAGGATATCATAGATACCTACTATCAGCGGATATCTATAGAAAATAACTTATAGAGTTATAGACACCTGGCTCTCTCAATTCCTGCTTCAACAAGTTCTACAGCAGTAGGACATAAAATAAGCACCTTCAGATTTTGCTCTGTTGGTGCTTATGATTTACGTATCACTATAATGGTATCTACAAGCTATAATATACACATTTTCATCATCAATCTTGTATATAAGTCTTTCTTTATCGTTTATTCGCCTGCTCCAATAACCTGTTAAATTTCCAACTAACGATTCAGGCTTTCCAATTCCTTCATTACCATTTCTACATATATCTTCTATTAAATTGTTTATCTTTTTTAATGTTTTCCTGTCCTCTGTCTGCCAGTAAACATAGTCCTTCCAGCCATTGTCAGTGAAAACTTTATTCATCAGCAGATACCTCTATAAGATCATGTGTAGAAAACTTTCCCTTTTCAAGCTGTGCTTTAGATTCCATCAGCCAATCATAGTTAGCTTTATTTCCCATTACATAGACATTTTCCATCAAATTGTTATATGCTTCTTCAGACAGCATAACAACATTTTTATTATCTTTTCGTGTTACAATCACTGTTTCATAATCATCAGTAACTTTATCCATGTAAGTTTTCATATTATCACGCAAATTCGTATAATTAACTGCCAACATATCATCACCTCCATAATATAATGTACGGTTTTCTGTACTTTTATTATACTGTACAGTTTTCTGTACGTCAAGTATTTATATTATATTATGATACGCCCATACAAACTATTCCAGTTTTAATACAGAGGGCAAATCGGAGTCACTTCCGATTTACTTTCTAAGTTTTGGATTATCACAAATATGCTTTATTTTGTATAAACTGTATTCCCTTTTGCAATTACTTCAACAAGCTGAAGTTCCGCGTCAAGAATACAAAGATCAGCATCATAGCCTTCTTCAACCTTGCCTTTTCCTTTGAGACGAAGAATATCTGCCGGATTAGATGTAATTGTAGAAATAGCTATTTCTAAAGGAATTTTTGTTTTAAATACACATTCCTTTACTTCCTTCAGGAGGCAGCTGGACTGTCCAACGCCCATTCCAAGGAATTCGCCATCACTACTGTACATCGGAAGGCTTCCCTGTCCATCAGAAGAAATTGTCATGCGGTCGGGATTTACTCCCGCATCTAACATCCGTTTGATCCCATTACATACACGTACCTCATCACAGATAGTTTCCCAATAGTCAATATCCTCATTTCCGGTAAAGTCTACTGCTCCGCCTTTCAGTGCATACTCAAGCGACTTGCAGAAAAGCATCTCATTTCGATTGATATGTGTTGGCAATATTTGAGAAGCTGGTATCTCTGTCTCATCTACTACTCGTTCAATAAGATCTAAGCATCTCGGACTGTCGCCAAGATGAACATTTACAATACCAGCTTTCCCGGAAAGAACACCACCAAGTCTTGTATCCGCAATGACACGTGTAAATTCCTCAAAAGTCGGCTGTGAAGAACGATGATCAGAGATCGCAATTTCTCCAGTTCCAATGATTTCCTGAATCATCATAATATCTTTCACAATACTGTCAGTCAACGTGCGAACCGGAATCTGATAACTGCCCGTATAACAGTATGCAGTCATTCCCTGCTCATTCAATCCTTTTGTCTTTGCAACCAGTGCACACATATCACGACCAATTCCATCTGTTCCAAGGCAGCCAACAACTGTTGTTACTCCAAACTTCGTAAGTCCTTCCATCGTTGCTTCCGGAGTACGATTGGCGAATCCACCTTCGCCACCGCCTCCGAGTACATGCACATGACTATCAATGAATCCCGGGGTTAAAATTAGCCCCTCTCCATTGATCATTTCTGCCTCAGAAAGAAATCCGTCTGCGGATATGGAACCTGCATCTTTAATCTTAACAATCTTATCATTGATTGTAAGCACATCTTTTTTCCCCAGATGCTGTGGAGCATAAACATCAATATTCTGAATTAATTTCATCATAAATCACTCCCAATTGTAAAGCGGACATTCGCAATCCGCTTCGCTACTTGCTCATGAACGCAGTCGCTTCGCAATCTGCGTTCAAATGCATGTTTTAGAATCCAATTCCAACTGCAATAAGAACTGTAATGATTGCACCAATCATTAAGACGCCAAGGAATTTCCACATGAATTTAATCCAGTTAGACCACTCAATCTTTGCAATCGCAAGAGATCCGATCAGACATCCGGATGTAGGAACAATCAGGTTTGTAAATGCATCACCAAGCTGGAATGCAACTACAGCTGTCTGGCGTGAAACGCCTAACAGGTCTGACAGTGGAGCCATGATCGGCATTGTGATCGCAGCCTGTCCTGTTCCGGATACAACGAAGAAGTTGAATACGGACTGGAACAGATACATAAGTACTGCTGCAACTGCTCCGGAAACTCCAGACAGTGTATTTGAAATATTATACATGATTGTATTGATAACTGTAGGTGTTGTCGGATCAGACCCACCAAGAACCTGCATGATACCCTGTGCCATAGCAACAACAAGTGCAGCACCGATCAGGTCTTTTGCTCCATCTTTGAATGATGTTGCAATATCATTCAGTTTCATATCGTTCAGTCTAAAGATAACTCCAATCACACCGGAAACAATTCCCATAATGAAGAACTGTGTAGCAATCTCTGGCATGTAGTATCCTTGGATCATGACTCCCCAAACTACCCATACTACTGTAGCAACCAGTGTCAGAAGAACTAAAATGTGTCCGAGACCAAATGAATGTCCTTCGTCAATTCCTGTTTTTTCATTTTGTTCACGGAAATATGCATCCGTCTTATATGCGATAGAGATTGTCGGATTTTTCTTGATCTTTGATGCATAGAACATCGTCATTCCGCAGCCGAGTGCTGTAAATACTACCCACATTACCATACGGAATCCTGCTCCGGAGAATACGTCAATACCTGCAATACCCTGTGCAATACCTACAGAGAATGGATTCATCCAGGATGAACCAAAACCAATCTGTGTTGCAACATAAGTAACAAGAACTGCAATCACTGAATCATATCCAACTGCTACAAACAGCGGACAAAGAATCATAGTAAACGGAAGTGCTTCTTCTCCCATTCCAAAAACTGCTCCACCAAGAGAAAACAGTACGAAAAGCACCGGAATCAGTAGTTTTTCTGCTCCCTTTGCCTTACGGATCAATCCGATCAATCCGGATTCAATCGCACCTGTACGGATCATGATACCGAATGCACCACCTACTACCATAAGGAATGCGATAATCTCGATTGCAGAACTATTTACGATTCCGTTATACATATAGTTAAAGAATCCTGTTCCACCATCTCCACTAAAGAGTGCTACTCCTTCTGTTACTACATTTCCTGCATCATCTGTCAGATACTGGAAACTTCCGTCTTTGATTACTGTACGAGTTTTCTCAACACCATTGATCATATATGAAATATCCTGTGTTTCGTAAAATCCCTTTGGAACAAGAAATGTCAGAAGTGCTGCGATAACAACTACTAAAAAGATGATAATGTAAGTATCAGGCACTTGGAATCCCTTGTTAAAAGACTTTAATCCTTTTCCTTCTTTTTTGTTCATGTTTGAGTCTTCCTCCCATTTTTGATATATTATATTAGTGTACCATAGAATACTTAAAATCTAATTAAAAATTTGCATATCATGCAAAAATATAACGCTCCTGTCATAAAAACAAGATTATAAAGGCCCGTTTCTTATTTTTACAGCTGATCGTATTTGGCAGCACTGCCTTTTGCTTTTTCGACCGGATATTTCGCCTCGTTCTGTGACATCTTCATGTTAATGATCTCATCCGCATCCAGCCCAAGCTTGTCCAACAGATTCTGACTGTAGACCATGACGTCTGCCAGTTCTTCTTTCACATGCTGCAAATCATATTCTTCATCAGACCATTGAAAACACTCCAGAAGCTCGGCTGCCTCAATCACAATGGATTTTGCAAGATTCGCCGGTGAGTGGAACTGATCCCAATCTCTGTCTTCTGTAAATTTTCTGATTCTGTCTATGGTTTCCTGTTTCATACCTTCTCCTTTATTTTGCTGCTTTCAGCAAGGCTGCCCGTAATTCTGGATCGCAAGCGTAAATGTACATGCCGTTCACGCCACGGGTCATAAGTACCCGCACTTCGTGCTGAATTAACATTTCTCCAAATTTTTGTTTTGTTCCATCTGACAACGTTCTGTTTCGAATTGCCTTATTATTGTGGCTTTCCGATGGAGCAAATATAATCTTTCCATTCCGATATTTCACAGATGGTCCCAGTATCACACCCGCATAATTCAGATCAAATCCTTGAATAGTAAATGTAGAACCGACTTCATTGATCGTCTGCGGCTGCTCCGCCCATGCCAGGCCACTGATCTTCCGCTTTTCCTTTCTGGAAAGTTCCGCAGCTAGCTCTCGATTCCATGGCTTGTGCCATTTTCCAATGACCACTTCCCAATATGCTCTTAATCGATCATCGGGTTTCCGTTTCTGACTATATTCCCAGTCATAAGTTGCAAGCACACGAGACAAAGCAGAATCTTTCTCTTTTGCCTTTTTCTGAATTTCCAGATCCAGCATTTCCGGATCGTCAAACACCTTGATCTGATAACCATCCACTGTATGCGGGATTTCCTTTAACTGCCCCTTCTTTGTGAAGGAATCAATCCAGTCCATGGTTACCGGGTCCGCCTGCATACGGAGCTGCTTATCCAGCACAATGTGATTTTCCGCCGTCTTCGCCTGATTTCTGTAATGTTCCAGAATCTGTGCCTCCCAGAACTGTTCTGTGGTAAGGATCTGATTTTCATCAAACATCACCACCGTTACCCGCGCCCTGGCAATAATATCCTTTAACTGATTTTCCCCATGATAGGACTGTTTACCCTGTGTCAGAAGCAAATGCGCCTCATCGACAAAAACCACGTCCACCGGATCATCTTCCGAATGATTATTGATAAATGTCGTCGGCTTGCTCACGACTTTTCCATACTTCGCAGTTAAACCAAGCTTCTCCGCAATCTGCTCATATACCGTGATCTGCTCATCATGATTTACCAACAAATAGCATTTCAGCGTCTTCTCTTCTTCCTCTGCCTGGCAATACAGTTCATAAAAGGTACTGCTGTTCAAAACCGTCTTACCAGTTCCGGCCTCACCGTCTATGAAAATCAGCTGCCCGATCTCGCCATTTTCAAGTGCCTTTGAAACCTTCTGGAGAATCAGTTCTCTCGCATCTTTCTGCTCTTTGGTCAGCTTATGAAGTGGCGATGCTTTATAAATCGCGGAATCCTTGATTGCACTCTCTGTCGGAAATAGCTCCTTATTTTCCTTCCGAAGTCCCCGCCAGATCCTGCCAAATATCTCATCCAGTTCTTCCACTGGATAATAACTGGTCTGCGGATTGTCCCGTAGATTGTGCACATGCTTTACGCGCTCTGCACTCATCATATAATGCATCAGACGATTTTCAATATCCATGGTCAGCGATTTATTGAAATGCTCATGCCCTATAATGAAAAGCCTCGCATCCTTTTCCATCAGCTTTCTTTGCCATTTTGATTTATCTACAGCCGCATCATAATGCTGACGTGTCCGTTTGAAAATGTCATTCGACTCTCCAACATAGACCTCAAAATCTCCGGAGTCCTGCCAATTGTGAATATAAACCGTTGGAAAATTCGCAATGATTTCCTGTGTCTTCTCATCCTCTGCAGGCAGCAATATATTTTCAAAAAAGTCCAACGCTTCCCGATTGTCTTTAATCTGCTTAATAATTGGCTTTGCTATGTTCGTCATCTTTTGCCCCATTTTTATTTATCGCCATCTGTACCATTTTCTCAAAAGACTGTGCAAAGCGCTCATCGTCCTCTTTCGTGCGCTTTTTCGGTCCTTTGATGTGATTCTTGTGAGATCCCCTTCTCGCTTTTCCATTCAAATGCCTTTCCATCAACATCTGATCAATGTTCTCATTGGTATACCATCTGCCAGACTGATGAATGGCATAGGCTCCTTTCCCAAGGGCCATGGCTGCCACGCCATAATCCTGGGATACCACAATATCTCCCCTGTGGCAAATGCCAATCAATTTGTAATCCACTGCATCCGCCCCGGCACCTACGATGATCACTTCGCTGTAATTCGAATGTAATACATGATTGGTATCACAAAGCAGGGTGACCGGGATTCTGTATCTCTCTGCTATTTTCTCTACGATGCCTACCACCGGACAGGCATCTGCGTCAATGTATATTTGCATGATTATACCTTAATCTTCAAAAATCTCTTTCAACAAATTCACGACCTCATCATTCTTCAAACCGTATAGTTTCAACGAATTTTGATCAAATGGCTCCTGCTCCAATGAATCAATAAATATTCCTATATCTGCAGCCACTGTTTCAGGCAAGTCCATTACATGCTTCAACATAAGCTCTACTGCAATACGTAAAATATCTTTTTTATGCTTTTTGATGTCACTGGAGTCAACTATTTCTCCAGTTTCCTTTCGCGTTTTTAAATCAAGATACGCTTTTGCTTTGAAAAGAATAATATACTCCGGTTGAAGAACCGACAGATTATTTCTTATAACCTTTCCCGCAAGGAGAGTTTTATAATAAGCTTCATCTAAAAGAATCGCTGATAAACTGGAGATTTCATCATCAATATGAATTGGTGTAATTCCTTCTGCATCTTTCAACTCAAAGTCTGTCCTACAGAACAACTCAATCATTTTCGGATACGATTCATCTTCGGGTTTATCAAATCTGTAAAATTGAGGCTTTCCTCCATTTGTCACTTTATTTCTATACTTGCCGTCTACTATGAAGTTCCAAAATTTTTCACCAAACTGTGGCGTCAAAGCCTCTACAATCAAAACCATATCCAAATCTCTTGTCGCTCTGAAAATAACATCATTGCTCTCAAATATAATATCACAGGCTGCCCCGCCAATCAAAACATACTGATCTTTATAATCCTCGAAATATCTGCTAAATGTGTCTAGCCCCTTGACCATACATATTCCTCCAACATCTCATTCACCGAAATGTTTACTCTTTCGTCATTTCTTTCATCCGATGTTATTGATAATGCAATACTTAATGGATCCTGTGTACCTTTCCCATCGAAATCAATAAAATAGCCAAGTTCCAAAACAGCACAACCGATTTTTTCTTCTATTCCCACCTGGCGCGTTATTTTTATACCACTATCTTTTATCTCTTTCTTCGTTACTGCATAAGTTGGATAAGCGTTATCAGATAAAAGTGAATACTCGCACAGAGCAGAAATCCCCGCTCTTTTTTCAAATTTGATGTTGTCACTAAGGATAAACCTTCGAATCACTGGATTTCTCAAAGTATTCTTATTTTGATTCCAAAATAGTTTCAAATCGTTCGGTTCACTGATTACCCGGGATTTTCCTTTCATGCTTAACACATCAATATTTAAATACTCTAATTCATCAAAACATCTGCTTACCGACATTTTTGATACAGATAGTCTTTTTGCTGCTTCCGATACCTTTACCTCATTCCATTTTTCATAAATTGCCACAAAAAGTAATTTCTGCGTTAGAAATGAAATCAAATGAACCGGCGGCAATTTCTTCTCACCTTCATTGCTAATTAAATAGCCAATAAACGGAAGATACACCTGCTTATTTTCTATTACAAATGGAATTCCTTCTTCCATCAATTTCTCTTTTATATAAAATGTCGTACGCTCAAAGAAAATTGCACAGTTTAGTCCCGCTTCCTTTTCTACTTTAGCTCTATCCTTCCTAAGCATAACCAACCCAGTTTCACTTTTGGGATAAATGCCAATCCACAACAAGCCATTCGTTGTAACTTTAAATATGTCATATCTTCCCCGGTACGCCAACGGCAGTTTTTTGTAGATATCTTCATCTTTTTCTATTGTTACATTTTGTCGTAGTACCTTTTCCAAAAACTCTTTCATTTTAATCACCATTTTAAAAATGTAACTTTTTTTATGTTACATTTTTAAAATAACACAAATATTAAAAAATTACAAGATAAAACCTGGCCGGTCAATTCCTTTCAGAACCAACCGGCCAGGTCTGTATGATGTACGCTTAGACACATACACAAATGCCATTCTTTTTCAAATAATCCTTTCAGCCTACATCTTACAATGTATCAATCCAATATTGTTTCGACTTTATTCTGACCAGATAATTTGAGTCATTATCAGCCTTTCTAAATATTTCCTTTTTCGCCGCATCACTAATATGAATGTCTGCAAGGTTTTTTATTATCAATATTTTAATGTATCCGCAATCATGCTCCATTAAGTCAATAAGCTTATTAGCTACTAATTCTGGCTTTATCAATCTTTGGCTTAATTCAAATAAAATATTACATGCATTCCATCTAATATCAATATTAGAATCTCCTAACCATTGTAATACATTTGAAAGTAACGCTGTTTCAATTCGTGATGATAATTTATTATTTTTCTGCTCATAAAAATTTTTTAACATGTTCACTATAGATATCTTTGTTGCAGTGTTATCATCAACGAGTGCAATAATTTTTATCAATTCATAGTATTCATCCTCTTCCGAAACCATACTTTTCAGCAAAACAATTCCAAATTCCAACGCAATAGGTTCAACATTTGAAAAATTCCAGAGATCACTTTTATCCAATCGGTCTCTTTTTTCAAATATTTCATCAATATCTGTTTTAAAATAATTGCACAAATCAGTTCTTTTTCCTAATAACATAATAATGAACTTAACAGCATCAATTTTTGTTGTTACTGATTCTTGAGATTCACATATGGTATGTTTCGCCAACTGCAAAAGATCTTTTATTGTATTATCATCAGGCATCACATATTTTCCTAGCAATACTAATAAAAAATCATAATTACTTTGTGCATAACCAGAATACACTCCACCCTTTCCTTGAGTTTCATTTCTTTTTTGTATAGAGTTTTCTAGTTTCGTAATATAATTTAAATAGAACTGTTTATTTTCTCCACATGTATTAAGCAAATATAAATCATCATAATATTGTGGATATTTTTCTTTGAGTATACTGTCTAGTCGTTCTGTGTTACATCTATCACAGTTTCTAATATGGATCAAAATTCCATCCAGAAGGAAATTTTTTCCCTTTTCTTCATATAACAATTCTTCAAAAGCCAGAATTAATCTTTTACGCAGTTCTTCTGTAACCAAAGTTAAATCTATACGTTCTATGAATCTAAACATATCACGATACCAGGATGAATAACCTTTTTTCATTACTAACAAACAAATTTCAATCAACCGATCCGAACTCATTCGCACAGTAACTTTTTTCAGGTTTTTAAACACAATTCCACCCAATAAATGTGAAACATTATCTTGATTAAAATTATCAAATATTGTATCTACTATTTCCTTCTCATATTCGGCAAATACTTCATCTGTTAAGTAATATCCCACTACTCCAAAAGCTTTTATCTTTGCTACTATTTTTTCATTCGCAATTGGCAACACTTCAGAAAAACGCATAATCTCTTCTGCATCCTCTGCGCATAAAGAATTAAGAATTTCGGGATATGCATTAACAATTTGTTCAATTTCTTTTTCACTGGCAGATACAATCGCATATTTTATTAAATTTTTTCGGCTTGCCCAATCACTGTATTTTTCAGTGAAATAAAACATAAATTCCTTTAATCTATCAAAAAATAAACGAATATGCGTTAATGACCCATTATACATTGCAATCAAAAATGCACTGGCAAACAACTGTCCATACTCTGTATAATCACCTCCAAAATACACTGTATAAGGTGAATCTATTTTCTTCGTATATAAGCCTTTTATATACTTTTCCCTGATTGTAACATTTATTCTGTCAAGCATAGGATAATGAAACTGCTCATCAAATTTATCAAGTTTATCTTGTGCCTCTAAAAAATATTTATTAGCAATATTTCCTTTTAAAATTCTTATATTGCGTATATCAATTAAAATATCTTGTAAAATCCACGTAGAAACCTTCTTCGACTCTGCTTCCTCATACGCTTTTTCCAATTCAATTATACAAGAATCAATATCATCTTTAAAAAAAGCTAATATAGCATTCCATCTAAGCTTAACAATCATTAAATGCTCCGGATCTTGAAGTTTTTGCAATTCCTCAAAAAAAGTATCCGCTGAAAAAGATAATATAGGTTGTTCGCCCATAAGTATCTTCAAAAAATTCAGTTCGCAATCATCCAATACCGAAGTTTTTAATTCCGACTCTGACATATCTCTACTATTAATCTCAATAGTTTTGGAAATTATATACATACAGCTTTTATCAATATTATTTAATGAAACTTTAGGCAAAAATCTTTCATCTACTTTTTCAGAAGCTACTATGTCCACTCCCATTGAAGATATTTCTATCTCACCATTATATTCTCTAAGTCGCCCTTTGCAGTAATTATGATATGTAGCTATAATCTCATCAATAAGATTTTGAGTCCCTTTCTCTATCAATTCCTCAAAACTTTCCACTTCATTATACTTAGGTTTTCCCGGACCTGTAAGACTAATTTGTAACTGCGTCTTTTCATGTGAAAATTGACTGCAAAAATAATAAATAGACTTTATATTATTTCTGTTTGCTGCATCTATTTCATTCTGTACTCCTTTTGTAACCCCATCCTTATTGTCTATAATAAAAATACATAAATCTGAATCTTCTACATTCCATATATAATCATTAATGGCAGAAGTTGTTCTCGGTCCATTACTAAATAAATAAACTTGTGCCAATCCCGTTGCCTCTATTTCTTGCTTAAGTATTTTACGAACTTTATCATACTTTCCCCTGTCATTACATATCGAGCTGATAAAAACTTGTAACTTATGATCTGCATTAAATTTTCGTTCTGCCTTTTTCCTATCATCCCAAGATATTCCAAAAAATGGTGTTGATACTCCTGTTAATTTTTTACTTTTTATCCAACCCAAAAAATTCTTCATTTGCTTATCCCTATATTTCTTCAACAATCGAAAATCAATCTTTTAGTGATTCTATACTATATATTATTTTCTTATCCAATTCTTGCTGATTCTTTATCTTTCAAAAACTCTAAAATCCCATCAACTATTGCTCTATACTCATTCATTTCGACACCGCCCTTCAATCCACATGTTATATTCATTTTAACATATAGATTCTGTCGAAAAATGTTCAATTTTCAAATCTTCTGGCTATGATAAATAAAGATACCAGTGATTTTGAGCCAGAAATTCTTTGATCAGCAATATCTGTCCACGTAGTAATATTCCGACTGTGTACGTATATAATCAGAAAATCCTATTGGAAGTGGTTTTAAACGCCTTTCGGACATTGATTCGGACACTAATTCGGACATTAATTCAGACATTTCAAATCCATCTCTGATATGAATACAATCTCCTTGAAAAGCTCGCCTATTCTCGATTAGGATATTTTCTGCTTCTGACTTTTCCTGCTGCAAAACGTTCAAGATTAATCCGCCTGGAAAGTCCTGGCTATCTTTTATTTTCCCCATTTTTATTTATCGCGTATTCAAAAAGCAATCGCAAATATTTACGATTGTTTTTTTGACCATTTATAAATAATTAATTCCAGCTTTTCCAGATATCCGGCTGATATCCTAGTGTCGACTGCTTTCCATTTCTCACTACCGGAGTTTTCAAAACCTGTGGATTTTCCAGTACTTTTGCAAGCTTGTCTTCCTCTACCGTGTATTTAATGAGCGCGAGCAAATCCTTGTCCTTTCCTTCCCAGTTGATCATATTTTCCAGACCGCCATTTACCTGAGCAACGGAATTAAATTCTCCCTTACTCATACCCTTTTCCTTCATATCAATAAACTGGTACTTAATCCCCCGCTCTTTGAAAAATCGCTCTGCTTTCTTCGTGTCATTGCATTTCTTCGTACCAAATATCTGTATGTTCATATCCGCTTATCCCTTCTGCATCTTTCATTGCCATCTGTACCATTTTCTCAAAAGACTGTGCGAAGCGCTGTTTTCTCTGCAAATTTTTGATATTATTCCGATAAATATCAATATTATTCGGAAGGATATCAATTCCATTTAACTTCCTTCCGAATGAATCCTTCCAATCATTTTTATAAATGTAACTCTTTTTACGTTACATTTATAAAATAACACCATTTTTCTTTATTTAGTAACCGGAATCGTTCGCAAAAACAATCGTAAATTTTTACGATTGCTTTTACGCCCATTTTAAATTGATAAAATTCCATCCACACATTCAGTTTTCCTGCCATATGATGGATGACGTATGTAATCTATGGTTTCCAAATACCCCAACTGGCTTTGCGCCACTCTGCCAACTGCATAAATATCTTCATCTTTTTCAGAAATTATCATTTCATAATTTCTCCGCATCAATTCGATACTCCAGAACATATCCTAAAATATCTTCCGGTGTCATTTTAAATTCACATGCAATATTTCGAATATTGTCATCTATTTTATCTATGTTCTCACTCTTAAATTCTTCTAAAAGCTGTCCATGAAGCAGAAACTCGCTAACACCATTAGGATACGCTCCTAATTTTCTCATCATAGCCTGTGACGCAACATTTTCTATATCTACCCTTGCCCTGAAAAATCGCTTACCCGTAAGGGTTGCCACCTTTTTCAAGAACAAAGATACTGCTTCTGTTCCATACCCCTTATGGCACCATTTTTTCTTTAGTTCTATTCCAAGTTCCCAATCCGGCTTATTCAAATTCTTGATAGCACAATATCCTACATAACCACCTGTCAACCAATCAAATACCGTACAAACAAACATCTTATCACTAAGAAAATTATTCCACAGATCTTCTGTAAATTCATTATTCTTAAAAGCAGACTTCATAAAGCTATGTTCATAAGAAACCGCCAAATACTCTTCCCTTTCCCTCTCCTGAATCACACATAATCGAACTTTTTCATTTTCTGCGAATAGTTCGCCTGCTGTTGGAAGAATACTTTTATTAAATAATTCCATTATATTTTCTTTATATCTTTTTATAAATTTTAGTTCACACGCCATACATTTTTCTACAGATTTGACTATCTTTTTATTCTATATCTCGTTTCCTTCTGTCCGTAACAAAATCGTTATTAAATCGTCATAGCTTGCATCTGCCCTATTCTCTAATTCCAGTATAACATCCTCTAACAACAAATCTTTAAATAATCCTTTGAAAGCACCTGTTATACCTAAATAATGAAGTATCCCCATCGCCTGATACCCCCTAGAATACTCCCGATCTAAACCTAAAATTTCTTCGTCTATCTGCCTGTGTGAAAGTCCATCAAAAATATATCCCTTAACAACTTCAAAACGCTGTTCCGGCGTATATAATTTATACTCTCTATTTCTACTACTCTTCTTTAACTCTGGTATTTTCATAATACGCTTTCCCCTGTACATCTATCTTCTAAACTTCTTATGTAATATTCTATTAAATAGATTTTATTCTTATTTTTTATTTCGCGCTTTCATTATCTGTGCAAGTACTTCTTTATATTCATTCCCCTTATTTTCAAGTATAATAGAATTGATTATTGACAATACAATTGCTTGTCCGCCACACACATCATCTCTGTCATAATCTACTGGAACTTCTTCTACAGATGTTGGAATTTCAATCTCATTAATCCACCATTTATCTATCTTTGCATATATTGTAAGCATTTTATTGAAAAGCATCCCATCATTATCCGAAAAACCTTCATCAAGATTTTTTAGAAATTCATGTATAATATCATTTCTTCTCTTTCTAATTTTTTGATAGATTTCAAAATCATCTTGAGTTATTGCTCCTTCCTGAATAAACCATTTCAATGATGCATTTTCAATATTTTTGTCCAATGTCCGAACCTGCTCTTTATACTGTTTCGATTCTTTGTATATTATTTTTCCTTCTTCAAAATGAATACTATCTAAATATAAATTTCTTATTTGACTTACAATATAATCCTTAAGACACTCAAAATTTAAAACAAACATTGCCGCGAAATTAACATTTAGTTTTAACTTGTCTTCGTCTAGTATATTGCACCAACTATCCATATATTAACCCCTGTTATAGATATGACTAATTTTTCAAGTAATAAAATACCTTCATCCTTACCATTTCTTTCATAACTTCCTCTATCTGCTTTGCCTTATCATGGGATTCAATCAAGAATCCCATTTCAATATTTCCTTGCATTCCGTGATATGAAAGATTAGCTGACGACACCAGTGATTTCTTTACATCTGATACAATAAGTTTCGCATGCAATGCTGCCATCTTGTCATCTTCTTGTTTTTGATACTCATATACCTGTAAAAATCGTGAACGATATGACATTAGTCTACCAAGTGCTTCCTTCTGCTTTTCAATATCATTCACATACAAGCGAACATACACTCCTTGCTGGCTTTTCTTAATAATAACATCCAACATTTCAGCAAAATAATCTGAGATTGAATAACCAGTTATAGTAAGACTCTTTTCTGCATTTTCTATCAGCTTACGCATTGTATCTTTGATTCTTAATGTTTTCACCCGAAATGAATCTGGTGCAGTAAGAACTAGTTCTGCGTGTTCAATTTTCTTTGATGAATACATCCTCATACAAAGGCTGATTATATCTGTTATCTCTTCTTCTGAACAGTTAGTAAAATGACTCCTAAGCTCATTAATCACATGATAAAACTGTTCATTTTCTCTATTAACAGAGTAATTTTCAAGTGCATCTACAATCATTCCTGCAATATATTCGATTTTTACACTTGTATTCCACATAAATCTCTCACCAATTCCCTGAAATATCCCATTTCTTCATGCTCCGGTACCGGCACAACTAACGCTCTATCAAGCAATCGGTTACCATTTTCACATGCAGTTTCTGAAATCATAGTACAAGAATGACAGGCAGCTCCATTTAACCTTTCACTTGTCGGATTCTTCATAAAGCATTCTGGATCTGTTGTACAAGTTAAACCATTCTCTAGTGCACCCTTTAACAGCGGTAAAAACTTATTCATTCCACCAAGTCCAACAAGTCCGCCCAATGAACCTTCCTTATCTGCCGCACCTGTATAAATCAGTATTCCACACATATTTCCACTGCTATAAATGCGCTCATGTAATGCAGATGACGAATATCCAGACTGCATAGACATTTCTTTAATCAACATATGAGAAAGTGTATGTAACAACACATACTCTGCATTTCTTGGTTTAAAATTCTCCCATCCTTTTTTCTGACAATATGCTGCATAGCATTCCATGTATTTATCAGAACGAGATTTCACAGTCTCTATCTGCATCCACTGATTCAATTTTTTTCTACTTAATTCGATAAATACACCTTCACCATTGATTTCAACTGCCGGAAGCCATTTTTCTCCCGAAGAGCACTTCAACTTTACGATATGTGACTGCTCATCCACTTCTGGTTCTGGTGCTTCCAATCTTGTAAAGCCGGTCAAAACTCGCACTTCGCGTAATCTATGTATTTTAATAATTCTAGAAATATACTCTTTTAAGCTTTCACTCAAAGTCACTTCTTCTGCTTTGAAATATTTAACATCGTGCTGATACTCAACATCCTCATGATGTGCAATGGCCGCATACTCCATTTCTTTAAGTTCAGTAAACTCTTTGATATTTTGCCTTAATCTATCGTAAGCAGCCTTAAAGTCTTCATAAGAATATTTATCTCCAAAATATTTCTGATAAGCAAACGAAAGACCTTTCTCTTCACCCATAGCCTCTACTAGTGTTTCAATAGTTGCTCTTTGCGCCCCCATAATATCATTAATAGGATTTGTCCAAGGGGGAATTGATATCGCATTTCTCGTGACTGGAAAGTATACATTAGATGCACCTCGCTGACTAGGTATTACACTCTTTTTACAAATCTTTGTCTTAGCACCTGGTCTATGTGGATGGTTTCCAGAACAGCATAATCCTACAAACTTCTCCTTTTGCATTGCTCCAGACATTACTCGTTTCGAACCACATTTACATTCAACCAATAACTCTGCCAACGATGACGTATTTCCCATAGATTTTAAATATAAATCCTCTTTACAACTTGTTTCTCCATAATGTACCCACCATCGCCAAGGGAAATCATCCATATGTCCATCTTCGCACACTGTTATAAATCTCGAAGGATATGCTGGGAATCCACACTTAGGACATCTCACTTCACCTTGATTATTCTTGTACTGGTCAATATCAAAGTAATCTCTCATATCAAATAAGAATTTACATGATCCCTTTGAACATACATGGTAGTATGGAAACGAAATAACCGGAATATCCTCCTTTCCACCAGTCTTTGGCATAAAAAATCGGCGAACATTCATATAACTAGCCAATCTTGCATCTCTAATTTCTTTTCCAATATTATTAGCATCCCAGTACTCAATATCTAAAACTGTCAATGAATCATTTACAGCATCCATTATCGAGCCTGGTCCATATGTAGTTATTAACTGATTCGGACGAACATCACCCAATTTTTTATAAAAATTCATCAGACACCCTCCCAATAAAATACTGTTGATGATTGCTCAACATCACGCATAGAATTTAATGTTGGCTTTTCTTTGTCTCTATAATATTCGCCATAATATGCAAGCAACCGCCTCTTGTCATCTGCTACTGCTGGAATAAAATAAAATAACTTTTCATCTTTTGCTATGCTCTTCCAAGTATTGATAAACTCATCCATTTCCTTCTCGGTATCTGCATAAGATGATGGCGCAATTGTCCTGACACGGCCAAGTATCTTGTTTTTTATATCTTTAATCTGTTCATCAGAGATATCATTAATATTTGATGCCCCTCCATTATCAGCCATCTGCTCAACCTGTAATCTTAACAAAGAAACTACCAATGCATGTAATACTCTATCTCTTGCCCTAGCCGCAAATGGCGTTGCAGTAGTTCCTTCTACGTATCTATACATCTGTGAATGGAAACCAACAAAATTCTCATAGTTAGACAAATCTCTTGGCCTGTAGGGATTGTAAACAGTAAAAATAATTCCAGGATGCTGTCGCCCCACACGACTTGTCGCCTGAATATATTCAGAGTTCTGCTTTGGCTGACCTACGACTGACATAAGTCCTAAACGATCAACATCCATACCAACAGCTATCATATTGGTTGCACTGATAACATCATAGCATCCTTGCCTTTTCTTGTTTTTATCATAAGAAACCGCTAACTTTTCAAGAACCTATGCAATCTCCCATGATGGTATACGAGATGTAATTTCCTTCTTTCCTTCAAAACTAAGATATCTTTGCTCTGGGCTATTATATTTATTCTTCACAACACGAATACGGCTTGCTATATCGTCGTCAAGAAGGCGCACTGCACCACCCAATTCTCGAATACTATTAAAGTACCCAATCAATGTGTAATATGGATCAATATAATCCTCATATTCCGGATTCTTTGCTATATCTAATGCTGTCTGCAAAATAATCGAATACAAACGAATAAGAGTTGTCTTTACAGATTGCCCGCTCGCACATATACCAACATACTGACGGAATGGTTTTTTCCCTTCGCTGATCATTTTTTCAATTTTTTCTTCTGAAGCATCAACTAAGTTTTCAACCGGAAGCGGTATTTCCTTAATAAAAAATGAATCTCTTGTATCAAAGCCACTTGGCGGAAATTGTGCAAATTCATTTCTACCATATAGGAACTTGATCTGTTCCCCAGCATTTCTAATGGTTGCTGTGGAAACAACATACTTAGGACGAATCTTCCTTCCATTCTTCTCAATACAGCACATTTCTTCTACAACAGTTTCATATCCACCATAAATTGTACCAAGTGGGCCTGTAATCAAATGCAACTCATCCTGAATAATTAGCTCTGGTGGATAGAAAGGCTTACAGTCAACTATTTCAGTCCTTTCCAGTCCCATCGTCGGAGCTGCAGTATGTCCTCTCCTATGCTTTTCTCCAATAGCAATATATCCACATCTACTACAATATCTATCGGTTCTCCCAAATAACAATCCAACCTGCTCTGACCATGGAAGCCTTGCAAATTTATCTACTGTTGAAATAATAACAGTTGGACACTTCGCATATATTTCTTCATCCACAAGATATACCGGTATGGTTCTTCCGGTTTTTACCGAAAACATACACTTATCATCTGCACAGTGAATTTTTACAGATTTTCCTTTTTCATTAATTTCATATTCATTCCTTGTAATTTTCTTACCACAATATGGACATTTAATAATCTGTTTTGTAAGTTTTCTTATAAATTCCTTCTTTTTAACTTGGTCAGTATCACTATATTCTTTAAATTTATTGGGTGTAACATTACCACCAACCCAAAATCCGATAGTAATTCTTTCTTTTCCATACAACCTCTGATTTTTCTCACGCAGTTGTTCCATTGCAACAATAAGACGCATCAATCTGTCTCGCTGCTGAGTCGTAAGCAAACGAAGAGTATATCTCAAAAATACTGTTACCCCACCGTCTTTCTCATAATCAGTCTCATCTGACGCTGTCAGTCTTCTATATGCTATAGTAAAAGCAATCAGTCCTAAATATGCCTCTGTCTTACCACCACCAGTAGGGAAATATAACAAATCAACAATATCTCTTTCTGGTGATTCACCATCCATAATTCCATACAAATTCAAAAGCACAAATGCAATCTGGAATGGTCTCCACTCACTATGATCTTTCTTTCTTCCTTTTTCTGGCATATCAGTCATATAATCTCTTAAGCTGCAAGGAATGCCATTGCCATAATCTTTTGAAAAAGCTGTAATACTTCTCTGTAAATACATTGCTTGATTCATAAATACAAACGCTTGATATACCTTATCATTGTTTTCAATCAAATCAATTCCAGCATTCATCCTACGATTTGCATCATTGCATTTATCAATAATAGTCTGACCTGTTTCCTTAAATTTATCATCATGCATAGCTTCGCCGTTTGTCAATACATCTGTAATCCAACTTCCATACATTTCTGTCAATGTACGAAGATTCTGAATAACTTCTGACTTTTTCTTTGGTGAGCCCATCTGAAGCATCGAAAAGGCATGCTCCGGCATATCATCTATCTGTGCACTTACACTTGGAATTTCATAATCTGGAATAAATGATGATTTTATAGCAGTTGCATTTATCTCTTCTGCTTTCTTTTCCCAAGTAGCAGCACAACCTCTTCCTCTTGCATAAACTGGTCTGCCTTTATAATAATATTCATCCTCTAATTCAACTTTTCTACAGAGATATTCTGGTACAAAAATAGGACTCGTCAAATCATCTGCTATGAGCATCTCCACCTGGAACATTACCTTTGCATATTCTTTTTCATCGCCATCTGACTTATCATTATTATGCAAATAAACCGATACCATCTTGTATCCATTGTCTAACTGCATCTTCATAACATAAATATAGATGTTTCCATTGGACTCAAGTGGAATCTGCTTCGAACGCCCCATCAGATTAAAATCGATTTCCACAACATCATTCATCTGCTCACGAATATATATGGTATGTTTCTTCTTTTTCTTATTCTCTGCATCTTCTTCTAAGGTTTCATCTATTACTTCACCCTGCACCTGTTCTGCATAATACTTTCCCCAATTAATATAAGCATTAACCTTTTGAACATCATCAGAGACATAGAAAGACACACCTATAGATGACGGCTTCTGAAAACCACCTTTTACTCTATCCTCTGGTTCCTCTTCTTCAAAAATTCCTGCCTCCAAAGTTTCTCCATCAGCATCGAAATTCTTTTCTGTAAACTCTACATCATTGTAATTTTCATCTTCCGTTACATCTGTATCAGCAGGATATAATAATCCCGTAATATAACTACTCGTTGGTACTTCATTCAATTGTTCACAATCTGATGTTGGTCCTATTAAGTCTTTTCGTACTGCATCTAAAATCTTCTGTCGAACAATAGCATGTTTAAAATCCTTTATATCAGCCATCTACAACCTCCGTTTATTCTCCGTCTACTACAACAGGAATTGCCATACCAATTACATATTTGAATGTATTACCTACTATAATCTTATCCCCTAGCACTAGGCGGTACTCCCAAGTCTTTCCGTCCGCATCCACCTGCGATGCACATTCGCACCACTTAATTGCAGCCTTTGCTTTTTCCTGTACATCTTCATTATCTGTTTGATTTGCAGCCTTCACTTCAATCATATATTTCTTGTCAGCCGTCTCTACTAAGAAATCAGGATTATACTGTTTTGCCGCCTTATAAAATAGTCCTAACTGATTCAAAGGTGGCTTTATAAATCTAATAACTTCTGAATCCTCTTCTAATACCACAGACAACCTTCTCTCATCATCACTATCAAACGCATTCTCTGCATAGTATGATTTCTTATATCCTTCAAACAAATATTGCTTAATATTTTTCTTATCTGGCACTTCCTTCTTAAAATTCAATCGTCCATTTTCCTTCATATTCTTCGCAAATGATTTGAATACAATAAGGTCTTTCTGAACGTTAAATACAAACTCAGTGCTTTCTTCCTTTGACGCATATATCTGTTTTCTTAAGTCCTCTACTATAACAGTTGCATATCTACGGACAATCTTCTTTTTTTCTTCATCCGTACCTTCGATTAATGCGAGATACTGATCAACCACCTCAAGAATAAATTCTGCATCATCAGAACTAAACTCCGGAATACTCTCCAATAAAGAAACTGCAAGCATATTCTCAGGATTTTCTACAATAAGTGCATCTGCATCCAGCACTTGCAGCAACTTACCATTTACAGCGTCATATCTCTCGATTCTCGATGCCGCAACATCAAAATCCATAATGTTTCGTTTAACAGTAAAAGACTTAAATGTAATTGTTGAACTATAGCTAATTCCAATCTTTGGAACAGAGATAGCAACTTTCTTTAACTCTTCAACTTTCTTGATAAACTCTTGTTTTGCATATGGCAATACATTCTTACTGCCAGATGACTTCTGTAAATCAATCTGTAATGAAGCATCCCCCTGATGTACAGTAAATGATGTATCAACTGCATCAGTGCCCATGCCCGTCTGTGTCATTTTGTGATCTGATGCTGTGCCATCATTTGTTTCTTTTTCATCATCGTTAGCAAAATAATCAAAAATAGACATCTGTCCACTATCACTTTCAGACTTCTTGGGTGCTACTTTCTTTACAAATGCTTTCTGATACTCAGCAAACAGATTCTCCACCACATTTTCATTATTCAAATCTTGGTATGATTTCACTTTACTTTCGCATAACGCTTCATCAAATAATGAAATCTGCTGGTTCTCAACTGCTGGCTCTACCATAACTGTTTTTGTGTTCGGTATATCTTCCTCATCAAGATTTCTCTTCTTAAATACAGGGTTATTCTTGATATCATCCACAATCTCTCGATAATGATCGTGAGCAACAATATCCAAGGTATCTAATTCCTCAATACCCGTTATCTCACCAAAAGGAAGCCTCAATCCTCTACCAATAGTTTGAAGTGCCAATATATCACTCTTTGCAGCATTAAGAGGGATAATTGTAAACAGATTATTTACATCCCAACCCTCTTTCAGCTTATATACATGCAGCACAATCTCAATTGGATTGGTATTTTTCTCAATGGTTAGTAATTTCTGAATGTTTTCTTCTGTCTCTGCACCACTTGTACTGGAGTCAATTTCAATAACCTTGCCAACATAACGGCCTCCAAAAAAAGCATCAGAATCTATTTTTTCTTTTATTTTTCTAGCATGTGTTGTATCTTTACAAGCTATCAAAACAATCGGCTTTACCTGTTCTAACTGATTGTCTATACAATATTTATATACGATGGATTTTCGTCTCTCATGAAGCTTGATTCCATCTTTCAACTTCATTTCCTCTATATCATCATCTGAATATCCTGCTGTATTTGTTCTTCCCATAACAACCGGAATCTTCAAAAACCTCCCAGCTCCATCCTCTAATCCGTAGTGATAAATAATATTCTTATTTGTACTTTTAGGTGTAGCAGTATATTCTAATCCCAACACTGGATTAAGATAATTAATCGCTTTCTTTGATGCTGGGGCATAGTAACGATGCGCTTCATCCATACAAATAACCAAGTCATCAAACGAACGTAACACATCCGCAAAAGAGCCACCCAAATTTTCATTAAACTTGTGAAATTTAAATTCGATATCTCCCCTAGTAAAAATCTTTGAAATATTAAAGATAAATATCTGAATATCAGATGTTTTTTCTACCACCATTTCCTCTTGGATATATCTTACCGGGTATGATAAATAATTTTCCCCATCATAAACTTTGGGTCTTCCCATCTCTGCTTCAAGTCCCTTAAACATGTATTTTGGATGTCCCGGGATCGCCTCTCGACGCATCTTGTCATAAATCGTATTTCCTGGTGCCAGAATAAAGAAATGTTTGTACCCTTTTGTCTTGTACAAATAATAAATGCATGCACCCATTAAACGGGACTTACCAATACCGGTTGTCATATCAAAGCAGAATGATGGAAAATCAAATTCCTTATCTACAGATATTGTATGTGGATCTTGGCAATTCTCTGATGCTATTTTCTCTGCTTCAGCTTTTGAACTAGTTCTATACTCAATCTTGGAACTGATTGCATCAAAGAATTGTAGCGCTTCATACTGAGGATCACGCAGGCTCATAGCCCATTTGATTTTATCTACTGAACTCATTATTCCTGCACCTCACTTTCAAAATTACATTTATCCAATAAATCCTTTGGTATTTTTTTCACTTCCACATTCTCTGGAAGAATCATGTCAGCTTGATTTTTCTTACAATAGATAAGTAAACTCTGCTTATCCCCTAAGTTCTTCATTATCGACATCACATACTTTGTATTAACAAATTCTTCTGTGATATGTATGAATCGATTCTCTGATGAATGTCCTTGAAACTCCCCAGATGGTTCATAGGTAAATCCTTCTATCTTGCAAATAGCTTCACATACCATATCCCATGTATAGGATGGATTTAATTGATAAACAGGAAGAATTTTATTCTTTACAAGTAATGGCTCCGCAAGTTCGTAAAATTTATATCCTCCACCACCCTGCCAACCTACCTCTTTGGAAATCCCTCCTTGTTCACCATCAATTACATTATCAAGTCTAACTTTACAATGCGAGTAAGCTTGATTTCCCATCTCAATTCCTATCCATCTTCTATTGAGTTTATGTGCTGTAGCTGCCGTAGTTCCTGACCCCAAAAAACTATCTAATATCAAATCGTTTTCTGATGTTGTCATTTCCAATATTTGCCTAATTAGTACCTCGGGCTTTTTACCATTAGGGAATTCAACATCTCCCTCTTTAGTCAGATTTTTCATCCAAGCATTCATATCCCAATAAGTTCCCTGCAAATCCTTTTTAAATAGTTTTCCATCTATTACTTCCGATGTATCCCTTAACCATACAAACAATCTACACTTATCCCCTTTGTAGAACTGTTCATATACTTTCCCGCGATTTTTACCTGTTTTGGGAACATACTCAATTGATATCAAATCTTCTTCAATTCCCATTTCTGAACGATAATCCATAATTCTTGTTCGAATTGACGATTGTGCATTTGTTGTCTGGAAAATATCTATTCCATATTTACTATAAGCATCATCAACAGTAATACCATCTCTCTGTGCGATCTGTTTAATCGACATCATTTCAGGATTTTTTCTCAGATATACCTTTATCTCATTTCCATCACCATCAACTGTAGACCCTAAATATTCTTTATCCCCTGGATTCACTAGAACTGTGGTATATTTCCAACTTTTTCCTTCATTCTGATACTGATTGACTAACTCAGATATTTCAGTATAAATATAAGGTCCATTAAATAATGGAAGTAGAGAATAATCTTTTGTATATACTAGAATATATTCACAATTCTTTTTTAAACGCTTATCTTCACCTCCACCTGATACACCTGCAACATTCTTCATATTTACAGAAATCATATTTATAAAATTATTTCTTCCAAAAATTTCATCACACAATACCTTTAAATATGCCTGTTCTTCATCATCTATCTGAATCCAAATAGTTCCATCTTCGGCAAGTAAATTACGAAGGATTTCTAATCTTTTTTTCATTATTCCTAGCCAAATGGAATGCTCTAAATTATCATCATAATGTTCAAACGCTGCTCCAGTATTATATGGTGGATCAATATAAATACACTTTATCATCCCCGTATACTTATTTTCCAAAGCCTTAAGTGCCAACAGATTATCCCCATGAATCAACATATTTTCTGTATCCGGGTCACCATATGATTTTGATTTATCTTCAATTAATATTCTTGGTTCAAGTTTCTCTTCCTCATATTTACCAACCCATGTCAATTCTAACTTACCTTTTTTCTCCATGGTAGCCTCCTAAAACTTAATCACTATCTTTGTTAACAGTTGTGTTTTTACCAATATACCTTCTGCAAACTGCTTCTGCATATTTACAGCATCTTCTTCCAATGTCGACATTTCATCATGAAATGCCCTTATCATTTTTTGTTTCTGTTCTTCTAAAATTTCTATTTGTTTTTTTAATGCAATCTTCTGTCTAAAATCGCTTTCAATTGCATATTTTTCTTTAAGCTCGTCTAATTCTGATGTATCCTTGACTCTGAGCAAATATTCCTCTTTTCTTAATTGCAGCCAATTATCCAATTTTTTCTGATTAGCAATCAAAACTGTTCTTTTAGATTCTGCATATTTCTGTTGCATAAATTCATCCACTTTATCAATATATGAAAGGATTTCTTGATTATTTGGTGTCTTTTCTTCTAAACACTGCTCCTGCAATTTTTCGCAAAGATCTCTAGCCAACTCATCTGAAACACCATATATCTTCCCTGTTATATCAATTATTTCAAATACTGCATCTTCAAGAATCTCACAAACATAAGAACCACCAATAAGTAAATATCCGTGTTGAATTCCCGGAATTTCCAAGTCTATATTAGTTTCATAGTACTTTGGATACATCTCATTTTCCTCTTTACTTCTACTATTCCAATACTTAAACTGTGAATCATATTCCGCAATTTCTTTCATGATAATATTAAAATGAGACTTATGTTGTTCCTCTGTTTTATATGTAAATATGGATTTCAGTTCATCCATTTTCTTGTTTCTTTTCTTTTCTAATTCCTTTTCCAAATCCTTAAATTGCTTTGTAAAATCTGATGTTGTTTTACATTCCTGATATATAAGTGTAACTCTTTTTTCAAAATCTGCTCCACTTTCTAATAATCCAATAGCTTTATCTGATGCACCAAATACGCCTTGGAATAACTCGAATTTTTCAGAAAGAATTTCATATACTCTCTTATCTGCTACATTCTGAGTATTAAGCAAATTAATAACCACAACGTCGTTCTTTTGTCCATAACGATGACAGCGACCAATTCGCTGCTCTATCTTCTGTGGATTCCAAGGAAGATCATAGTTTATAATCGTATTACAAAACTGAAGATTCAATCCTTCCGAACCGGAATCTGTTACAAGTAAAATCTTGTATTCATCCCTAAATGCCTCTACGATGGCATTCTTCAATTCAACATTTCTACTACCCACATACTTTCCATAATTTCTAGCTTTCCACGCCTTATAAATCTGTTTAGTAACAGGATCATTGGTACAACCATTAAACTTAAGTATCTGGCCTTCATATCCGGCATGAGATAATTCTTCAAACATGTATTGTTGCGTTCTAATAGATTCCGTAAACACAACTATTCTTTGTTTTATGCCAGCTTCATCTTGAAATGCAAAAGCTTTCTCCACCGCCTGTTTCAAGGCTGTCATCTTCGCATTTCTTTTTATACTTTCAGCTTTATTAATAATGGCTGTTACCTCATCTATTTCATGCTGAATAAATTCATTTACCTTTTCTCTTGTGTATAATTCATCCTGCTTACTATCATCATCTGTCTCTATTTCATCATCATCAAAAAAACTAAGGAAAAAATCAATACTTTCATCCGCTGATTCAGTTCTAGTTGTTTCCTTCAAAGTTTCAAGTCTGCCTTTTAATACCTTGAAGGTTTCTGCAACTGCCATACTTGATGATGCAAGCAATTTTCTAATAACAGATGTAATAAGCGTTCTGTGTGAATTTGGCAAAGCATACAAGATTTCCTTTTTCAGATAATTATTTATCATCACATAAAGTTCTATCTCCATTGGCGATAGTTCAAAATCAATTGTCATTTCTTTGCGCTCTGAAAATTGGATATACTCTGCTACTTCTTTTCGTAAAGTTCTTTGCACAACAGGTTCTAAACAAGCCTTCAAATTATTGTAATCTTCTCCTCGTAAATATCTTTCGGAAAATATCTGCTTACTATAAAAAACTCTATCATCGATAAACTGAACAAGTCCATATATATCAAGTAAAGTATTCTGCATAGGAGTCGCAGTTAATAGAATCTTTGGAATTCCCTTTGTTAATTCATATAATGAGTTAGCCATCTTTGAACCATTCTTATATACATTCCTAAGCCGATGTGCTTCATCAAATACACAAAAATCCCAAGCTATCTTTCCGAACTCTGCTTTTCTTTTTGAGGCAAAGTGGTAGGAAACAATGATTACTGCTTGTTTACTCTTTACCTTTGCGAGATAATCCTCCCAGTTAGAACTATCCACAATTAATGAATCAATATCAAATTTCTCTTCTAATTCAACTTGCCATTGCTTTCGCAGATTTGATGGCATAATAAGTAGTATTTTATTTTTTCCACTGCATAGCAAATACTTGATGACCAAGCCAGCCTCAATAGTTTTTCCAAGACCTACCTCATCCGCAAGAATTGCTCCACCAAGCTCTAATGAAGATAGCGCAAATGTGAATGCTTCAATCTGATGAGGATTGATGTCAATATCAGCCATATGCAAACAACTATATGGATTATTTTTCAGTTCTTGTTGCTTTAATTCAGCATATGTACTTTCAACAATACCCATTTGCGAAACCTCCAATTTTATTTTCCTAATTGTTCTTTTATTTTATCTGCTATTACCTTTGCCATCATTGGCGGAACCGCATTCCCCACCTGAACAAATTGTGCTGTCCTTGGTCCTTCAAAATAATAATTATCCGGAAACGACTGTATTCTTGCTGCTTCCCGCACTGTAATTGATCTATGTTGCTCTATATCTGGATGAATGAAATAATGTCCATCTTTCGATAAATGAGCAAGTATTGTGTGACAATGATCCATATCACCCTCAACAACTTTAAATCGATCTACGAATGAAGTTCTATTTTTATGTGTTTTCAAATCTTCTGGCAAATCATCATATTTTAAACGTTCATGCTGTTCGTTTTCAAACCACATATCAATTGTTCTCTTATAGATTTCAATGTCTTGTGCAGTATGTGGTCTTGCAATATGTCCTGTTAACACATCCGATTTCACACGAATGTCATTATCTTTTACATATTTTTTTAATCTGCGCATATCTGTCATTGTATGCTCTATAGCCTCTTCACCAGGCTTTAACACTGGCAAATCGTTAAGTAAATCCCATACTTCTGCTTTACTATGAATTACATCAAATGATGGGTATTCATATCCTGTGCCTTTAAGCCAACCTACTATAATTACTCTTTTTCTACTTTGTAATACTCCAAAATCTTGAGCATTCAACTCATGATAATCAATTTCATAACCTACACGTTTCATATATGTCTGGAGATTTTTAAATGCCTGTCCACCTCTTGCGGTCTTTATCCCAGCCACATTCTCAAACACAAACATTCTTGGCTTATACTTCTTAAGAAATTGAACATACATCTTATATAATTCATTTCTTGGATCATCTTCCATCGGAACAATCATATGACTGCTCTGCGCTCTTCCCACTAAAGAATATGCTTGGCATGGAGGACCACCTATAATTACATCAATCTTATCAATTTCTTTTTCCCTTTTGATATCATCAATTGTGTTGAAAATCCCCTTAATTGTGGCTTCCGACATTTCTTTATTAATTACAGTCTTAAGTTCCTCTTTGGGTATTTTTTCCAAAAGTTGTTCTCTGGTTATTTTTCCTTTTTCATAATCATAATAACTTTTAATTTTGCCATTATCTTTTAAGTAATAATATGCTATTCTTGTTTCTATTGTCTTTGCTGCATGCTCATTCATTTCCACATGTGCAACCGGTCTATAACCGCTTTGAATAAATCCTTCTGAAAGTCCACCGGCGCCAGCAAATAGATCTATATAATTTAAACCATTTTTTTTCATATTCACCGTACCTCAATGTTTCATATATTACTTCATATAATTAATTCTAGTGACATATTTACACTATTACTTTTCTTCCCATTAAAAAGCATAAATGTTCTTCTATTTGCCAACTCATCCAAGATATTCAATATTTAGCTCATCTGAATAAGGTAACTGCATGCCAATACCACCTCTCCAAACATGTGTTTATTTATGATAAGTATACCATTTTGCTTTGATGGCGTAAACCTAAAAGACGGCAGTAACAGCTGTCTAAACCGCTATTACTGCCGTATCTTTTTATTTACCAATCCTCAGCAAACTCATCCATTGCATCATCTACACCGTCTGCATAATCACTATCTCTATCGTATCTGTCGTAATCGTAATCTCCATCCATATAGATATCATCGTAACCGTCGTCATAACCATCATCGCTGGAATCATAAGTAATTTTCTTCTGATAGCCAGTACTTTTCTTTGTACTGCTCTTATAAGAAGAACTACTGCTTGATGTACTTTCAGAAGAGTTGCTGCTATTACTGCTTCCAGACGATTTCGAGTTGCTGGATTAGGAGGATTTGCTACGCGCAGATGAATTACCTGTATATGCACTAGATGGTTTATGCAGATAACAGTAGCTGCTGCCTGATGACTGTTTATTATTACACCCAGCTGCTATACATTTCGGTTCCGATGCTACTCCGATAGAACCAATTACTAAAAGCACTCCTACAACCATAAGAACTAATATTAAATTCTGGCCCCCTGAATCTTTTCTCATATTATTTACCCCTTTCGCATCTCTGTTTTTGTTGTGTTCTCCGCTTTTCTTATATATTACACTTTAAGCTGTCCCATAAAAAGGGCAGCAAAAAGCAGCAACCACATTTCTGTAATTGCTGCATGTTATCACTTATTTTTATTGAACCTATATTTGTTTTTTTGCTATACTATTTGTATAATCACTCAGAAAGCAGGATGTGATTTTCTGATGTCAGATGCCCTCTAGTTCCAAAGGAGGGTGATGCCCTATGAACACAATGGAAGTCTTAACTTTGTTGTTAGTAATTTTCGCGGCTCTGTCTTACATAGACAATCATTTCGACAAAAAGAAATAGCATCCCACTCGCCCAAGTAGATGCTATTTCAAATTTGATATAAATTTTACTGAGGGCAAATCGGAGTCACATCCGATTCACTTTCTGATTTGATTATACACTAGGGCGCTTGTCATTTCAAGCGTCCTTTTGTTTTCTATTCCTAATTACGCCTCATTTTTACATTCTTCATATGCGAACAGTGCCGCTCCCAGCGCTCCGCAGAGCTGTGCTTCGTCACAGATATAGAGTTTGGCGCCGAGTTTTTCTTCCAGTGCCTGTATGATGCCCTGGTTTTTGGCAACGCCGCCGGTCATCATATATTCGCCCGGGTTATCTTTTCCGAGGCGGGCCGCGAGGGCGCCGACTTTGGATGCGACAGACACATTCAGGCCGTGGATGATGTCTGCCACTTCTTTATTCTGTGCCACCAGAGAGACCACTTCTGACTCGGCGAAGACGGTACACATGCTGGAAATAACTACATTTTCTTTCCATTCCAGTCCTTTGGTACTCATTTCTTCCAGGGAAAGTCCCAAGGTTCTTGCCATCATTTCCAGAAAACGACCGGTTCCGGCTGCACATTTATCGTTCATCAGGAAATTTTTCACCGCGCCATTCTCGTCGATGCTGATGGCTTTGATGTCCTGTCCACCGATATCGATGACGGTACGGACATTGGGATTCAGGTAGTGAGCGCCTTTGGCATGACAGGTGATCTCTGTGACGCTGTCATCGCCACTGTCGATATAAGCGCGTCCGTATCCGGTGGTGACGATTCTGACGATCTCTTCTTTCTGAATACCTGCTTTTTCCACTGCCAGATCCAGGCTCTTTTCCGCACTCATCATAGCTCCGCCGCCGGTGGGGATGATCATGGTGGATTTGATCTTTCCGTCCTGATCGAGAATCACGACGTCTGTACTGGTAGACCCGCTGTCAATTCCTGCTGCATAATAAACTCCTGTCTTCATTTTCTCTCTTGCCTCCTTGCTGATTTCTTTTCCTGAATTTCCATCCTCCGATCCTTCTACTGTCTCTGAAAATGCCTGAATTCTGGTGAGTAGCTGCCCAGCGCTCTGACTGGTAAAATCTGTTTCGATCTTGAGCAGCGGCACTTTGATTTCCTTTTTAATACTGGCATATTCAAATCCGTAATAGTCGCAGAATTTGATGGTATGGTAAATGATTCCCTTCAGGTTCGGGTCCAGATACAGTGCTCTTCTTTTGGTGCTGTTATTCATCCGGAAGCAGGGCATTTGTCCGAGAAGGGCATCTGCATAGGCAAGAAACAGGGCGTCTTCATCCAGGTTCTGTATTTCTTCCGGAACCACTGCAAGCTTTCTTCCGCAGGTACAGGTGAAATTTTCCACATCCATCCGGATATTTTCCTCGATCATCTGCTCCATCAAGCCACTGACACGCACTCCCATGACTCCGATATAAGGTTTCTTTTGCACTTCGTATTTCCGGAAGGAATGAAAAAATGCCTCCTTATTAAAATCTTTTCCGGAATATGTTGCATAAGCATCTTTCAGTCTGAGGATTGCTCTGGCAAATTTTACTTTTTCGCACTCATTGTCCTCATGAGGCAGATCCAGCATGTAGAGAAATTTGCATTTCCCGGTGCTCTTCACAATATCGTAGACTCTTCGCATGGAATCGCAGCAGTTTACCATGACCAGCTCGTCGGCTTTTCCTTCCAGCACGGCCTGAATGACTGATTTTCCAAATCCACACAAATTGGCATGGGCGATCTGATCGGACATTTCAAAATTTTCCGGCATTTCCTCAAGGACTGCACATTCTTCGCCAAATCCTTTGAACAGCTCTACCGGTGTGTATTTACAGACGTAATGTATCATAACTCTTTCTCCTCCTTGCCTTCTTCCAGCATTTCCACAAATGCCTGGAGTCTGGTGGACACCTGTCCATCACTGGTATTGGCCGGATTGCAGCCGTCACCATCCAGAATCATGGTCGGGATTCCTGCTTTTTCCAGTGAACTCTTAATCAGGCTGGATGCGCCGATAGTTCCTTTGCATCCCCAGTGGGCGAACAGGATGCCACCGTCGGCTTCGGTTTCTCTGGCAAGTTTCTCTGCTGCCTGAATTCTCTGGCTGACGCTTCCATTATAAATGCTGTAGACCATCTTCTCCGCCAATGCCTCATAAGGATCTTCCTCATGCATCTCCTGAAATCCATCCGCCACAAAGTCACAGGCGCGGATATGCATTTTCGTGCTGTAATTAAAGATCTCTTTTACCGGGGCCTGCAGAAATGGCATGATGTGCATCCAGATCACATGCAGTCCTTCGCCCTTTGGCGCTTTTTTCACATCGTTTAACAGCATTTCCGTATATTTGACAGAGGCTTCTGACCCTGCCAGCAGATGGCACATGAAAATCGCATACAGCTCATTGGTAATCGTGGTAACCGGATCGTGATCTTTCCGTAACGTCAACTGCTGCTGATAATTGGAAGATGCTTTCCGGCTGTTGGCAACTGCCTGACAGACAGCCTCCTCGGAAATGTTCTTTCCGGTAACTTCTTCCAGAAAATGCTTCAGTTCCCGCAGCTGCTCCGCCACATAAACAACAGAGTCCTTATTTTTCTCATAGGGAACATCAATATAAAATCCCGGAATGTCATAAGTTTCTTTCAAATATGGAAATGTCATCATATTTCCATCACAGGCTAGGTTGGTATAGACCATGCATTTGGGCTTTGGCAGCAATCCTGTCAGCGCAGCCCCCAGAAATACTCTGTGGTAAGAGCACATGGTCTCCGGAAATCCTTCTTCTTCCGTCTTTCTTAAAAATGTCTGCTCACATTTGGTTCCCGCCATGAAGCAGGACAAGGCTTCCACCGAATAGGGAGTCAGACCTGCTGCCGTCAGAAGTTCACCCGGCACAAAAATACTTACCATAGCAGCACTTTCCGGCTTTTCCAGTGCTTGGATAATTCTCTGCATAACCAGTCTTGCCGCATACTGTCCTGATGCGGGAAGTCCCCTGTCCGGGAAGATTAACAACCGCTTTTCCTGCAGCCTGTATCCTGTCAGAAGAAGCTTTCGAGCTTTTTCCGAGTTTTCCAGAGACATATTGCCCACTGCTGATCCAAATTTGTCTGTAATGCTCATTCTCATAACCTCCATAATCATAACAAAAAAAGAAATAGCATTCCCCTCTAAAGTGAATGCTATCCCCAGATGAAATTATACGCTTGCATTTTTTAATTTGCAAGCATCCTTTTTCAGTTACTTTCCGGCTTATGCTTCAGCAGATACAGCTTCATCGCAATTTCCACAAGCGATCGGTTATTATGATCCGCCAGATCCAAATTCAGTACTTTACAGATCTTGGAGTATCGATATTTGATGGAATTATAGTGAATATAAAGTCCTGCAGCAGATTCTTTCAGATTCCAGCCATTCTGCAGGATTTCCTGCAGGGTGGGCAGAAGTTCTCCGTGATATTTCCGATCGTAATCCTCCAGCGGCTGAATATACTGTATACACAGTTCCTCTGATTCCGGACTGTTCATAACCGGAGCCAGAAGCCGGTAAAGACCCAGCCGGTTATAGAAGAGAATCCGGTCAAACCATTGGAGGGAATATCCCAGATTGATGGCAACTCTGGCTTCGGAGTAACTTTTGGAAATATCACGAATATTTTCATAATATTGTCCGATACCAAGCGTAATGGTAAATGGGCTGACCATTTTCAGGCGGCTCTGCAGGCGCCTGAAGGTCTGCTCCAGCTGTTCCGGAAACCCTTCCCTGCTGTTCTCCGGCATAGAGATGATAAATACGATCAGGTCACTCTGTCGAAAATATTTGGACTGGGGGAACATCTGATGCATTTCCTGAATAGAATGTCGGAAAATGATTTCCGTCGCTTCTTCCAACATGCGGTTGGTGTTGGAATCCAGATGATCAGTGAAATATTTCTTAATGTTATTAATGTCTACGACCGCAGCCAGACCACCATTCGTAAAATCCCAGCCATAAAGTCTTGCACGATTGTGGATCTCCACATCCGTCTTTACGTTATTGGTCAAAAGGTCTTCCAGGAAGGATGCCTTATATTTCTCCGCCATCTGCTGGTTGGCAATCTGTACCTGAATGTGAAGGATCAGGACAATGCTGGCATATTCCAGTGCCGTCTGCATATTTCCATTTTCCTGCATCTGCAGGCATCCCTTTTCAAATAGAAGGAAACCAAACTGCTCATTCTTATTCGCCACTGTATAATAGTCGTACTGTTCCAGAAATTCACTGGTAATGCTTTCCATATCTGCATCCTGAAGCTTCTGCATCAGGGAAGATGATTCATCTGAAAAAAAGATATTTCGGAAATGAGTATCTATGAACGCGCAGGGAATTCGGATAATGCTGCTCAGCGTCTTCAGGATCTCCGGAACGCTGTTATTATTTATGGCTAATCCCAGAAATTCTTTGTGAATCTTATTTGCCTGAGTCAAAAGCAAAGACTGACGACTGATGATCTGGGTCAGTACCGGATTGATAATATCCACAAATGGATAGGCTTCCGGGACGGAAATCAATGGCAGATTCAGCTCATCGGCCATTTTCAGAGCTGCCTCCGGGATCGTGGTGATGTACCGGTTTTCTTTGATCCCCACACCTGCCGCCTGTTTTTCATGAAGAACCTGCAGAAATTCCAGGAGATCCTTCTCTTCATGGAGCATATAGGCTGTCGTAATGACAAATTCACCGCCATTCAGCCAGTTGGTTCCATCCGGCGTGTCAACAACCGTTACATTGGTCAGTTCTCTGTCAAGTCCATTTTCACCGGCCAGCAGATTCAGATCAGAAAAATTCGGCAGATTCAAAAAATCAGATATGGTCATGGTCATTCACCTCATTGTTCTCATAGTACAAATATTTATCCTCTATTACTATCTATTATACACAATACAAGAAACAAATAACAACTATCTTTTTGAATTATTGGCTTTCAGAGACAATGAAATACAGTTTTTTAAATGTTATAATGTCTCCAACAAACAAATTGAACGAACTACCAAGGAGGAGTGTTATGGATTACTTAACAATTGCAAATTCACCCGTGTTCTGGGGATTATGCGGAATTACGGTTCTGATTTCTCTGGCGCAGGCATTGTTATTTATGCGGCAGGCAAAAAAAGCGGCCGTAGAGGTAAATCTGGAAAAAGGACTGGCAAATAAGGCTTTTAAGATTGGTCTCATCTCAGCAATCGGGCCTGCCTGTGGTGTATTTATCGTAATGGTAGGCCTCATGGCTTCCATCGGTGGACCTATGGCATGGCTTCGTCTCTCCATTATCGGTGCTGCTGCAACGGAGCTATCCGCAGCTTCTATGGGTGCACAGGCGGCAGGTGTGGAATTCGGCGGTCAGGGTTATACTCTCACTGTTATGGCAGTGTCCTGGTTCGCAATGGCATTGAACGGTGCAGGATGGCTCTTAGTCAGCGGCACGGTAACACCGGCACTGGAAAAGCTGAGAGGCAAGTTAAGCGGTGGTGATACCAAATGGCTGGCAGTTTTGTCCGGTGCCTGTTCCCTTGGTATCTTCGGTTACCTGAATGCAAACGAGATCAAAAAAGGATGTGGAAATACCATTGCCTGTCTGGCAGGTGCACTTGGTATGGTGGCACTTATGAAATTCGTTGTACCAAAATATCCGAAATTAGCAGAATATTCTCTGGGTATTGCAATGATCATTGGTATGGTCTTTGCAGTCATCTATGATCTGTCAATTGCATAGGAGGAACATACTTATGGAAAATAAATATATGACTGAATGGAAACGAAACAGCATCCGCATCGGTGCACCAACCTGTATTCTGGCTGCCTTCACCGCTTTTATTCCGGTTCTCTATCTGTGCAGCCGCTATAACTGCTGGCCAAGTCTGGAAGTTGTATTATCAGCCTGGGCTCTTACCGCTCTGTCCTTTGGTGCTTTTTACATCGTAGAGCCGATTTCCTATTACGCAGCCCTCGGTATGAGCGGTACTTATCTTGGCTTCCTGTCCGGTAATATCGGAAACATGCGTGTTCCCTGTGCTGCTCTGGCACTGGATGTCACCGAGAGCGAAAGCGGAACCATACAGGCAGAGGTTGTGTCCACCATGGCTATCTGCGGTTCCATTATTACCAACCTGATTGCTACCACCAGCGCCGTTTTAGTTGGTTCCGCAGTAGTAGCAATCCTTCCGGCTTTTCTGGATGCTGCCTTGAAGAATTATGCAGCCGCAGCCATCTTTGGCGGAACCTTTGGAAACTTTGCAGTCAAATATCCAAAGATTGCTGTATTTGGTCTCTTAATTCCTACGGTTCTGAAATTATTCATTCCGGTTCCGGCATGGATGATCATCGTATGTGCCGTATTCGGTACACTTGGAATTGCCCGTCTGTTTTATAACAGCGATCAGAAAAAAGAAAATAATAGTGAGGAGAATGCATAATGATGTGGGAAGAATGTAAAGATTTACAGGAGTATATCGTAGGTTTAAGAAGGGATCTTCATCAGATTCCTGAAGTAGGATTTGATCTGCCGGAGACACAGGCTTATGTCACCGCAGAACTGGACAAAATCGGTATTCCTTATGTATGTTCCGAAAAGGACAGCAGTCTTATCGCTACCATCGAGGGCGGCAAAGCCGGTAAAACTGTCTGTTTAAGAGCGGATATGGATGCACTTCCGGTCACGGAAGCAACCGGTCTTCCCTTCTCTTCCAGACATGAGGGCTGTATGCATGCCTGCGGCCATGATACCCATACTGCCATGCTTCTGGCAACCGGAAAAGTACTCTGGGCACACCGTCAGGAAATCGCCGGTACGGTACGTCTGTTATTCCAGACTTCTGAGGAGCAGTCCCGCGGTGCGGAAATCATGATTGAAAATGGTGCAGTCAAAGGCGCTGATGCAGTTTTCGGCACACATATCGGAACTCTTGTTGACAAAGCGATTCCTGCCGGAACCTTTATTATTCCATCCGGCTGCTGTATGGCCGCCTTTGACAAATTTGTTATTAAAGTAAAGGGAAAAGGCGTCCATGGCTCCGCTCCTGAAAAGGGCATTGACCCGGTAAATATTGCAGCTCATATTGTGCTTGCACTTCAGGCCATCACAACCAGAGAGTTAAATGCTACCAAACCATTGGTACTCACCATCGGTAAGATTCAGGGAGGCAGCCAGTATAATGTCATCCCAGATGAAGTTGTCATCGAAGGAACTATCCGTACTCTGGAAGAGGAAGTTCGCCAGTTTGCTGCAAAACGCATCGGTGAAATCTCCCAGGCAACTGCAGCTGTCTTCGGCGGCAGCGTCGATTATGAGATGATCTGGGGAGCCCCGCCCGTTATTAACGATAACAATATGGCTGCTCTGGCTGCAAAAGCTGCAAAGAAAGTCCTCGGTGAAGATAACGTGATCACTGAACTTCCGGCTCCGAACATGGGCGGCGAAGATTTCGCCTACTATCTGGAAGAACTGCCAGGTGCTTTCATGTTCTTAAGCTCCTCCAACCCGGCCAAAGGAACAGATGTGGCTCATCATAATCCAAAATTCAATGTGGATGAAGATGTCCTCTGGGAAGGTGCCGCTGTATTCGTAGCCGTTGTAGAAGAATTTTTAAAATAGTAGAAAAAGGAATGGGCGCCCTGATTGGGGCGCCCGTTTTATATTTTACGCTTTTTGTTTAGGAACAAACTCAATCTTTAAAACCATTCCCATTCCATCAGCTAGCCTTTTAAGTAAATTAACCGAAGGGTTTCTGGTTCCATTTTCCAATTTGCTGATATCTGCCTGATTAATTCCTGTACGCTCTGCCAGTTCTTTCTGGGTAATATTCTGAGAAGTTCTTGCCTCTATAATAGCTCTGATGACATCCATTTCCGGCTGAATAGATTCGTATTCCTTCACAAATTCAGGATTCTCCATCTGCATTTCTTTGTACTGCTTTAATGACTTCATGATTTTCCTATCCTTTCCTTAAAATCTGCCCTATACTTTTGGGCCAGCTTTATTTCTTCTATGGGTGTCTTTTGCGTCTTTTTTACAAAAAATTTTGTCATTTAATCCCCTTACAATCATAATATGGCATATATGCCATATTGTCAATTATCTACTATGTTATTCCACTTCATTTGTAAGTTAAGCCGCAGCTCCCGTCGCGGCTTAACTTAAACTCACTGCCCGTGTCACCAGTATTTTCTGCCATAAAGAAAACCTCCGTTAGAACTGTGTTTTTAAATACAATTCTAACGAAGGTCTTATCTGTTGTCATTGAACTTGTAGTATAAAAAACTATGCAATCCACCTTTCCTGCATAATTTCATAATATGCACGCAGTATCTGCCTGCCACTGTCACCAAATGGCTTTCTGTTTCCGCAAACGATTTCATCTATCGTAACCTGAAACAGCTCACTTAACGCATACAGATTATCTATGGTCGGCATACTGCTTCCATTTAACCAGTGGTAAATGCTCTGTACACTGCCCAGTTCCAGATATTGCTGCACGTCCTTTACAGTAATTCCGCGTGTGTCCATCAAACGCCGGAGTTGAGTTCCTGTGGCACGTTTATCAATTAATGGTATCATATTTTCTTACAAATTCTCCCGCCGATTTTATCCCAAATAATTTTGCAGTTACAACTTTTAATTTATAACATTTCTTTTTCTATATAACATTCAAAAATATAATTGGGATTTTCATAATAAACACTACTATTGTAGTCATCAATCTTTGAACTGATAAAGGAATTATAAACTTCTATCAGTGCATCAACAACTCCTATTTTTTCATATGCGGCAACCATTTTAATTAAACGCTTATATACCTTGCCAATATCCCAATGAGAAGGTACTGCATAACCACAATCCGCTACATTGTCGAATGCCCCGGGAACAATACTGGCATCTTCAATAAAATCATCGCTTACCGCGTCAATATTCTCGCAATGGTATACATCAGCAAATTCATAAATTTTACTGATTCTGTCTTTTCCAAGTTTTTTCACTACTTCTGAACGGATATTTTTTGTCTTACGCGCAATATATTCGATCAAACCACAAGTATAGAAAAGATCATTGTCTTTTTGTGGTTCTCTTCCCTGGCCAACCATCAGCGCACCTCCTCAAATTCTCTATAAGTCAGACACTTCAGTGCCTTATCTGTACAAAAATTCGTCTCCTTTCGGGTTCTTTTTGTCTCTTAATTTCAATCCTGAATAGTTTTATTATATCGGTTCAATATCATCATCGTCAAATTCAATTTACTCATTTTTTTAAAAATGAGTAAATTGATTTCTGTTTTTATGAAATTAAAACAAAAAGATCGACACATGGCCGACCTTTTCATATTTTCTTACATCATCATTTCATACAGATACACCATCACCGGCATAGTCACAATCGACAATAATGTTGTCAGCACATACAACGAACTGGCATAACCGGCATCTTTATCATAAAGCTGTGCCATAGAAGTAACCGTAGTGCAGGCAGGTGTTACGGATGCCAGATAAACCGTCAGGAGAATCTGCTTAAAATCACTGACCGGTGCAAACAGGGAAATGATTTTCATCACAGCCAGTGACAAAACCGGATAGATCAGTAATCTCAACGCTGCAGACAGATAATTCCGTTTTCTTAAAAACACATTTTTCATGGAAACATCCGCAATAACCATTCCAGCCAGCAGCATACCAAGAGGTCCCATCAGATTATTCATCATTCCCAGTACCGACTGTACTCCGGACGGAAGAGAAACTCGCGACACGAACAGAATCACTCCCACAAAAATAGAGATGATATTGACATTCAACAGTATTTTCTTCCATTCCAACTTGCTTTCTTCACATAGCATGCTCTTACAGTGTGTCCATAAAAGCACCAGCTGTACCGTAATGAATGCACTGGAATAAATGACATATTCCTGTCCAAGCAACACCTGCACCAACGGAATGACCAGAATACCCGCATTGGAATAGATCGCGGTTGCACGTTCGATCACATTCAGATGGAGTGGATGTTTCAATATTGCCGTAAGCAGCAAATACAACAAATGGATGACCACGGCTGCCATCACCGCCAGGATCAGACCTTTCTGTACCTCCGGCGTATATTCCACCTGAAAGGCATTGACAATCACACACGGATTCACCAGATAGACCAGGATTACGGATACACTCTTGCTTTCTGAGGCTTTCATAAGTCCTGCCTTTACGACTGCGTATCCCATGAACATGATCACAAAAAGTTTTACAATTTCCTGCATTAATAAAATACTGATTTGCATATCTACCACCTCTTTATAATCTCAACATCCCGCTTCCGGCCACTACCCGGCTGCTGAATGTTTTTACTTCTCCATCAAAATCAACTCGTATCTTTTTCTCGTTTAGTTCTACCACCACACCCTGTCCAAATATCTTATGTGTCACCACCACACCTTCCGCCATCTGTTCCATAAATGCCTGGAATTCACTATCTGACAATGCTTTTGGAGCTGCTGCTTTTGTATCCGCTCCTGGCAGATGAATGTTTCCAGCTGTTGCTTGGATAACACGTTTCTTCGGTGCTGCTTTTCCCAGAAATTCATCACAGAAACTGGATGTCTGCTTCATAGTAAATAAGAAGAGGCGGTTCTTCGCCCTTGTGGCTCCTACGTAGAACAACCGCCGCTCTTCTTCGTAGGTCTCCAGTTCTTCTCTCGGTGCCGTCTTTAGATTCACCGGAATCTGATCCGGCAGAATGCCGTCTACTACATCGAGAAGATAGACCGTATCATATTCCAGTCCCTTGCTGGCATGAATCGTAGATAAGATAAACGGACAGGTCGGATCCTGTTCCTTCTCTTCAATAAGCTTTCGTAATTCATGAAGCCGCTCCACCAACCGAAGTGGACTCTCCTCCAATGAAGCCAGCATTTTCAAAGTGTCGAGCTTCGTGTCTTTGATCTCGCTTCTTTTCAGGTAATCCTGATACCCCATGAACTGCACTATCCGATGGATTGCTCTGGATGCCGGTTCCGTCAACATATGTTCCATATGGGTTGCCACCGATTTGATGCTGCTCTTCGCATATCCATCCAGACCCTCATAAGAAAGCGCTGTCTCCCATATGGACTGATCTTTTTCCCTGCTTAATTCTGCGATTCGAAGTGCGTCCTGTTTCCGGATATAAGTATTAAGTTTATAATAAACTTGTAAAAACAGTTCTGTATTTTTTGAATCCGCTGCAAGTTTAATAATATTGCTAATATCCTGCACCACCCGATGGGTAAAAAAGGTCAACTCCACGTTTCGCATCCGATAAGGAACTCCTCTTCTCTCCAGCAGATCAATGAGTGGAAGTACACATTCATGCTCCGGGTAAAGCACTGCCGTCTGCGTTGTACATCCCTCTGCCACTTTCACCAGATAAGAATACTGTGCTTTTCGGGTGCCAACGGAGATTTCCTTCACGTCCTGTTTTCTTTCTTTGGAAGGACGCATATGTTTCTCATGACGCAGGGTGTTTTTCTGGATAAACCGGTCTGCTGCCAGAACAATGTTTCCATCGGAACGGAAATTTTCTTCCATGAGCAGCACTTTCGCTCCCGGATGATGATGCTCAAATTCCAGCAATGCCTCCGGGTAAGCGGCACGGAATCCATAAATGCTCTGATCCTCATCTCCCACCATAAAAAGATTCTCGGATTTCGATGCCAGCAGTGCAATGATGGCATGCTGGATTTTCGATGTATCCTGGGCTTCATCCACGCAGATATAAGGGTATTTTTCCTGAAAATATGCAAGAAGCTCTGGAATTTTTCGAAGCATATTATAGGCATAGACCATCTGGTCATCATAATCCATAAGCTGCTGTTCCCGGAGCTGTCTGCAGTACTCTTTGTAGATCGCTGCCAAATGAATCTCCGCTTCTTCTTCCAGCTTCTGGATTTCTTTTTCATTCAGCATCCGGTTTTTTATGTAAGTAATCAATGTCCGGACATTTTTCAGATCACCTTCTGTTGGGTATACCCGCTCCGTCTGCTGATAAATGCCCGACAGCATGGCAGAAATCCGCTTTTCATCCGTGAGCAGCTGAAATGCCATCCTGCCCGTCTTCCAGCTATAGTACTGAATCACCCGGGCACAAATGCCATTAATAGTCCGAAATTCCAGACGTTCTGCCATCTCCTGTCCGAATTTTACCGCAAATCGTTCTGCCATATCCTTCGTTGCCGCCACCGTGTAGGTAACTGTCAGGATTTTGCCCGGATCCATTCCTTTACAATAGATCATGTAACCCAGCCTCGTCACCAGCACTGTCGTTTTCCCCGATCCCGGCACCGCCAGAAGAAGCACTGGCCCGTCTACACTCTGCACGGCACTTTTTTGTTGCTCATTTAATTGAATGGAAAATTGCTGTTCAAACTCCTGCCAGGTCATGAATATAAAGTCTCCCGTCCTTTCATTTCCTATCATTTTCGGAGCCATACACATGACTCTGGATGATTACTTTTTCCATTATAGAATCAGTTGTCAGTCCATGTCAATTCGTTACGATAGTCCACATCTGTATAAATTTTTCTTCTGCTAACATATTTCATAGTTTACAATCATTTTCAGATATGATTTAAAAGAACTTCTTACCAATATCCACGCTGATCAGCCCCAGTCCACTCGTGAATGGCTGGCATCCCCTTACAAACATAATGAAAAATACCCGGAACAATTGCTTCATAAAACAGCAGGCGGCATTTACGTCCGATCAAAATCGGAATCTCTAATTGCCTTTTTCCTGCATATGAATGGGATCCCTTTTCGGTATGAATGTGAACTTCAGCTGGGTGAAATCACTGTCTATCCGGATTTTACAATCATGGATCCCAAAACAGGGAAAATCTATTATTGGGAACATTTTGGCATGATTGATGATCCTTCTTATGCCAGAAGCGCAATGACAAAAATCCAAAGCTATATTGCAAATCGAATTTATCCAACGATTCAATTAATTATGACGTATGAGACAAAAATGAATCCGCTGGATACAGAGAATATAGAGAAAACAATTCAACATTACGTTAAGTAAATCGAAAACTTTACTTTTGGACATATGCAGTTTTAATCTCTGCTGACACCCATTTTGATCTGTCATACAATCAATTTTCTTGATTTTTCGCGGTTGGAGCAGATCATTTGGCTATATACAACTTTTCAATAGTTCTGATACCCAGAATTAAAAAGCAAGTTGGATGTAACGAGAACCTCAACGGCTATCTGCCCAACAGTCAGAAAAAAGCTCGCGGAAATGTCAGAAAAACGGCAAAAATCATCATCCGTGCAAGCTCGTGAGGGCAAAATTCAAAAGGAAATCTCTATATGCCCAAACTTCAGCAAAGATCAGCTGCGCGACAAAAAATCTCTGGCATCCTTTGCAAGAATCTGCCCCAGCGCGTACTCAAACCGCCCACACTGGAAAAGGAGAACCGTCAGTGGTTCTCCTTTTCCATATTCTATCTTCTATTTTTGATCTTATGCTTCGCTTCTTTTCTTCATCACCATCAGATATCCCAGTGTCAGCACAATGCCGACCGGAAGGGAGATCCATGCAGACTGGACAAAGCCTGCAACGATGTAGGTAATAAAGGAAATGGCAGCCACGCTGACTGCGTAAGGCAGTTGTGTGGATACATGGTTTACGTGGTTGCACTGGGCTCCGGCAGATGCCATGATCGTTGTATCGGAGATCGGGGAGCAATGGTCACCGCAGACAGCTCCTGCCATGCAGGCGGAGATAGCAATGGTCATCAGGGTCGGGTTGGTTGCCTGGAATGCGTCTACAACAATCGGAATCAGAATACCAAAGGTACCCCAGGAAGTTCCGGTTGCAAATGCCAGGAAACAGCCTACCAGGAAGATGATTGCCGGAAGCAGATTTACAATTCCAGATGCGCCTCCTTTGATGATCGCAGCCACAAACTCTGCAGCACCCAGGCTGTCGGTCATGGCTTTCAAGGTCCATGCAAAGGTCAGGATCATGATAGCCGGTACCATGGCTTTGAAACCCTCCGGGATGCAGTCCATGCACTCTTTGAATCCAAGCACTTTACGACTCACATACAGTGCAATCGTTATTATCAGTGCAAATGCACTTCCTACAGCCAGACCTACGGATGCATCACTGTTGGAGAATGCAGTTACAAAATTCTCACCTGCAAAAAATCCACCGGTCCAGATCATTCCAATGACACAGCAGACAATCAGAGCCAGAATCGGGATCACCAGATCCTTTACAGTACCGTTTCCGACCACAGTCTCGTCCTCTCCGTCACCATATGGACGATCCGGTGTAGTGAACAGATCACCATTTTTTGCATTGTCTTCATGCACTTTCATAGAACCAAAGTCAATGTTCAGAATTGCAATAGTCACCATCATAACAATCGTCAGCAATGCATAGAAGTTATAAGGAATAGCACTGATGAACAATGCCAGTCCGTCTTCACCTTCTACAAATCCGGTAACTGCTGCTGCCCAGGAAGAGATCGGTGCAATAATGCAGACCGGAGCTGCGGTTGCATCAATCAGATAAGCCAGTTTTGCACGTGAGATATTGTGCTTATCAGTGACCGGACGCATAACACTTCCTACCGTCAGACAGTTAAAATAGTCATCAATAAAAATCAGAACGCCAAGTGCAACGGTAGCCAGCTGTGCTCCGGTGCGGGTCTTGATATGTTCGCTGGCCCAGCGTCCGAATGCAGCAGAACCGCCTGCCTTATTCATCAGGCACACGATTGCTCCCAGGATAACCAGGAAAATCAGAATGCCGACGTTGTAACTGTCAGACAGCACACTTACAACACCGTCCTGGAAAATGTGAACGATAGTTCCTTCAAAACTAAAGCCTGAATAGAACAGGCCTCCAACTAAAATTCCAAGGAACAGTGAGGAATACACCTCCTTGGTGATCAGCGCGAGCGCGATTGCCACAACCGGCGGTACAAGCGCCCAAAATGTGGCGTACATAGCAGGTACATAATCCATAACGAAAAGTTCTCCCTTCTTTTGTAAACATGATAGATACAGAAACAAGAAAAGCCATGAACACAATTCTTTTGACTGCGTTCATGGCCTTATAATTTTGTCTGACCAATGATAGCTCTCCACAGTCCTGTGACAGTCTGACACATCTTCTGCGGCAGACCAGAAATCCTTTCTTCGGAAATGTCCGGATCTCTTCGGCGGTATTCCCTTTCCATGACTGACAGTTTCCGACCTGTATCAGTCTGTACTCATGAAGCCCGCTCCTCTATCATTTTTACGTTTTCTTTTTCTGCTATGCTACCACGGTTATTAGAAAAGAGCAACCCTTTCTTTAAATTTTTTTGAAAAACCCGGGAGCAATGTTGCAGATCACGAACAAACTGACCAACCGAAGTGACATTCTGTGAGCGGAACCGCTCGCGCTAAGTCCTCGATCCAACAGTACTAACATTCGAACATCGTCTCTGACTCGTTCTCATGAAGTACTGGGACTGCGGACGTTCCTTTCACAGAATGTCACTTCTCTCCCAGATTTTCCGTAACCTGCAACATCTCATCCACATCTTCCAGTTCTCTCTTATCAAGAATATCTACATATTTACAGGCACGCTGCTTCAGTACCTTCCGTCCTCCCTGGTCGCCGGTGAGGGACATAAGCTCCGGGATAAGATCTGCGCGGAACATACAGGGATTGCCGGGGGTGCTGCCGCAGCGGAGAGACAGGGTCTCCCATCGGGAACATTCCTCTGCCAGTGGCCCGGAAAAAGCTGACTGCTCACGGCTGACTGCTGCCCGGATCAGTTTTCGGACACTGTCCAAAGTAAGATGGGGCTGGTCTGCTACCATAAACATGAGATAGTCCTTCTCTCCGATCATGGACTGCCCTTCTTTCGGCTGCCCAGAGACCGGATCCTGTGAGATGACCGCCTCAATTCCTGCCCGGATCGTATAAGACGCTCCCAGCCTGCTCTCCTCGCAGAACACTGCCTGCATGCCTGCCATCCCGCATCTTTCAAAGATATCCTGTACTTCCTCCAAAATCTCCGCATACTGGGTCACAACAGTGACGGTCAGCTTCTCTCCCATCTTCTGCTTTAATTTCAGCAACAACTCCAGGCCATGCCGGTACAAAGGCTTACCTTCATACAGATATAACAGCTTATTACTTCCAAAACGGCGGCTGTTTCCAGCCGCCATATAAATCACATGTATCATCTATTCTTTTACCCGGTGATCGGTCTCTTTCCATTCCGGATCAATCATACCCATAAGAATTTTTTCCGGGGTGAAGGGTACAGTTCTGTGCCACACACCGGTTGCACGGTAGATGGCATGGGCCAGTGCCGGAGCCGGCGTATTAATAACGATCTCACCGATAGATTTGACACCGAAGGGTCCCGACGGTTCATAGCTGGTCTCAAATTCCACATGAATATTTCCCACATCCTGACGGGTAGGAATCTTATACTGCATGAAATCGCCTTCTGCGATTTTTCCATTGGCATTGTAGCTGACATTTTCATAGAGTGCCATACCGATCCCCTGTCCAATGCCGCCTTCTGTCTGGACTCTCGCCAGATTCGGATTGACCGGGATACCGCAGTCCACGACAGCTTCATAATCAAGGATTTCCACGCTTCCGGTTTCTTTGTCGAGTTCAATTTCCACCATGCCTACCATATAGGGAGGCGGAGAGACCGGTGAAGAATAGGTTGCGGTCACATCTACCGGAATCAGGTTATTGACCTGGGATTTGGTGGCAATATCTGCCAGACTGACAGATTTATCCCCATTTACGAGATAGACTTTTTCACCGTCAAATTCCACCTCTTCCGGCAGGCATTCAAGAAGCTGGGCTCCAATCTTCATAATATTTTCCCGCAGTTCCATAGCCGCATTCTGCGTTGCCATACCGGTAATATAGGTTGTGGAGGAGGCATAGGAACCGGAATCATAAGGAGACGCATCCGTATCTGCACCGAAGACTACGATCTGATCCGGCTCACAGTCCAGTACTTCCGCTGCCATCTGCGCCAGAATCGTATCGCATCCGGTACCCATATCTGCTGCACCGATCATCATATTATAAGTTCCTTCATCGGAAAGCTTCAGTGTACAGGAACCAACATCTACATTAGAAATACAGGAGCCCTGCATGGCAATGGCCATACCGGATGCCCGCACTTTACCGTTGCCCATATCTCTCACCGGATATTTTTCTTTCCAGTGGAAATTGTCAGCACAATGTTCGATACAGCGGTCCAGTGCGCAGGCATTGGCTGTCTCTCCAAAATATGCCGGCATAAACATGCCTTCCCGCACAATATTTTTCATTCGAAGTTCTACCGGATCCATATGAAGCTTCTCTGCCAGTTCATTGACCGTGGACTCCAATGCGAAAATTCCCTGGGTCGCACCGTAACCACGGTACGCACCTGCCGCCTGCACATTGGTGTAGACCACATCACAGGAAAACCGGGTTGCCTCACAACCACCCGTATAGAGAGGAATTGCTTTGTGACCTGACAGTCCTACCGTCGTCGTGCTGTGTTCTCCATAAGCACCTCCATTGGACAGTGTATAAAGGTCAATGGCACGGATATGTCCGTCCTTCATAGCGCCCAGACGAACGGTTACCTCCATCTCATGACGGGGTGACGCAATGGTCTGGCATTCTCTTCTGCTGTAAATAATCTTGCTGGGTCGTTTGGTCATCCAGGTAACAAACGCCGGATACACCTCACAGACTGCCGTCTGCTTGGCACCAAACCCACCGCCGATCCGCGGTTTTTCAGCACGGACCTTGGATTTGGGAATGCCAAGAGCCGTGGCAAGGATACGGCGCAGATGGAAGACAATCTGGGTAGAACTAATGCAGTGAAGTCGTCCGTAACGGTCAATTTCACAGTAAGCACGGATCGTCTCCATATACCCCTGCTGAGCAGCTTTAATCCGGTACGTATGCTCAATGACTTCTTCGCAGTCAGCGAGCACTGCTTCCACATCACCATGAGCATCCTCCTCATGATGAATGAGATTTTTCTTCACATCACCGGTATTTCCATGGGACATCCAGTTATCCTCCGGATGCACCAGCACCGGATTGTCAAGGGCCTTGCGGAAATCCAGCACCGGTTCCAACACCTGATATTTAACTTTGATGACACGAAGTGCTTTGTCCACTGCTTTTTCTGTTTCTCCGGCTACAATTGCCACTGCATCACCTACACTCCGGACTCTCTGGTCAAGAATGAGACGGTCATAGGGGGACGGCTCCGGAAAGGTCTGTCCTGCAATACTGAATCGGTTCTGCGGTACATCCTTCCATGTATAAACTGCCACAATGCCCGGTACTTTCATTGCTGCTGCCGTATTGATATCTTCGATCAGGGCGTGAGCATGGGGACTTCTCAAAATCTTCACCACCAGACAGTCCTCATGCACAATATCATCCATGAATACCGGTTTTCCAAGGAGCAGCTGCTCAGAATCTTTCTTCGGAATGCATTTTCCAACCGCATGGTAATCTTTCCGGTCACGTTCAAATTCCTTCATGCTTCCACTCCTTTCCGATATCTTCTCCATAGACGCCTGCTTCCAGATCAAGGTCTGCGCCCTCTTTTTTGCTGTTCAAATAATTTCTGAGAGAGCGAAGCTGACTCTGATATCCGGTACAACGGCATAAGTTGCCGGACAGATATTCCAGAATTTCCTCATCTGTCGGATCCGGATTTTCTCTGAGTAGCGCCACAATATTTACAATGTATCCGGGATTGCAGAATCCACACTGATCTGCTCCCTGAGCAGCGAAGAAATTCGTAAAGGCTTTCGCTTCTTCCTGTAATCCTTCCAGTGTATCGACTTTCCGTCCATTGGCACGCCCCACCGGCGTACTGCAGGAAAGCACCGGCTTTCCGTCAAGCAGAACTGTGCAGAGTCCGCAGTTGCCGCTCTCACAGCCGCGTTTTACGGAATAACATCTGTGTTTTCTGCAGAAGTCCAGAAGAACCATATCTGCATCTACGGAATCGGTGACTACTTTTCCGTTTAATGTTATTTTCACATCCATCAGTCGAGTTCTCCTTTCAGTGCCTGCATGGCACGTCTTACCAGCACGCGACAGACCGTTTTACGGTAAGCCGCACCTGCTCGCATGTTGCTGCCAAATCGAATTTCATCACATACCTGTCCGGCAAATGCATCCATCTGCTCATCACTGAGTTCCGAAAGTTCCCGCTCCGGAACCACGACTACTTCCGCCAGATGAGGGGTCGCACCAATGGCCGCTGCATATCCGTCTGCCCGTTTTGCCACAGCACAGGTCAGCACCGGAAAATCCGTGGACTGGTTCCGCTGACTTACATAGACAACGCCTTTCACATTTTTCGGCACAATAACCGCCACCAGAATATCTCTTGTTTTTCTCGGAAGTTTTACAAAGTCGTTAAGATCCATCATACCTGCATGATGAAGCTCCACCTTCGCACCCAGGGCGCGGAAGATGGTCATCACATCGGAAAATCCGAAGCGTCCCCAGATGCTGCCGCCTACGGTTGCTACATTTCTAAACTGCACACCTACAATATGACGCACAGATTCCCGAAATGCACCTCCAGTATAAGTATTTAATGCTTCATCTGTCTCCAGATCACGTAAGGAAACATATGCGCCAATGCGGAACGCCTCCTCAGTTTCCTCAATTTTATCAAGGCCGAGGCCGCACAGATCAATGGCAGTTCCCATCGTCTTATTTCTCATTTTCTGCCAGAGCATACCGGCCAGAATGAAATTATTCTTTTTCTGATACAGATCGTAAGCCTCTTCGAGACTTTCCGCCCTCACATACTGATTATAATAAAGCATGGCTCCCTTTCTTCTTATCTTTTTTGTATTTTTCAGAACAGACTGCACTCATACATGGCTTCCCACCGAAGCTTCGCCTGTTCCAGAAATGGTATCAGACTCTCTTTTTCTGAAAGCTCCGTCTTCCAGGCCAGTCCACATCCGGCAGAAATCTCCGACGGTAGGGGAATGAGCCTTCCCGGTATCTGTTCTTCCTCTGCTTTTCGCTCCATTTCCATGGCAGCGGTGGTTGTCGCAAAGGTCACCACCAGCTGCAGATGTCTGATCCGCATCTTATGGACTCACGATCAGAGACGCTTTTGACATGGTCTCTGCGATCTCATACATATTCGTTACTTCTCCGACTTTCAGTTTTTCAGAAAGTCCGTAGAAATTAAGGCAGGTTCCACAAGTGAGAATTCTAACCCCTCTTAACTCCAACTCTTTTAAATCATCAAGAGATGCAGAACCTTCGCAGGTCAGATAGGCCCCGCCATTGTAGAACAATATGGTTTTCGGCAGATCTTCCTGCTGGGACAGGGCATAGATAAATCCTTTGATCAGCACTTTTCCAAGCTCCGGATCCCCCTCACCCATAACCGAGCTGCGGATGACCACGACTTTGTTGGATGCCGGTGTTGGGCCACAGTTCACTTCCGGCATATTTCCGGCTTCTCTTGCTGCTTCTGACACCGTAATCTGTACGCTGTATTTTCCTTCGTCCAGCTTCTGGCTTGTCACTGCACATCCAGTCTGTTTTGCCATCTTGGTCAGGTTTTCCACCGCAATTTCATTGTCTACATAAGTTTCCACCACATCGCCTGCCTTTAAAGTCTCCATGGCTTTCTTCGTCTTCACCACCGGAATCGGGCATGCATCCCCCATAGCATTAACTGTCATCATCGCTCGTTTTCTCCTATCTTACATAAATGTCTTTTTCTTTTTTGGATACGAACCTGCCGACCATTGCCGCCGGAAGTCCCGCACCCTGTAATTCTTTTAAAAATGCCCCCGCCTGCTCCGGTTTTACTGCAAACAGAAGTCCGCCGGAGGTCTGCGGGTCAAATAATAATTCTTCCATGGAAAATGGAATCCAGCTGGAAAATTCCACCCGGTCTCCCACATGGTTCCGGTTTCTCTGGGCTGCCGCCGTCAGAAGAAATTCTTCCGCACAGTGGATGGCGCCCCGGATTACCGGAATGGAAATGGAATCAATCTCAGCAGAAATCTCCTCGTTGATCATCTCACTTAAATGTTCCAGAAATCCGAATCCTGTCACATCCGTGCAGGCATGGATTTCATAGTGATGGCTGATTTCCGCTGCTTTTTTATTCAGAGTGGTCATGGATGCCGCCGCTTCCTCCATCGCTCCTTCCGGGGCCAGTCCCACGCGATTTGCATTACACACCAGTCCCACTCCCAGTTTTTTCGTAAGAATCAGCACATCCGATGGCTGTCCCTGATTATTTCCGTAAATATGATCCGGATGCACTACCCCCGTCACAGACAGTCCATACTTTACATCGTTGTCCATGATGGAATGTCCTCCTGCCAGCGTGCCGCCTGCTTCGATCACTTTCTCTGCACCGCCCTGCATAATCTTTCCCAGGATATTCAGATCCATTTGTTCCGGAAAACAGACAATATTAAGGGCTGTCTTCACTGTTCCGCCCATGGCATAAATATCACTCAAGGCATTGGTCGCTGCGATCTGCCCGAAGAGATAGGGATCATCCAGCATGGGCGGAAAGAAGTCCAGAGTCTGTACCACTGCCACCTCGTCAGAGACACGGTACACCGCCGCGTCATCTTTGCTGTCATATCCGATGAGCAGATTGGGATCTTTCTCTCCTCTTGGAAGTTTATCCAGTACATGACTTAAAAGATCCGGACCAAGCTTCGCGGTGCAGCCGCCGCCTTTACAAAATACAATTTCTTCCGCCACTCGTTCCTCCTTCATAGTCAAAATCTCAAACTACTGCTGTGCTGCTGCAATGGTCTTCACCCCACGGACTGCCGCAAGCACTTCTTCCTCTTTATTATAATAGGAAAAGCTGAATCTTACCATCCCCTGTTTTTCCGTTTGAAAATATTGATGCATGAGAGGTGCGCAGTGGGCACCCGCTCTGGTAATGATACCGAACTCTTCCTGGAGCCAGTCACTGACTTCGGATGCGTCCATATCACCGATATTTAATGAGACGACAGGGCAGCGGACTGCCGCCGGATCGGAAAAATCACCGTAAATTTTTATACCCGGAATTTCCCGGACCCCATCGTAAAATTGCTGCATGAATCGGTGTTCTTTCTCATAAATAGCGGACAAACCAATGTTCTGAATCTCCCGCACCGCTGCCAACAGTCCAGCGATGCCGTGTCCGTTCAGTGTGCCGGCCTCCAGATGTTCCGGATAGTCATCGGGCTGCTTTTTCAGAAAACTGTGGACTCCGGTACCACCGCTTTTAAAGGGACGGATCTCTACCTCTTCTCTCACGTAAAGTCCGCCTGTTCCCTGGGGACCCATAAGGCTCTTATGTCCGGTAAAGCAGAGTACGTCGATCTGCATTCTCTCTATATCAATGGGCAGCACTCCCGCCGTCTGGGACGCATCCACCACAAATAGGAGGCCATTCCGTTTCGCAATCTGTCCCATACGATACAGATCCACCACATTTCCGGTGAGATTGGAGGCATGGGTACAGATGACAGCCCTTGTCTCCGGCCGGATGGCGGCTTCGATCCCCTCATAATCGACGGTTCCCTGTTTCCCGCTTTTCACAATGGTAAGAGAGATTCCATTTTGTTCCTGTTCTGCATACAGGGGGCGAAGCACGGAATTATGTTCCAGTTCCGTAGTGATCACATGGTCTCCCGGTACAAAGATTCCGCGAATTGCCATGTTCAGCCCTTCGGTAGAATTAGAGGTAAAAACAAGCCTCGACGGATCTGTTCCACCGAAAAATTCTGTCAAAGTCCGTCTTGCTTCATAGATCACCCTGGATGCCCGAAGGGATGTGCTTCCTGATCCTCGGCCGGAGTTTCCCATATTTCTCATGGCATCTGCCACCGCTTCAATCACCGCCTCCGGCTTTCTCAGGGTGGTCGCCGCATTATCAAGATAGATCATCTGTTTCCTCCAGCAAAACCAGAATCGTTCCACCGCAGACCATGCCTTCTTCTTCCGCATTATCCGTAGTCATGCGGATTCTGATTTTTTCACAGGCCGGATGGGGAACTCCTTCCCTTATCTTATAAAAATGTTTCCTGCATGCCATGATCACTTCCGCTTCCGCACATCCTCCACCGATGGTTCCCACCACACGTCCCAAAGAGGTCACCACCATCTGGGTGCCTGCGCTTCGCGGTGCACTTCCGTGTTTTTCAATAATGGTACAGAGCATTTTCTGCTCACCATCCTCCGGCGCTTTTGTCAGTTCTTCCAGCACCTGCTCATCAAGGGCTGTCTCTTTGGCATGCTCACTTCTCACTTTTACGATTTCACTCATCACCGACAAGGCAATCTCTGCCGGTGTCTGTGCTCCGATAGGCAATCCGATGGGTGCATGAAGGGACTCCACCAGCTCCGGTGCAAATCCGGCTTCCACCAAGTCTTTTTTCATAAGGAAAGACCGTTTCTTCGATCCCATCATACCGATATACGCATGGGATTTCTTAAAAATTTCCAGCAGGCATTCCTGATCAAACCGATGTCCTCTGGTCATGCACACAAAATAGTGATCCCTGCTGCCCGTCATCTGCCGCAGAAGTTCTGCATAGTCGCCACAGAACACCTGATCAGCGCCTTCTCTTCTGGCGCTCTCCGCAAAAAGAGGCCGGTCTTCCAACACCACAATCTCAAAATTCAGAAGCTTTGCCATGCGGATCAGCGCAGTCGCCACATGCCCGGCTCCGCAGATCACAAGCTTTGCCTGCTTTCCCAGGGGCTGCACAAATACTTCCTGCCCGTCTATCCGCTGAAGTCCTTTTCCACACAACTGCCGGATGCGGGACTCTGTAAAAAATGTACCCTTTCGGCTTTGCATCGTACCGTTTTCCACAAACACTTTCTCGCCTGCAGCCGGTCCCTCTGTCACCGTAGCAAGAAACGCTTCTTTCTCTCTGTTCCATGCCCCGACAGAGGCATAAAAATGATCTGTTCTATCCATTTACATATCCACAGACCGCTTCCAGCACGCTGCCACCAATGCTCCGCGCTTTATCCGAGATGGTAAAGCAGTTGGCAAGCTCGCTCTCTCTCGGATCAATGTCCGCGATCTTGAATCCTTTCTGAAAATGATAGCCTTCCCGGATGAGTCCCCGGATAATGCCTGAAATAGATGCCTCCACTGACACATAAGAACCGGAAAATGTGCCGTCCTCTGTCATTTTCTCATAAATCCGGGCAATCTCCTCACCCTTTTCCACGATATCTCCGATCTGACGGATATTTTTCATATAACCGGCTGCCTCCGCATGGAGAACCCTCTCTTTCGTAAAACCGCCGATGTTACCGGGAATTCCGGTATTGGGTAATGCCGACCCGGTCGTAAAAATGCGCGCCAGATTATGGCCCCGCATGGATTCCACCACCAGATCCACATCCGCACCTGCGGTAAATCCGGGACCAACTCCAATAACCAGCGGTGCCATCTCTTTTGCAGTCCCCAGGTTTTTCTTTGCAATAATGGCGTCCACCACAATATCCGGTTTCAACAATGGGATGGAACTGCCCTCCGGATCCACCAGGATGGGCACACGTCCCTCTTCCAGCACATGGTTTACAGAGGCTCTGTTTGCTGAAGCAATCCGCTCTGCTGTCACACCTTCCACCGTCGCCGTTCCATCATAGACTGCCTCGGAAAAGGATACCTGCCGTCGAATAGCCGCAGGACTGTCGGTTTCCAGCACCAGCACCGGGAATCCGGCCCGAAACAGCCGATGCACAATGCCTGTGGCCAGATCTCCGCCTCCCCTGCAGATAATCAAAATTTTTTTATTCATAATCCCCCACTGCCTCCTGCCAGGTGCGAAACAAAAACTTCTGCTCTGTTTTCTCTGACAGCAGCACATGAAATTCTCCGGAAAAGTTCATTTCCCGGAGTTTTTCCTCATAGGCCTTCCGAATCAGACGAAGTTCTGCAATTCCGACCGTTTTTTTACCGGAAATTCCGGTAAGCTCTGCCATCCTATCAAATCGGAAGATTACATCCTGACAGGACTTTCCCAAATCCCAGATTCCAAGCACCAGAATCACATCCGTCGCTTCTGCCGGAATGACCGGCTCGTGCTCTGCCGGGTATTTCAAAGAATAATGTTTCGCACCATCTGCTTCTATTAAAACATAATCGGCAGCGATCAGCAAGTCACGAAACACAGGTTCCGGCAAAGAACCTATTTTCTGCTTCTGCCCAGGACACAGACTTCCCGCCATGCAGTATCCGGTTCTTTTTATTTTTTCCCTTATAGCAAAAGAATCGCAGGAAAGATCCGTGTCCGATTCCACCAGCATATGTGTGGTCGTCGTTACCAGCACGGAAGCACCTTTCCTGCGATATTCTTCAGCCAGCCGATGGATGAGGGTGGTTTTCCCACCCGCACCAACAACTGCGATCTTTTTATTCTTCATCTTCAATATCCCACATCTTGCGGACTGGTTTTGAATTCTTCGGCAGGACAATGTTTAACAGAATAGCTGCCAGAGAACAGGGGACAATACCGGAGCCGCCAAATACCAGCTGAATATAATAGGGCAGCTGGGAGGTTGCTCCATTGGTTGCACCCAGACCATATCCCAGACCGATGGCTACCGAAATAATCGTAATCTCACGGCTTCCAATGGGTTCCTTGGTAATCAGCTGGATACCGGAGATCAGGATGGATGCAAACATCATAACAGCAGCACCACCAAGTACAGACTGGGGCATCACAGACATGATGGCTCCGATTTTCGGACAGAAACCACAGAGGATCAGGAAAATAGCGCCCATGGAAATCGCAAAACGATTGACAACCTTCGTCATGGATACCAGACCTACGTTCTGTGAGAAAGAGGTATTCGGCAGTACACCGAACAGTGCCGCAAATGAAGAACCAAGTCCGTCACAGATCACACCACCGGATAACTCCGTATCTGTTGCCTCGCGCGCCATACCACCCTCGATGCAGGCAGAAATATCACCTACCGTCTCGATAGCTGTTACAATAAACATAATGCCAATAGGAATAATGGCATTTGCCTGAAAAACCACATGCATGTCAGACAGGGCACCGAATCCAATAAAACTCGGTACTGCAATCCATGCTGCATTCTTAATCTGCTCAAAATTAACAACCCAGGAATAGGTATACTCTGCACCGTCTGCATTGATACCTACGGTCGGAAGTACCAGTGTCATAACCACTGCCACTGCATAGCCTGCCAGAATACCGAACAGAATGGCTGCAGAAGAAAGCACGCTGTCCTGCGGTGCAAAATGCTTCAGCAGAATAATGACAATCAGTACTACAAATCCAAGAAACAGGTTCTGCAGAGAGCCATAATCTGCTTTTCCGCTTCCACCACAGAAATAGTTAATACCCACCCCCAGAAGGGAAAGACCGATGGCAATGACAACAGAGCCGGTTACAATGGCCGGGAAAAATTTGCGAAGCGGTTTTAAAAACATTCCGAGAACGCCCTCGAAAATACCGCCCACAATACAGGCTCCCATAATAGCACCGTATGCAAGGATTCCGCCTCCACAGGCAGCCACTGTATTATTCAGCACCCCGAGGAATCCGGAAGAAGTTCCCATAACAATCGGCACTTTACCACCTACCGGTCCGATAGAAAAGAGCTGTACCAGGGTTACGATACCTGCCATAACCATGGCATTCTGCAGCAAAGCGGTACGGAGATCACCAAATCCGGCATCCGCAGTCAGTCCGCAGAGACCCATCACAATAATCAGCGGGGTCAGATTTCCAATAAACATAGCCATTACATGCTGTAATCCCAGCGGAATGGCCTGTGAAAGAGGAATTCTTCCTTCGAAATCATAAGGGGTAGAATTTTTTTTCATAAAATAAAGCCTCCAAAACTTTCGTAAAATATTAGATCGACTAATATTTTACGAAGTTCCGGAGGCCTGGTCAATGGCATGTTTCCTTATTTTTCCTACTTAACGTTCATTAGTTTTTCTTATAAATAAGTTATGCGTGAATACCTCTGTTCTCATCACCGGAAGTATTCACACCGAATTCATAATCATTACCCGGAAGAATGATGTTCAGAACAATACCTGCGATGGCTGCAATAGCCAGAGCAGTCAGGGTGATGGAAGTTCCACCGATGGTGAAGGTCAGTCCGCTGCTGAATCCAAGACCACACACAAAGATAACTCCTGCAATAATCAGGTTTCTGGATTTTGTCAGATCAACTTTATTTTCTACCACATTGCGGACACCGATCGCAGAGATCATACCATAGAGCATAAAGCTGACGCCTCCGATGATGGAAGCCGGCATGGTACTGATAATGGCAGATACCTTCGGAATAAAGCTGATGATAATTGCAAATACCGCAGCGATTCGGATAACTCTTGGGTCATGCACACGGCTCAGCTCCAGAACGCCGGTATTCTCACCGTAAGTGGTATTGGCAGGTCCGCCAAGGAATCCGGCAAGAGAGGTCGCAAGTCCGTCACCAAGCAGGGTTCTGTGAAGACCCGGATCTGCCAGATAGTTTTCTCCAACAGTTGCTGAGATTGCGGACATATCACCTACATGCTCCATCATCGTTGCGATGGCAATCGGTGCCATAACGAGGATGGCCGTCACGTCAAATTTGCAGATCTGAATAGGCGGAATTCCCATAATACCTGCAGAGGCAATGGCAGAGAAATCAAGGATAGCAGAACCGTCCGGATTGGTGATGCCGATCATGTTCATAAACAGTGCTACTGCATAGGAAATGACAACACCCATAAGAATCGGGATGATTTTGAACATTCCTTTTCCCCAGATATTAAATACAATAATCACGGCCAGTGCCACAAAAGCAAGGAACCAGTTGGTGGATGCATTGTTGATGGCAGAGGATGCAAGGCTTAAACCGATGCAGATGATAACCGGTCCGGTGACTACCGGCGGGAGATATCTCATGACACGTTTTACACCTACCATACGGATAATCAATGCCAGTACCAGATACAAAAGACCTGCCACTACCACACCGCCGCAGGCATAGGCAGCCTTGTCGTTCGCACTCATTCCCGCATACATGCCGGTATCCAGATGGGCAACGGTGGAAAATCCACTTAAAAATGCAAAGGAAGAACCCAGAAATGCGGGAACTTTAAATTTTGCACACACGTGGAACAATAACGTACCAAATCCGGCACAGAACAGAGTGACTGCTACGGTCAGACCACGGGTTGGTCCCTCTCCGCAGGCATCCACAAAATAGCTGTTGACCAGAATCGGCACCAGGATGGTGGCTCCGAACATGGCAAACATGTGCTGAAGGCCAAGGATGAGCATTTTAGGCACACCCAGTTGTCTGGCATCGCGAATTACATCATTGGACTCATTCATAACTTTTTCCTTTCCTCTTTGGCTTGGTTAATTTGACCTTTTTAACTGTTATTATAGGAGTATTTATTTTTGAATACAAGAGTGAAATTACGATTGTCCAAAATAACTGTTCACACCCTGTACCAGTCCATTGCCTAAAAGGTCCAGCACGCTGTCCGAATGGTCAGAGCAGGCATTTCCAAGCTCCATGTCCACGGACGGTATCGTACTGTAGGAAGTCTGGGTCAGATCAATGCTCATACTTCCGCCACCATGGATCTTTGCTCCCTGTGCCCGCAGACCTTCTACAAGGGCTGAACCCAGTGCATTGTGTTCGCTCCAGTGGGAGGCCACCGGCTCCATAGATTTGAGACCGTCCGGTACGGAGATGTAGAAACAGCCTTTGTCATAATTAAGCCCGTCTCCATCCCAGTGAAGGGCAATATGACAGTCTGCTGCGTTGTTACAGATAACCGTACGTGCCACATTATCAAGCTGTACATCATCCCCGTCACGAAGCATGAGAACATCATATCCTACTGCCAGCAGCTTCTCTTTTAAGATCTGCGCCATCCGCAGAGTGACGCTGCTCTCCGGTGTGCCATCGTTGAACGTCATGCCAGAAGATACAGCGACAGCCTCTGTCGCTCCGGCTGCGGTGGTGCCTCCGGTCACTTTGGCGGAACCGTCCGGATGGCACAGAGTCTTCACCTTTGTACCGCCAGAAGTGCCATGTCCGGCATTGACACCTACCACGATTTCTTTTCGGTTCTCCGCGGCTTTATAAAGCACTGCCGCACCGGAATTGATCTTCGAGTGATCCGCGTAAGTCCAGGAGGGATCAAGGGTGATCTGGCCGCCGTCCTCATAAACCACCGGGGCAGGTGCCGCTTCGGTTTCTTCCGGTTCTGTTTTTCCCGATTCTGCTGCATCATCCACCGTTGGGACTTCTTTCAACTGATCTTCTTCATCAGTCTTCTCCTGTTCGTCACCTTCTTCTTCCGCTGTCTCCTCCGGCACAGGTTCTTCCTCCGCAGTCTCTACATTTTCCACTTCCGGTACCTCCACCTCCTGCGCTCCGCAGCCGCCTATTCCCAGCACCAGTACGCCCGTCAGCAGGCACATCACCATTTTCTGTTTCATCATCTGTCACCTGCTTTCCGATAACGGGTGGTCTGCAGCACCCATTTCTGATCCATCTTTCGTACTCCATCCTCAAACCGGATATGCAGATGGACACCACCGGCCCGCTGCTCCACTTTCTCGATGCTTCCAGCTCCGAATTTCGGATGTTCCACACTGTCGCCCACCTGATACTGCACCTTGCTGTCTCTGGTTTTCTTATATTCCTGCTCCCGACGGTAATGATCCCGCATAGGAACCGTGTGGTCGTGAATCTTCGATTTCAGCACCTTGTCATAGTCATGGTTCATAAGCGCTTCCCCGGCTTTATAATAAGGCGTCGGCGCTGCTCCAACCAGAGAACAGCAGTATTTCCAGGCGCTTCCGTGCTTTCCCGTCTGCCACTGGTACTTCTCCGGAATCTTCATATGTGCCTGCATATAATGGGCATATTCATGTTTATATAAATCCATCCGGTCGTCCCGGCTTAATGGATGTTCCACGGAATATCCCACAAACAGCAGGGAAAAATGAAAATGTTCCCGTTCTCCGCCTCCTGCCTGTGTATAAGAGCCAAGGCAATCTCGGTCCATTCCGAACGTCATCGGCACCTTCGCCCCTTCCAGATGGAATTTTTGATCCAGCTCTGCATAAAGTTTCCTGATCTGTGTAGTCAGAATCGGAATTTCTTTATGAAGAGCCTCATATAACATTTCTCTATCCAGCATGTCTCTTCCTCCATGGCTCCTATTATACGCATACCTGTGCATCTTACACAATATTAATTCAGCTCATTTATAAATATTGTAGCTTGAATTATTTTCATTTTCTGTTTATACTGGAAAGAAGCATATTGGAAAAGAGGGAGATTTTATGCAGAACTTATCCATGAAACATCGGTGCATCATTGGATTTACATTATTTTCCATGTTTTTTGGTGCCGGGAACCTGATTTTCCCGCCTCTGTTGGGGGCACAGGCGGGAAGAGACACCCTTCTTGCCATGGCAGGATTAGGTCTGACAGCTGTCCTGCTGCCGATCCTGTCTGTCATGGCTGTGGCCCGGCACGATGGACTCACCAAGCTGGTCGGCAGTATTCATCCGGTACTGGCTGTCCTGTTCGCCGTCTTTGTTCATCTGATGATCGGACCCTGCGTGGCTATTCCGCGAACCGCATCCACCAGCTTTGAGATGGCGGTGGCTCCGTTTTTTCACAACAGTGATCAGACTTTATTCCTGATCCGCTGCGTTTACTCCTTTGTATTTTTCACAGTAGCTATCATGATTGCGCTGAAACCGACCCATTTAAAAGACCTGCTCGGGAAGATCATGACGCCGGTCCTGTTGGTGTTGATTGCCGTAACCTTTTTCGGCGTCCTCGTAAAACTGCCGGCACTTTTTGCCGCACCCAATGCCTACTATGCAGGGCACCCCATCCGCAGCGGATTTATCACCGGCTACCAGACCATGGACATTCTGGCCGCCTACAACTTCGGCACAGTTATCTCCATGAACATTGGATCCTTTGGCATTACAGATAAAAAAGCAGTTGCTTCCGAGACAATTCGCGCCGGCATCATGGCCGGTGTCATGCTGATCATCGTCTACGGTGCCACCTCCTACATTGGAGCCGTGTGCAGTGTGGATTTTCCGGGCGCACAGAACGGTGCAGAAATCCTGACCTGGGCTGTCAAAGCATGCTACGGCATCTATGGGCAGCTGATCATCGGAGCCATTTTCTTCATCGCCTGTTTTAACGTATGCGTGGGACTTCTCTGCTGCTGTGCCACTTTCTTCCATGAGCTGCTTCCGAAGATTTCTTATGTGGCATGGCTGATCATTTTTGCAGTGTCCAGCTTCGTCATTTCCAGTGCCGGACTGAACTTTATCCTTACTATGTCCCTTCCGGTGCTGCAGATCATGTGCCCGGTTGCGATTCTGATTACGGTCTATGGATTAATTCGTAAACCTTAAACAGATATTTTTCATTGCTGTTGTGGCATAAAAAAACCGCAGGTCTGCGTGTTTCCACGCATTCCTGCGGATTTATGATTAACTCTGCAGCTTAATAATTTCCGGTAAAAAACTTGCTGTCGCGCTGCAACTGATAATCCTTAAAATAAGAAGAAAAATCAAGTTTCAGGTAATCGCAGAGATTTGCCAGCTCTGCCATAGTATTATCATTGACCTGAATGCCATGTTCCATACGATCTTTCTGAGCCAGAACCTCTTTTTCTCCGTGAGTATAGATTTTCTCTGCTCCGTCTGCTTTCGGGCTCTCCCGTAATGCTTCCAGATAATCTGAAAAATGCTTTTTGATCGCTTCCGGATCACCGAAGACTGCCGGATTCACTGCAATAAATCCATGACAGATACCGGTTTTGTCCGGGAAGGTACAGCATTTATCAGAAGTTACTCCCATGGAAAGGATAGAACTGAACAGCTCACAGAGCATACCGTAACCATAACCTTTATGGCCTCCGCTCACTTCCCTGTCGCCGCCAAGAGGCATGATCCCACCGCCCTTCTTGCCGACGATATTTGCCAGCACATCCGGTGCGCTGGTACTTTCCTGTCCGTCGCTTCCCAGTGCCCATCCATGAGGCAGATCTTTGCCCATCTTGTTGTACATCTCCAATTTTCCTCTGGTTACCACCGTAGTGGAACAGTCAAAAAGGAACGGATAAGGTTCTGCAGGCATAGCAACTGCGATTGGATTTGAGCCAAGCATGGCTTTCTTGCCAAAGGTCGGTACCATAATTGCTTCTGAGTTGGTACATGCCATTCCAAGAAGACCTTCATCACTTGCCATCTTTGCATAATACCCCGCAATGCCAAAATGGTTGGATTCCCGGACAGTTACCATGCCAATACCGGTAGTTTTCGCCTTCTCAATGGCCTTTTTCATGGCAAAGATGGAAATAAGCTGTCCCATGCCATTATGTCCATCGATCACTGCAGATACCGGTGTTTCAAATACCACCTCCGGCTTTGCCTGAGGATGGATGGTTCCTTTTTCAATTCCCTTGTGATAACGCACCATACGCTGCATACCGTGACTCTCAATTCCATAAAGATCCGCCATCAGAAGCACGTCTTCAATGTCCTTGCTCTCTTCGTCACTGAACCCGAAAGCACGAAATGCATCATAACAAAATTTCTCTAATACCTGATAACTCCATTTTACATACCCCATACTCATTCTCCTTTTTTGGTATTACCAATCAACAAACAGATTATACCATTTCGCATATAAAAATACAATAAAAAAAAGAATAATTTACGGAATTTTTGCACTCCGCAAATCATTCTCTTTCTCATTTTCTACATACCAGAGATTTCTTTGATATAATTTTCTATGGTCTGCATATGCTCTTTCATACAGTTCTCTGCCAGCTCTTCATCATGGCTGATGATGGCACTGACCAGATTCCGGTGCTGCTCATCCACATGAGCCACCGACTGCTGCTTCTGCATGATATAAGCCCGGATGCCGGTGATAATGTTTTCCGTCAACTGGGCAGAAGCACTCATGACTCCGAAAATCATGGGATTTTTCGCCATCTCTCCGATCTTGATATGAAGCTGTCGGTCAAGATCTGCCCGCTCGCTCTCATCCTGAGAAGCATCCAGTTTCGCAATAATCAGCTGCAATTCCGCTGCATCCACCGGAGAACAGTTTCTGGCTGCCAATATGGCACATTCTACTTCCAGCGCAGCACGCAGCTGCTGATTCTGATAAACGCTGCTGTTATTCAGCCGAAACAGAATAGAGAGGGGCCGGATCATGCTGTTTTCCAGATTCTCGGAAATATAATTGGCTCCGCCATGTACCGTTGTAATCACGCCGAGAATATTCAGCGCCCGCAGCACCTCCCGCAGCATAGGTCTTGAAATTCCAAGAGCCTCTGCCATGACCCGCTCTGCCGGAAGCGCATCTCCCTTATGAAGCTTTCCTGACTGCACTTTTTCAAGAATCTGATCCATAATTTCCTGAAAGGGATTTTCTTTTCGAATTTCTGTGAACATCTGTCTTTGCCTTTCCAGTCCCTTACTGTGCCAGTAGTTCTCTTACCATGGTTCCGTCAAAGGAGACAGAAGCTACATGATTTACTTCGATCTGATAGAGCGCATTCGCTGCAATATGCTCTGCTGCCTGCTCCAGATCCCGAATACCGGATGTATGGGCGAAAATGTCCATGACTGCTTCCAGCCCTTCCTCCGTGACAATACATTCCTCTTTCTTCAGGCTCATTCTCTTTAACACCTTCGGCAGTGCAAATCTGGAAAAAATAATCTTCTTCTCTTCCTTCGTATAATCCGGAATCTCAATCACTGCAAAACGGGACATGAGAGGCGCACTGATCTGGGATTTATCATTGGCAGTCGCAATCGGGTACACACCGACTGTCGGCACCATACATTCCATATAATTGTCCGTAAATCCAAGGTTATCAAGAAGCGTTAAGAGTACATCAGCCGGATTTCCATTGCCTTTTCCTGATGCAGCTTTGTCAAGCTCGTTGATAATGAAAACCAAGTTGGACTCTCCTGCTGCTGAGAAGGCTTCCATAATAATACCGGGCTTTGCATTGGAATAGATACGGGAGCTTCCGGTCAGCTGCTCCGGATCATTGATGGAACTCATATCCAGGGTCGTCCACGGCAGTTTCAGAATCCGGGCTACTGCATAGGCAATCTGGGATTTTCCGGTTCCCGCCGGTCCCACCAGCAGAAGCCCATAAGCCGGAAGCGTATGGGTGCGGTTGATCTGAATAATGGTCTCGATAATTCTCTGTTTTACCCGCTCCATACCATATAATTCTTCATCCAGAATTCTTCTGGCTTCTTCCGGATCAATGGCTTCAAAATAATTATTTTTCCACTGTACATTCATCATAATGGACAGTGCTCTCTGTGCATGTCTTCTCTCTTCCGGGGACACCTCGTGGGAACGGGCCACAGCCAGGTTTCTTCTGGCCCACAGGCGGATATTTTCTGGCATGGTATTTCCGGCGCAGGTCATGAAATCTGTGATGCTCTGCAGGCTGGTGAGTTTCATCTCATCTCCTACTTCCTCGTAATCCTCATCCTCTTCAATCTCCTCCGGAGCATGGCTGGCAAAGAGACGGTCCATCATAAACTGCAGAAATCCATCCTCTGCGGATAACTTGGTGCCGCCGCCAAATGCAATCTCACGAATCTTGTAAACAGCATATCCATCCTCCCGATTCTTACCAGACAGACGCACATTGATGTGGTTCTCGCCAAGCCAGCGTAAAAGGCTTACAAATCTGGCATCAATCTCCAGAATATCTGCGCTGAACTTGCCGTCTTCCTCTTCAAATTCAAAGGAAGAACGTTTCACCGGGTTGGTAAAGACACCGATGGAATGATGCTTCCACTGTCTGCTGTGGTTATCCAGAAGAAGGATCGGCTGTTCCGGAGTTGCCTCTCCTGCATCGGAACGGAAGGTTGTATACGTACACTCCGCATGATTTCTCTCATCGGATACGTCGTTAAAATCAAATACTGGCATGTTACATCTGCTCCTCTATCTTTCAAATTTCATTCAATAAAGGAATCATAACATAAAACTAATTATTTTTCATTTCTTTTTTCTTTTCCAGGTTATGTACAACTACACAGCAGGAAGCGTCACCGGTAATATTTACAACGGTACGTCCCATATCAAAAATACGATCCACACCTGCTACCAGGGCAATACCATCCACCGGAAGTCCGACAGAAGTCAGCACCATGGCCAACATCACCATTCCGGCTCCCGGAACACCTGCAGTACCGATGGATGCCAGCGTTGCAGTCAGAATAATGGTCAGCATCTGCGGCAGTGTCAGCTGAATACCATAGCAGGATGCAATGAAAATGGCACAGACGCCCTGATAAATCGCAGTTCCATCCATATTAATGGTTGCTCCCAGGGGAAGTACAAAAGAAGATACTTCCTTGGATACTCCCATCTTCTCCACACACTCCATATTGATGGGAAGTGTTCCTACAGAAGAAGAACTGGAAAATGCAAAAATCATGGCCGGGAACATATTTTTAAAGAACTCAAGCGGACTCAGACCGCCGATTGCTTTTACCGTCAGAGAATATACCACTGCCATATGAACGATGTAGCAAATATAAGCAGCCAGAAGCACCATGGCCAGTGAACCGATAATTGCCGGACCATTGGCTGCAATGACTGGACACAGCAGACAGAATACACCGATAGGAGAAAGTCTTAAAATCAGCTCCATACATTTCATGAAAATGTCATTCAGATCCTGGAATCCCTGAATCACGCGGCTGTTCTTCTCTTCTCCGACCAGAATAATGGCAAATCCAAGGACAATTGCCATGACAATGACCTGCAGCATATTGGCATTTACCATCGGCTCAAAGAAATTGGACGGGAAAATATTAACAACCGTGTCCATAAAGGAAACCGGTTCAGAAGCCTCATATACCAGATCCGTCGTTGCAACTACCGGGAACATTCCTTTAAACAGATTTCCAACGCAAAGGCCAAAGGCAATCGCAAATGCAGTGGTACAGAGATAATAAACAACTGTTTTCAGACCAATGGATCCTACTTTTCTGATATCACTCATGGAAATGATACCACACATGATGGAGAATAATACAATCGGTACAACAATAAACTTCACCAGATTCAGGAAAATAGTTCCGAATGGTTTAATGTAAGAATTTGCAAAATCTGCATAATTCTGCATCAAAAGGCCTGCAATAATGGCCAGTACCAGCGCGATAAAAATCTGCGCTGCAAGGGACAGTTTCTTCTTTTCTTTCATTCTTAGCACCCTCACTTTCTCGTTTGTATTTTTGCTGCCTCATCACTACAGCAAAAAAGACACTACACTCTATGAATGTAATGTCTTATTCCAACATATTTATTGTAACATATGCATAGTTCAGACGCAATAAAAAACGGTATTTTTCGTAAATTCTTATACTTCAAATTTATAGCCCATACCCCAGATGGTCTTGATCATCTCACCTTTTTCACCAAGCTTACTCCTTAACTTCTTCACATGGGTATCAATGGTTCTGGCATCTCCGAAATAATCATAATTCCATACGTTGTTAAGAATTTTCTCTCTGGAAAGAGCAATGCCCTGATTTTCCAGGAAATATGCCAGCAATTCAAATTCCTTATAACTTAATTCAATCTCCTGTCCATCGATCTTCACCTGATGCGCCGCCTTGTTAAGTTCGATGCCGCCTACCGAGATCTCATCATCTTTAGTCAGAAGGTTCGATCTTCTCAAAATCGCTTCCACTCTCGCCACCAGAATCTTCGGGCTGAAGGGTTTGGTAATATATTCATCCACCCCCAGGTCAAAGCCCTGGAGTTCGTCCCGCTCGTCTCCTTTGGCCGTCAGCATGATAATCGGCACTTTGGAGTATTTCCGGATCTCTCTGCAGACCTGCCAGCCATCCATCTTCGGCATCATCACATCCAGAATAATCAGCGCAATGTCCTTCTCCTTAAAGAAAATATCAACTGCTTCCTCTCCGTCTCCTGCTTCCAGCACATCAAAGTTCTGTTTTACCAGGAAATCACGAACCAGCTTTCGCATACGACTCTCATCATCTACAACTAAAATTTTCAGCTTTTCCATACTGCAAGCCTCCATATACTTTTCTCATAGTTTTTATTATAACAAAGGAATATGACAATTCTGTGAAGATTTTAAATTTCAACGAAAAAAGACAGGTCAATGACCTGTCTTCTATGGACCTGAGGGGAATCGAACCCCTGTCCGAAAGCCCATCCATCGCGGTATCTCCCATCACAGCCGCTTATTTGACATTCCCTCTGCTGTACGCCAACCGGCAGGCTTACAGCTTCAGTAGCTTCATGATACGCCCACACGCGCAAAGCTTAACGTGTGTCGTTTCCCACATAGTCGATGCCTGGGTCACAAAGTGTGGGTGCTCTGAGTCAGACAGCTGCCATTAGGCAGCGATTGCTAAATTATCTTCAGCGTTTATATTTATTTTTGCACCTTACGCGGTACCTTCGGATGGCTGCCCCAACTTCAAAACCCCCGTCGAAACCTTTACAAGCCCGATTACTGCATGTAAAGCTGGTGGCTGAAATTTAGCGTATCTATATCTTAGCCTCTGTGTTTGCTTTTGTCAAGAGCCCCTCAATACTAATTTTTTCTTCTTCCTATACTTCATTTTTATCATCCAGTTCAAACCAGAATTCTACTCCATTGTCATAATTGATAACTCCATACCTCTGATGCATGGATTCCATAATCGCTTTTACAATGGACAACCCTACACCGCTGCCGCCATATTCCCTGGTCCTTGCCTTATCTACTTTATAGAACTTATCCCAGATGCGTCCCAGATCTTCCTCCGGAATCGGTCTCCCCGTGTTGAAGACGCCAACACGCACATGATTCGGTTCTTTCTGGATCGTGATCTTGATAACCTTTTCCCCTTCCACGTGATTCAGGGCATTGCTGATATAGTTGGTCAGCACCTGTTCCATCTTAAATTCATTAGCCCAGGCATAGGCCGGCTCCTTCTGGTCAAATACCAGACGGACTTCCTTCTGCTCAAACAGAATCTTCATGGACTGCAGCATATTGTGAAGCATGGCTGTCAGGTCAAACCGTTCCATGGTCACCACTTCATTGCCAAACTCCAGTTCATTAAGGGTCAGCAGATTTTTCACCAGCTTGTTCATTTTGGATGCCTCATCCATAATGACTTCACAGTAAAAATCCCGACTCTCCGCATCATCATTAATACATTCCTTCAGTCCTTCCGCATACCCCTGCACCAATGCAATGGGTGTCTTCAGTTCATGGGATACATTGGAAAGAAATTCCTTCCGCATCTGGTCTCTTTTTTCCTTCTGCTCAATATCCCGCTGCAGTTCGTTATTGGCTGTCTTCAATTCGGAAATGGTTTTTTCCAGCTTCTCTGACAGCTGATTCATATGATTGCCGAGAAATACAATCTCCTCATCCTTGCCGCCGGAAAACTTTACATTAAAATCCAGATCCGTCATCCGTTCAGACAATTTTGCCAGTTCCAAAATCGGCTCGGAAATTCTTCTGGATAAGAACTGAATGGCAACCGCTCCAATCAGCAGCACAAAAATTCCCACCTCCAACAGAAACTTGTTAGCCAACGTGACGCTTTCCCGTAAAGGCTCCACCGCTGTCCGGATTACAAACAGCTCTCCCTGATCCAGAGTGCCTGTGATCTTCAGATATCCTCCTCTGGCTTTTCCGCCGCTTAGACTCATGGTATAATTGTCCGTCTGTTCCCAGATTGTTTTTTTATCCGGCTCTGCCCCCAGCACATACTCATATAATTCTCTCTGCAGTTCTGCGGAATCACGCACTGTTGTCAGCTTGGCATGTCCGTCACTTCCCATGACAAACAGGCTGACATTGTCCACCTCACAGATGGTATTCAGCTTTGTTATGAACGCATCTCCACTCATAGCATCCGCCGCAGAAGCCTCATTCAAATACTGATAGGTTTCCTTTAACGCTTCCATCTTGTTCTTAATATAATATCGCTCCAGGAAAAACATATTCGCCAGCATACAGGCTGCCAGTGCCACGATCAGTACCAGTGAAAAAATCACCGTCATTCGTACTCTGATGGAATGAATATGTCCCGGTCTTCTTTTCTTCTCCGACATTGTCGTTCTCTCCTGTTCCGCCATGTTAAAAAGGCGGAGCACTTCAGGCGCTCCGCCTTTTCACTCTCACGTTATTTTACCACAACATCAGAAAACTTCCATCCTTTTCACAGGAAATTCACTGTTTATGAAGAACAAAACTCGTGATTGTGAAGCAGTTCATGTTCTTTCCCTTTCAGGAAGCCTTCATAGAGTGACATTACCATCGGGTTCTCATCACATTTCTTGATCACTGCTACGTTATCTGCACGATAGATGCCTTCTCTACGGGCTGCCTTAGTACGATCGCCTGCCAGACGCGGCTGGCCTCCACCCATAATACAGCCTCTGCGGCATGCCATGACCTCAATGAGGTGATAGTTCTTTTCACCACTCTGTACCTGCTCCATCACTTTTCTTGCATTGGCAAGGCCGCTGACTACACAGATATTTAAGTCTGTTCCTTCATACGGAACAGAAAATTCTCTGATCAGTCCGTCTTCATTGTCTCCACGGACACCGCACTCTGCAATGCTCTCCAGCGTTGCTTTGTCATGTCCCGGTACCAGGTGACGGATGACTGCCTCGGTTACACCACCGGTTACACCGAAGATCACACCACCGCCGGATCCAAATCCAAAGGGGATATCGGAAGATTCCGGCTCCAGCTCTGCAAAATCAATACCGGTCATGCGGATCATATCGATAAACTCGGTGGTTGTGATCACATAATCCGTATCCTGCTCTCCATGAGTGAAGCTGTTGGGACGTTTTGCTTCCATCTTCTTCGCTGTACACGGCATGAAGGATACCATAACAGTCTTCTTACCCTGATTATGCTCCGGATCACGGAAGTATTCCTTGGTTACTGCAGACATCATACCCTGCGGAGAACGGCAGGTGGATACATTATCCTTATAATCCGGGAACTGATCGCCTACGAATTTTACCCATGCCGGGCAGCAGGAGGTCAGAAGCGGAAGTTTTCCGCCATTTTTCAGACGATCCAGGAACTCTGCAGACTCCTCCACAATCGTAAGATCCGCACTGAATGCAGTATCGTATACTTCATCAAATCCCATGCGGTGAAGCACATTGACAATCTTGCCCATCACGCTCTTTCCCTTCGGAAGTCCAAAGGCGCTGCCGACTGCCACACGCACTGCCGGAGCTACCTGTGCTATCACACGGGTATTCGGATCAGCCAGTGCTTCCCATACTGCTTCTCTGTTATGACGGATGCTGATGGCACCGGTCGGGCAGAAGATCTGACACTGACCACAGTTGACACAATCCGTTTTGGCAATCTCTTTGTCAAATGCCGGCATCACCATAGCTTCGGAACCACGGAATGCAAAATCAAGTGCGCCTACTCCCTGCAGCTCATTGCAGACACGTACACAGTTACCACAAAGAATACATTTATTCGGATCACGCACGATGGACGGAGAACTGAAATCAATTGGCTTCTGCTCTCTGTAGTTGTTGTATCTTACACTGGTCACGCCAAAACGGTGTGCCAGCGTCTGCAGATTACAGTCACCGCTCTTGACGCAGGTAGTACAGTCTCTGCAGTGGGCAGCCAGTAAAAGCTCGATAATCAGCTTTCTGTAGCGTTTCAGTTTTCCGGTATTGGTGTAAATCACCATACCATCCCTTGGCTCCTCTGAGCAGGAGGCAAAGGTTCTTCCCCGGTCATCTTCTACCGTACACAGACGACATGCTCCAAAGGTGGAGAGTTCTGAATGATAACACAGTGTAGGAATATCAATACCTGCCTTACGAATGATGGTCAGGAGATTTTTTTCATCGGTAAATTCTATTTTTCTACCGTCAATTGTAATGATTCCCATATTTCTCCCCCTTTCTACATTTCAACATAAACAGCGTCAAATGCACAGTTGTCTTTACATGCTGAGCACTTGATACACAGGTTCGGATCAATATGGTAACATTCTTTACGCACACCGGTGATTGCGCCAACAGGACAGTTCTTCGCACATTTTCCGCAGCCCTTACAGTAATCCGGATTGATGATGAAGCGACGCATTGCCTGACAGACTTTTGCACGGCACTTATGATCGCGGATATGCTCTTCATATTCCTCACGGAATGTTTTCAGCGTACTTAATACCGGAAGCGGAGCACTCTTGCCAAGTCCGCACAGAGCCATGCTCCGAATCATGGTTGCAAGCTCTTCCAGCTGATCAAGGTCTTCCATCCTGCCTTCTCCGGCTACAATTCTCTCCAGAATCTCCAGCATACGCTTGGTACCCTCACGGCACGGTACGCATTTACCACAGGATTCTCTCTGGGTAAAGCTCATGAAGAAACGGGCAACCTCTACCATACAGGTATTGGTATCCATAACTACCATTCCGCCGGAACCAACGATGGCATCGAATTTTTTTACAGAGTCAAAGTCAAGGGGCTCATCCAGATGTTTCTCAGTCAGACATCCTCCGGACGGTCCACCGATCTGTACTGCTTTGAACTGAGCGCCGTTCTTCAGGCCGCCGCCAATATCAAAGATAATCTCCCTTAAAGTACTTCCCATCGGAACTTCGATCAGACCGGTATTTTCGATGGCGCCGGTCAGTGAGAAGGTCTTGGTTCCCGGGCTTCCCTCCGTACCAATGGTCCGATACCAGTCTGCACCCTGCAGAATGATCTTCGGAACATTGGCATAAGTCTCTACGTTATTCAGAACCGTCGGTTTCTCCCACAGTCCTTTTTCTACCGTTCTCGGCGGTTTGACACGCGGCATTCCTCTCTTACCTTCGATGGAAGCCGTCAGTGCGGAACCTTCACCACACACGAATGCACCGGCACCGCGGTTAATATGTAAGCGGAAGGAGAAATCTGTTCCGAGGATATTGTCTCCTAACAGTCCTCTTTCTTCCAGCTGTGCAATGGCATGGCGCAGTCTGGCTACAGACATGGGATACTCAGCACGTACATAGATATAACCGTCAGCTGCTTTTACTGCATAAGCGGCAATCATCATACCTTCAATCAATTTGAAGGGATCACCTTCCATAACAGAACCGTCCATGAATGCACCGGGATCACCCTCGTCACCGTTACATACCACGTAACGAACCGTTTCTTTCTGGCGTGCTACCTGTTTCCACTTGCGTCCGCAGGGGAAACCTCCGCCTCCACGTCCTCTTAATCCTGAGCGGTCTACTTCATCAATAACCTCGTCTCTGGACATCTCAAACATGGCTTTGTTCAGTGCCTCAAAACCGCCGGATGCAATATACTCATCCAGAGATTCCGCATCCACACGACCGCAGTTTTCCAAAACAATTCTTGTCTGTTTTGCCATGAACGGAATATCTTCCGGATGCTTATAATGAACGTCTTTCTTCGTATAAAGCAGATGATCAACGATCTCTCCCCTTACGACCGTCTCTTCAAAAATCTCTCTGCAGTCTTCCGGCTGTACCTTTACATACTGAATCACTTCATCCCCGCGTTGGATTCTTACGAGGGGTCCAAGTTCACAGAATCCCTGACATCCGGTTTTCTTAACACCTACATGTTCCCCATCTTCATCGTGAGGTGCAAAATCAAGCACGATTCCCGGTGTGTTTTTTACCAGTTCCAGAAATTCTTCGTAGATCTTCGTGGAACCTGTAGCAATACATCCGGTACCGGAACAGACCAGAATCCGGCAATCATAAGCTTCAATCTGCCGTCTGGCATCTTCTCTTACCTGCTGAAGCTCTTCCCTTGTCATCATGGTTTATCCCCTCCCTCTCAATTCTTCGATCACCGCCAGTGCTTTCTCCGGTGTCATGGAAGGATGCACGTCTTCATTCACCATCATGGTAGGTGCCAGACCACATGCTCCAAGACAGGACACCGTCTCTACGGTAAACATCATGTCATCCGTTGTATGCTTTTTCTTACTAAGTCCAAGTTCCTTCCAGAGCGCTTCCAGAACCGGCATGGACTTCCGCACATGACAGGCGGTACCATCACAGACTTTAATCACGTATTTTCCCTTTGCTTCAAAGGAAAAATTCTCGTAGAATGTTGCTACACTGTACGCTTTCGCCTCTGTAATTCCAATCTGCTCTGCTACATAGGTGAGCAGCTCCCCCGGCAGATAGCGGTACTCCGCCTGGATGTCCTGCATGATGGGGATCAATGAACGGGCATCCTTGCCATAATGTTCAATGATCTCATCGGTCTTACTGTAATAAGACTGGTCAAGCATTTTCGTTATCCTCCTTATCCCATATACTCTTTTATGCATTTTGTGCATAATACGATGAATTAATTCTATCATTTTTTAACGTTTTGCACAATTTGCATTTTTCACAGAATTTTAACACGGAATTTGACAAATCCCACAGTTAGTTTGTGCTAATAAAAGCACTTTCTTGACACCTATCTCTTTGCTGCATTACAATAAGATTACTTTTACAAAGGAGTATTGATATTATGAAAATGGTAACTTTAGGAAAAACCGGTATTACCGTACCCCAGAACGCCTTCGGTGCTCTTCCCATCCAGCGTGTGGATATGGAAACTGCCAGACAGATTCTTCACAGAGCCTACGAAGGCGGCATGCGTTTCTTCGATACGGCCAGAGCTTACAGTGACAGTGAGGAAAAACTCGGAAATGCATTTGAAGGAATGCGTGAGAAGATTTTTATCGCCAGCAAGACCATGGGGCGCACTCCCGAAGATTTCAAAGAACAATTAGATACCTCATTAAAGCTTCTGAAAACAGATTATCTGGATCTCTATCAGTTCCACTGCGTGGATCAGTGCTACCGCCCCGGTGACGGAACCGGCATGTATGAATGTATGCTGGAGGCAAAAGAGCAGGGCAAGATCCGCCACATCGGTGTGACCGCCCACAAGCTGACGGTTGCAAAGGAATGTATTGAATCCGGTCTTTATGAGACGCTGCAATACCCCTTCAGTTATCTCTCCGTAGAGAAAGAACTGGAACTGGTTCGTCTGTGTAAGGAGCACAACATGGGATTCATTGCCATGAAAGGACTGGCAGGCGGACTCATCAACAATTCCAGAGCCGCCTATGCTTATATTTCCCAGTTTGACAATGTGCTTCCCATCTGGGGAATCCAGAAAATGAGCGAGCTGGAAGAATGGCTTTCCTATATGGACAACGCTCCGGTTATGGATGAAAAGATCAAAGACTTCATTGAAAAAGAGAAAAAAGAACTGGACGGTGATTTCTGCCGCGGATGCGGTTACTGCATGCCATGTCCGGCAGGCATTCTCATCAACAACTGTGCCCGTATGTCCCTGATGGTACGCCGCGCTCCCTCCGACCATTGGCTCAATGAGACCTGGCAGGAAAATATGAAAAAAATCGAAGGATGTCTCCATTGCAACAAATGCATGAAAAAATGTCCTTACCAGCTGAATACGCCGGAACTTCTTCAGAAAAACTACGAAGATTACAAGAAGATTCTGGCAGGCGAAATAAAAGTCTGTTAACGCCGCAGGCAGGATTTCCTCTTTCTGGAAATCCTGCCTGTTTTTTACGGAATAAGTCCACTCATTCTCGCCCATGTATTATACAGTTCGGTCAAATGCTGCACCGGAAGCACACAGAGCATACAAAACAGCACTGCTCCGGCCAGTAGGCAGATCCGCACCATGGGAAACCGTTTTCTCTGCCGCAGAACAAAACTTATGAGCACCATTCCCATCCAGATCATAAACACCATGGGAAGAATCCGGTTGATGGTAAGTCCGTAGCTTCTTATATAGAGAAACATTTTACTGGCTGCCGTGATAAGCAATAAAAGCGTCTCTCCGGCCAGCAGTATATTGCAGCATTTCAATGCTTTCGCAGTCTGTCCGGCAAACATATTGGCCAGAAACAGAATGCCCAGCGTCCAGATACCAATCTGGCACAGTTCAAAAAATCCCCTTCTCGCATATTCTGCATAGGTAAATGTCTCCGGCAATCTCCCGGCAATAGCGGAAAAGAGATAATTTCCCTGAATTCCCATAAAAAAACCATAGACCCCACAGATCACCAGAAGCACCGTACAGACTGTCACCTGCGGTAATCTCTTCACCTGTACAGACATTTTCCGGAGCTGTTCCACTTTGATGTCGTCCGTGTGAACTTTGTAAATACTCCCGTATACCAGTCCAAACAGATAAAGAGATACCGGAATGGCAAACAGAAGCCTCATCAGCACAGCTGCCAAATGCCACTGCAAATACTCTGTGATTTCTTCCGTCGCCCTTGCAAATCCTGCATCTGCCCGGGACAGAAGGGGAAGAATCATACAGAGAACCGGAATGACCAGCACCAGCCCGCAAACTACTGCCATTACACCGCTCATCTTCATTTTCTTCTGCTCTGTTCCCTCTTCCTGTTCGTTTTCTTTTTCCGAGAACCACACCAGGATCTGGGCTGAAAAATTCCGAAACGGCACCTGGACAAATACATTCCACAGGTCAAATGCAATAAAATGGGACGTCTTTCCGTGATCCAGGAGGCTTCCGCCTACCGACTCCGTCCAGTAGGCCGCTGCCATCATAAGCGCCAGTATCTGCAAAATACCAAATGTCAGATAGAAATTCATAGGTATGGCAATGGCGAACAGGACTGTCAGCCAGAACCAGCTCTCACGGGCCGGTTTTCTGCCGCTTCCATAGCAATAACCAAGTACTGCAATTGCATAAGCAGCTGTAAATAAAGTCAGTCCCCATTCCAGCGTCCAGGAAGACCACAGATAAATAAACCCATAGCCAAGCCCCAGATAAAGAACTGACATGACCTGATTAAGATCTTTCGTTTTCATCGTTTTCATCGTTTTCATCATCTCCGTCTTCCACATATTCCAGAATATCCCCCGGCTGACAGTCAATGGCCTTACAAATACTGTTCAAAGTGCTGATCTTAACAGCTTTCGCCTTTCCATTTTTCAGCACGGAAATATTTGCCATGGTAATACCGACCCGTTCAGAGAGCTCTGTCACACTCATCTTCCGTTTCGCCAGCATGACATCGATATTGATAATAATTGACATGATCGCATCCTCCTATATGGTCCAGTCGCTCTCATCCTGCAGCCTCGCCGCTTTCCGGATGAGATGGGACAGCATGGCCGCCGCGATAGCAATGGCAATTCCCACCAATGCAATAAAAAATGAAGCCAGCAGCACCCCCGGATGATTCATATGAAGAATCAGGTAAACCGCATTTCCAACAACCAGAAGCACCGCATCCGCCGCTGCCAGAAAGGAAACGTTCCCCATACGTTTTGCATTCTCCATGGTAAATGCTCTGTCCTTCTCAATATCTGTAAAAATCTTCCACGCCATCCACAATGCCATATAACAGGGCACGGAAAGAATCCATAAAAATATAAGCCATGGCCAGAAATATCCGCCAAACTCCGGTGCCAGATCCACCATCCAGCTTCCTACTCCCGGCAGGACTCCCAGATCCATCACCATTCCGCATCCCGCTGCGAAAATCACCAGAAATTTTAACCATTTAATCAGTCTGTGCTGCTCCATACCACTTCGCTCCTTTATGTTTGTTTATAGGTGCAGTATAGTTGGTATAAAGATATTTGTCAATATATTTTTATCGTTTTGCGATAAATTATAATTGTAATTCAAGACTTCTCATTTTTTTATGATCAGCATATTTTTTATTTTTCTGACAATTTTCGTTGAAATTTGACAATTTTAATGATAAGCTATTTGTAAGAATAATCGTATCTACGGAGGTGACCAGATTGAAATTTACAAAAATGAAAACTGTTTTATGTGCAGTATCTGCCGTGTTCCTTGCATCCATCTTTGGGGCATTTCCTTCTGAGGCGAAGACCGCTTTTGATCCCAGCTACTATTTTGAGAAATACGTGGATGTAGCAAATGAATACGGCTTCGATACCCAGGCCCTGTTCAACCATTATCAGACGGCCGGTATGCAGGAAGGCCGTTTTCCGAACCGGGAATCCGAGTGGAAAGCTGCTGCCGGATATGTGGCCACTCAGGAAGAACGAACCGCTTTCATGATGCAGATTCCATCCCCCAATCCGGAGAATGCCAATTCCGACCTTCCGAAATTCGACCCGATCTACTACTACAATAACTATCCGGATGTAGCCGCTGTCATCGGACCGGATGCTGTAGGACTCCTGAATCATTACTTTGCGTATGGATACAGCGAAGGCAGGCTTCCCTACTATGGTGCTGAACCATGTACAGATGTACAAACTTCCTTCTAAACGAAAACGACCCTGCCAGGAATTTTTAGTTCCCGGCAGGGTTTCGTTTTTCTTATCTTATGCTCTTTTTCCACCTTCGACGCAGATCCAGTTCTCGCCCTTCCTGGTATGAATCTGAATATCTGTGAATCCGGCATTTATGAACAGCTGCTCAAATTCTTCTTTCGTCGGATTAAAGAGATGATAATTCCGGATATTCTCTTTTTCCCGCTCCGTCAGATTTCCATTCTGGTAAATATCTGCCACCAGAAGGAAGGTTCCGCCTGCTTTCAGCACACGCCGTACTTCTTTCAGGTTTTCCTGTGGATCCGGCCAGAAATAAAAACTCTCCACGGTGATGATTTTATCAAAGGAATCATCTGCAAAGGGAAGATTTTCCACCGAACCTTCCAGTACATCCATCTTACCGCTGCTGATATTCTTCTCGTTATTCCTCCTGGAAGTTTCCACGGATACGTCCGAATAATCCACACCTGTCACATGACCGGAGGTTACCTTTTCCGCCATCCGGTGAAGCGTTGCTCCACCGCCGCAGCCGATATCAAGAACCCTGTCATCCTCCTGAATCTCCCAGTAGGAAAGGGCCCAGCCGGTCACCTCATAATGGCTCTGGTTCATGCGCTCCAGCATTTCCTCGCCTTCCGTGCCCTCCGGCTTGCGCGGATTGCCGATGCGTGTCACCTCTTCCTGTGTTTTCATGGTCTTGCTCCTCCTGAAATGATCTCTTTCTGAGAAGTTTCTTATTTTACTTCTACCAGCTCAATCTTGAAATTCAGCTCTTTTCCAGCCATCTCATGATTGGCATCAAAAGTAATGTTTACCTCATCCTTTGCGGTTACTTTTACCGGGAACGGCTGGCCCATCTGATTGGTCAGATATACCTGCTGGCCTACTTCCAGATCTTCGGAGCCCGGAAGCTTTGCGATCTCCATCTCAAAAATGGCATCCGGATTCGGCATTCCATATGCTTCTTCCGGCATCAGGTGAATCTCTTTCACCTCGCCAACTTCCATATCTGCCACTGCTGCATCATAACCTTTGATCATCTGACCTGCACCGCATACAAACTCCAGCGGTTCGCCGCGGTCATAGGATGAGTCGAATTGGGTTCCATCGTTAAAAGTTCCTCTGTAATGAGTACGGCAGGTCTTGCCTACATTGCGTCCTGTCAGGTTGTCCATGATAAATCCTCCGTTGTTTTCAAAATGATTCCCTATAAGAGTACCTAATCTTTACCGTTTGTGCAAGGGAAACTTATTTCGTAATCTTCATATTCGGCCACACAAATTCCACAAACGCGTCGGGATACTGTTCATCCAGGAAGCTTTCCACTGCATTCTTTGCGGGAACACCATCTTTTCGCTCCACATACCGCATCATGGCAAAAGCCGATAATGCCAGGTCACAGACCATCAGCGCCACACACACCCAGGTGATGATTTTTCCTGCAATGGGCGGAATTTTCTCGATCAGACGGCTGAGGGGCGGATAAATGATTTTCACCCAGATCAGGGCCAGAATTCCCCAGAAAATGCAGAACAGAAGGTTCGTTCTTCCGCCAATATTGAAAGGCATGTTGCTGTAGTCCCAGAATACTGTGCCAAATACTTTCTCTGAAATGACACTGCACATGTATTCATACGTACCTCCAAGGAAGAATCCTCCAAGGAAAATATACCGGTCTTCCAGCTTTGCAAGACGATACAAAAGCATGGTCAGAAGTGCTGCTCCAAATCCCCACACAATACTGAAAGGGCCGTAGAGCACACTGGAACGGCTCATCCAGATACCTGCGGTGAAATGCACATAAAAGGTCTCGATGATGTCACCGCCCAGAGCACAGATAAAAAATACCCAGATAATTTTATCAAGGCACAGTCCCATTGCAAAGGTATACTGCTTCTCTGCCTCTGACACTGGTTCTTCGCCTGCCTTCAGGTTTGGATATGCCAGCTGAATACGCCGCCAGAAACGATCGGCGATCCAGGTGCCAAGTCCTACTTTCCGCTCCCAGATACCGCGCTCCAGATTCTTCATTTTCTCTGGAAGAGGCTTTCTGTGAACCGCATATTCCACGGCGATAAAATCAAGAATAACCACCGCCATCAGCACAAATACAATGATTTTCAGGACCAGCACTGGAATGATCTGAGTCAGGAAGAAGAGCATAGGCTGAATCAGCAGCATGGCCACCACTGCCACTGCGCTCATGCCCAGCACATCCAGGAATCCTCTTCCTTTACCAGCATAGACCGAATGTTCTTCCTGCTCCCACAGCACGGCTTTGGTCATACGGTTCGAAAACTCTCCTGCCAGCTGGGCGCAGGCAGAGGTAATGACCATATATGCCACTACCTGCAGAAGATACCGGTCTTTCAATGTCGGCAGTACCAGAATCAGAAGATCCATCATAATACCGTAAGAAAGGCTGAAGGGAACACCAAACACACCGCGATTATGAAAATGGCCTCTGCGCACGGCAACAAAAAGCGTTTCTCCGCACCATCCAATAAACGAGTAGCAAAATAAGAAAAACAGCAGTTCATAAATCGTATATTCCATGTAAGTCTCCTCTTTATGATAATAGTTAAATTGATCCCTGGGTGAAGATCACATCAAAAATCGTTCCTCCTGATGGGTTCGGTCTGACCGTAATACTGCCCTCATGCACCCTCACAATTTCACGAGCCAGGGCAAGTCCAAGTCCTACACCACCAAGCTCCCGGCTTCTGGATTTATCCACACGGAAGAAGGGTTCAAACACCCGCTCCCTAAGATCCTCAGGAATTCCGCTTCCCGTATCTGCTACGGACAGGTACACCTTTTGTTCCTTCCGGCAGGCAGTTACGGTAACCTGACCGCCCGGATGATTATATCTTATAGCATTTTCAACGAGATTGTATACCAGTCGGTAAATAAGAACATCACTTCCCATCATCGTAATACTCTCACATTTTCCAATAAGTGTGATATCTTTTTCCTGGGCAAGAGGTTCCAGGTCTGCCAGCACCTCATCAACAAGGGCGTCCACTATAATTTTTTCATCCCGGCTTACCGTCTGAAACTCACTCATATCGAGAAGCGTCTTTACCATTTTGCCAAGCCTGTCGTTCTGTTCCGTGACCATATTTATCGTCTGCAAAGTCTCTGCATCATTGTCCGGATGACGGGTGGAATTATATAGATCAAGCTGCACCTGCATTAAAGCTAATGGGGTTCGAAGCTCATGTGCCGCATTGGCAGTAAATTGTCTCTGGGTCTCAAATGCATGAGAAAGACGTCCCAGCATCTTATTATAGGAAATACTAAGCTGGTTCAGTTCTTTCACCTGATTTTCTTCTATTCGTGAGTCTGCCAGATTTTGTGCCTGCACCTTTTCAATTTTATCAGAAAACTCTTTGATTGGTCTGAGTGCATGTCCGCTTATAAAATATGTGGCTACTCCGCCAAGAAGAGCCAGGAAAGCTGAGATAAGCAGACTGTTTTTTTTGTAGTCTGCCTTATTATTGTATACCTGAATCGAAAAATCCGTTGCAAACTCATCCCACTTATCATCCGGAATGCTGATGTATATTTCGTCTGTATCCTCCGCATTGTCATCTCCCTGGGCATCCACCCTTTCCTGCAGAGTATCCATGTAATATACCCCGTTTTTATAGACAAACATCGTCAGACATCCACATATAACCGCAATATAGATGGTAATGATACAGGTAAGTCTCCACTGCAGTGATATTTTTTTCATCTGTCAGATACCTCCCGTATTTGATAGCCCTCTCCCACTTTGTTCAAAATCGGATCATATCCAAGCACCGCCTTAAGCTTTTTTCTGAGGGAAGACATATGTACTCTGATGGCTCCACTAAAGCTGTCCACAGATGCATCCCAGACATGTTCCATCAATTCCTCCTGGCTCACCGGTCGGCCTAAATTAAGAAGCAAATATTCCAGAATCCCATTTTCTTTTCTTGTCAGGGAAACTTTTTTTCCCTTTGCATATGCCTCCCGTTTGATCGTATCGAACTTTATCCCGCCACTTTCCAGACATACATCCTTCTGCACAAATTTTCTTCTTGTCAGGCTTCTGATCCGTGCCTCAAGTTCCTGCAGATGGAATGGTTTTTCCATATAATCATTTGCCCCTGCATCCAGTCCTTCCACCTTATCCGCAATCTGACTTCTTGCCGATAATATAAGAACCTTTGTCTCTTCATTTCTCTGTCTGAGTTCCTTCAGTATCTCCATACCATCCATACCGGGCAGATTCAGATCCAGGACAATCAGATCATAATTCTCCGCCAGAATACATTCCAGCGCCTCTTCTCCATCATAGCAGGTGTCCACCTCGTACCCGGCACCATACAGACTTTTCGCAACTGTGTCACATATTTGTTTCTCATCTTCAACAATTAATAATCTCAAAATGATTTCACCTGTTTCTTAACAAAGATTTTACAACCGTTATTGTATAATACCTAAGTCAGCTGGTCAATAAATAGAACAAACGAAAGGAATGACCCTATCTTGAAGTACGGAAAAATCGTTCCGACCGTCCTGCTCCTCGCAGGTATTACCATGATGGGCTATGGTGTCATCAGAGGGGAAGCGGCTGTCGTGCTTGGCAAAGCAATCAAATTATGTCTGGAGTGTGTCGGAATTGGATAAGAAAAAGAAATTACTGTCAGAAAAAACAGCCCAGCTACGCGGGTGGATACAGGCAGCCGCAACGCTGCTTACCAATATTCATATTCCTAATTTATGGAAAGGCAGAATCTATCAGGGCAAGGCGAAAGCAGTCTGTGTACCAGGATTAAACTGTTATTCCTGTCCTGCCGCTTCGGGAGCATGCCCGATTGGTGCCTTTCAGGCGGTTGTGGGATCATCCCGCTTTAAATTTTCCTACTACATAACCGGTTTTTTTATTCTGCTCGGCGTGACCCTTGGAAGATTTATCTGTGGTTTCCTGTGTCCCTTTGGATGGTTTCAGGATTTACTTCATAAAATTCCCGGAAAAAAACTTTCCACAGCCAGGCTGAAACCACTAAGATACCTGAAATATCTCATTCTTATTGTTTTTGTTATCCTTCTGCCAATGCTTGTAACGAACTCAGTCGGAATGGGCGACCCCTTCTTCTGTAAATATATTTGTCCTCAGGGTGTTTTAGAGGGTGCTATCCCACTTTCCCTTGGAAATGCATCTATACGGTCTGCACTGGGAACGCTGTTTTCTTTTAAATGCTTTATTTTAATTACCGTTGTAGTGTTAAGCATTTTATTTTACAGACCCTTCTGTAAATGGATTTGTCCTCTTGGTGCAATTTATTCATTGTTTAACAAGGTCAGCCTTCTTCATATAAAAATTGAAACCGACAAATGTGTCGGTTGTAACCAATGTACAAAGGCATGTAAAATGGATGTGGATGTGTGCAAAACTCCAAATCATCCGGAATGTATCCGATGCGGGGCCTGTATCAAAGCTTGTCCTAAAAATGCAATCCACTACCAGTTAATGGGAAAATCATAGGAAATGAAATAGTGAAAGGAGCTATTATTTATGAAAACAAAAAGAACATTGATTGCTGTTATGATACTTAGCATGGCATTGCTTACAGCATGCAGCACAAAAAAATCTGCGGACAATTCCGCCACCAGCCTGGATGACCTGTATCAGCAGGAGAACCAGGTCTTTGCAGATCATGAAGATGTATGGAACAAAGTATTTGGCATGATGGATAAAACCACTGCCGATCCCAATGGAAATTATGCGGATTATCTGGCTGACACCATCGAATCAGGCAAAGAGGCTTTTACGGATGATGAGCTGAAAACACTGACGGATGATATGGAAACGATACGAAACCTTGAGGAGCAGATAGCTGAAATGGAAAATGAAAATGCGGCATCAGATACCACCGGTCAGGAAAATAATGCCGAAAACGTATCTCCCTTCAAAAATTTTTCCGGCATGGATTTTGATGGTAATTCTGTTGATGAAAGTCTCTTTTCCGAAAATGCCGTCACTGTCCTCAATTTCTGGTTTACCGGATGCAAGCCCTGCGTCGCCGAGTTACCTAAGCTTAATGAATTGAACGATGCAATCAAATCAATGGGCGGCGAGGTCGTAGGCATCAACACAGAAACCTTTGACGGAAATGAAGCTGCCATTCAGGAAGCATCCGCAATTCTGGAAAGCCAGGGTGCCAAATACCGCAACCTTTCCATCGACTCTGCTTCCGATGCAGGTAAATATGCCTCCGACATTATGGCATTTCCTACCACTATACTGGTCGACAGAAACGGTAATATTGTGGGAGATCCCCTGCTTGGCGGAATTGACAATCAGGACAACTATGATGCTCTGATGAAACAGATTCAATCGGTCATTGATGCTGACAGCTCAACTAAATAATTCTAATCAGGGACAGAATAAAAGCCAGAGGTTTTTTATCCTGTCCCTGATGATATGAGCATTCATTATTCAGCCGTGACTGGTGTGATCGTGATATTCGCCGCCTCGATTCCTGTCTTCCTCTTTACCACATCCTCAATCTGTGCCCGTTCTGCATCACTGACCTGCGAGCTGCTCACCACCACGTCAGCGCAAGCATCATTGATACTCACCACTACCTCATCAAACCCCTGGGCCGTCAGGAGGGTTTCTGCTGCCAGCTCCTTTTCTGCCGCATCTGTCATGGCTACCATCTCATCAATGGCACTTTGCTTCTGTTCGTCTGTAATATTCGTACTGTTGATAAGTTCCATGAGAATTTCTTTATTTCTGGAGCGGTTCTGTTCCCGGGTCACCTTTGCCTCGGATACCAGTCCGACACCCACAGTGGTACTGGCCATCACGGTCTGCCCGGCATCCGTACCTTCTTCGGCTGCCACATCTCCGTCCTCATTTTCATCAAGACTCGCAATATCCTGACTTCCTTCATCCACCTCTCCCGTCAAAGCATAGGTATCTTCTGCGGAAATATCCTGCGCCAGATCTGTCTCAGCCACATCTTCTACCGCCTCACTGTCCACACTCAGCAGGGAAGGATTTACATCCGTTCCCGCATAGTTCAGATATCCTGCTATGGCAATCATGCCCGCCAGCGCAGTGATAATCATCTGATTTTTCTTAAATACAGGCTTTTTCACAAGCTTCTTCACTTTGTTTCCTCCACCTCCATTTTCATTATTTTAATTTTATGAGGTTCAATGCCAAATAATGCCTGAGCGGCTCCGATAATTTCTTCTTTGACGCTGCTCTTATCGCCTCCTTCTGCAATGACCAGAACTCCCTCCACCTGCGGATTGCTCTCCGACGTTACGTAAGGCCTGCGGCTTGAGCTCCCTGACTCCTCATATACAGTCTCCTCCTCTGTTCCGCCCGTCCCCACCTGCTTATCCTTCTCTACTTTCCGCTCCCCGCTTCCTTCAAAGGTAAGCATAACCCGGACCTGTCCGACGCCCTCCACTCTTGAAAGCAACTCTTCCAGTTTCTTTTCCATCTGCTCTTCATAGCTATCTGTCTCCTGCTGGGTCTCTGTTTCCTGCCCATTGTTCTCCTGCGTTCCTTTCTGTTTCCCGGAATCCACCGGAACAGCAATCACTGCCAGCAAAAGTCCACACAGCGCCATAATCAGGAACTGATCCTTTCCGGGCGGCCAGTATTTTTTTCGCAGTGCTTCCCATTTTTCCTTCATTCCGGCATCTCCTCCATCTTCCTTTCCTGCAGAAATACTTTCTGATCCAGCTGCTCCGACAATCTGAAAATCTGAAAGACTGGCTGCAGTAAAAGCAATACCAACAGCAGTCCAAGATAAAACCGCACATACCGCTCATACCTCTCCCCGGGAATCAGCTGCAATACCATCTGTTCCAACAAATAAAAGACCGCAATCATCCGCACCATATCCAGAATTGCCTGCATCTTATTCCCCCTGTCTGTTCCTCATCCCGTCACTGCCGTCGTCAGTGCAATGGTCAGCAAAAATAATGCCAGCACCGTAAATGCCGCCTGAAACAGAAGCTTCACACCATTCCCCATGCCGAGCAGACATTCCGTAATCCGTTCATCCGACACAGGCTGCAGAATTGCTGCCAGCACATAATATACCAGCATAATCACCGCCAGCTTGATAAGTGGCACCATGCAAAGCAGAATCAGTACCACCAGAGCCGCCGCACCGATCCCATTTTTTATGAGCATGGCAGAGCCGAGCACCAGCTCCGTGGCAGAGCTTCCTGCATCCCCCACACCTGGAATTGCCTCTATCCCTCTACTCACCGACATGGTACGAAAAGCATCCGCTGCCGGCGAAATGAGCCCCTGGACCATATGAAAACCACACACCAACGCCAGCAGCGCTTTCAGACTCCATCCCACCAGCATAGACATCAGTTCCGCCAGATGTCCCAGCCGCTTTTCTCCCGACAGATGATTGACCAGCACCAGCAGAATATAGATTTCGATACAAGGAAGCAAAAATACACTGGTCAGCCACCTCACCCCGGAAATCAGGAATAACGTAAATTCATAATAAATTCCCGCAGAACTGATGTAAGATGTCAGCGTCATGGCAAGAAAAAAAGCCGGAGCCAGTACCGTCATAAAGTCTTTCATTGCATCCAGCACATTTGTCGTTATTTCCATGCTTCCCTGAAAAGAAGTAATGAGCAGTAAAAATAACATCATATAGATCATGCAGAAACTGATCCGGGACACGCCCTTATTTTGAAATACATCGGCAAAATGAAGCAGTACCGCAGCTGCTATTGCCAGTATCAGGATGTGCACCCACAGTTCTTTCTGTTCCATCAGTTCCCGGAAAAAAAGTCCTTCCGCCATCTTAAGCAGATTCTGAAAAGAAATGGGACTGTTTCCGGATGCTCCCTGCTCGGCCATATTCTGAAAATCCACATTCTGCCCCAGCAGGTCATCCAGCACCTGCTGAATTTCCCCATAATCAATTTCCCCCATCTGCTCACGCTCCCAGAAAGTTCTGAATCACATCTAAAAGAGCCAGAAGCACTGGCATACTGACTGCCAGTACAGACAGTTTCCCAAAGATCTGAATCTGTCCGGCAATGGTCTGATATCCCGCATCCTTACAAAGATCCGAGGAAAATTCCGCAATATAGGTAATCCCCACGATTTTCAGAAGAATTTTTATATACCTCTGATCTAACGGCAGATAAGTTTCGATGGCCTGTATGGTATCCACAATGATCTGAAGCTGCTCAGTCACTCCCATAAAAATGAGCAGACTGACACCCATACACAGATACACGGCATATTCCGGCTTTACCGCTTTTATCTGAAGTGCCAGAAGAATTCCCACAATACCGATCAGGGCAATTTTTATCATGGTTTCCCCTCTTTCTTACAGTGTGAACAGCTTCTCCATCGTAACAAAGAGCTCATACACATAAGGAATAATCCAGAAAAGGACCAGCAGAAGACCCGCCAGACTTGTAAGAAATGCCTGCTCCTCCCTGCCGCTGTGCTTCAGAACCTGGGAGAGAACCGATACCAGAATTCCGACTGCGGCAATTTTAAAAATCAGTGTCACGCTCATACTTTGATTCCACCTGTCCTATATGATAAATACCACCAGCACAACGCCGCTTAAAATTCCAAGACACCGATACAGCTGCCGTTTTTCTCCTGCCTCTGACATGGCAGCCTGCACCGATATTTTCAGCCGCTCTTCATACCAAAGACACAGTTCCGTCTGCATCTGAATATCCAGATATCCCAGCATTCCGCCAAATTCCAACAGTTCTTCATACTCCTGTCTGTTCAGATGAAATTTCTTTCTGCTAAGGATCAGCTGTTCCTTCCATACCTCCTGCACCGTAAGACTCTTATGGGCCTCCAGCTCCTTGCCGGTCTCCACCAAAAAAGACTGAAAAGGAGGTCCGAACCGCTCCCCCATGGAAATCAGCAGTTCTGGAAGCGGCCGATGGGTACAGCGGATTTCTCCTTCCAGCAGCATGATCAACTGCCGGAGCATTCGAAGCTCTTCCACTCGCTGATCCAGTTCTCTTGCCTTTCCAAATCCAATTCCAGCCGTACCTGATAACAGGAGGCCGATGCCCAGAAATTTCAGCATAACACGGTTCCTCTGTGGTCCGTCACCTGCCGGATTCTGCCCGGTGCATCCCGCCCCTCCAGAAACAGTAACCTCTGAAATACTCCTGTTTCCAGTAATTTCCGAAGATTCGGCTGATTCTGCAGAGCATCCAGGCTGTCTCCATGAACGGTGGCAAAGACCGTACATCCACAGTTTGCCGCATACTGGATTTCCCGCACATCTTCCTCACTTCCAATCTCATCCACGGCCAATACTTCCGGTGCCATGGAACGAAGCAGCATCCGCATCCCCAGGGTTTTCGGACAGCCGTCCAGCACATCGGTCCTCATCCCTACATCATTTTCTGGCACCCCCCTGCAGCATCCTGCAATCTCCGACCGTTCATCCACGACCCCTACCGTTCTTCCACGATGTTCCTTTGTCCCATCGGAAATCTGGCGGATACAGTCTCTGAGAAGGGTCGTCTTGCCGCCGCCGGGCGGTGACACCACCAGCGTATCACACAGGTTGTCTTGCTCCCACAAACAGGAAATCACCGAATCCGCGCAGCCCTTCTTCTCATGGGCCAGCCGAAGGTTGAGGGCAGAGATCTCCATCAGCGACGTGATACGGTCTCCCTCCAGCACCGCTCTTCCCACCAGTCCCAGCCGATGTCCTCCCGGAAGCGTAAGATAGCCCTGACGGATCTCCCTTTCATAAGCATAGAGAGAATAATTGGCCAGATAAGAAAGAATCTGACGGATCTCTTCCACCGTATAACGAACTTCCAGTCTCCATTCTCTGCCCCGCACCCGGACGGAAAGACACTGTCCTGCCCGTACCCGGATTTCTTCCGTCTCCCACAGATCCACCTTCGCCTCCTGCAGCGGATTTTTTAAAATATCTGGAAACAGCTCTATGATTTCATTGCACTTCATTGTCCCAACCCCTTATCAAAATATATGAGCCGGGACAGGTTTTATGCGTAAAAAGAAGGGAGTGTCGCAAAATCACCGGAATAGGTGATTGAGCGGCACTTTTCCTGACGGCAGTGCTGGACATATGGAATATATCCTGTCTGCTCCACCCAAAGCAAGTTCGCGGAAAAGGCTTACACCTGGGGACACTAGTGCCGCGGGAGAACTCTTTCAACTGCGTGGGGCAGTCTATTTTGGGTGTGCATGGGTCTATATTTAATTTCTTATGTGAAAGTTCCACTTTTGGGGCAAAATTAGGGGTTGTCCAGGCGGTTAAGGGGTTCAACAGACTCTGACTACGAAAAAGTTCCTTCTAAATTATATTTCGCAGGAATTTTTTTACTAAGAATCCAATATAGACCCATCTATAAATATCAAATAAAATGCCTTAAGGTTTATAGGCTTACAGCAGAAAGGGGCTGTTGTAAAACAGATGAGTACTCATCCATTTTGCAACAGCCCCTTACAATTTAATCAGTTTCAGAGAAAAAATCAAGAGGTTCTATTTCCAAACATGCGGTCCAAAAGTTCCCTCTCGTTCATTTTATTCGCAGGCATGTACCGCCTGATCACCTGCTGAGAGGAGGCAAATCCCATTAATTGTGCGATCAAATCAGAAGTGGCTCCTGCCTGCACTGCTCTCATGGCATAGGTGTCCCTGAGCATACGGGGCGTTACCGTGTCCATGCCGCACATATGGGAGCGGCGCTGCAGGGCTGCCCGCATCCGGTCTACACGCACCGGTTCCTGTGCCTGATTACCTAATACAAAATCCTCTGAATTGCCCTGATAGCTTTTCTGCAGCTTTTCCAACGTCTGCATCATAAAATCCGGCACCGGTACCCGGCGGTTCTTGCGCCCGGTCAATTTTTCCAGGTCATATACCCGTTCGTCCTCCGGGCGGCTTCTTTTCATTGCCACAAAATAGCGAATATTCAAAATTTTTTCCTGAAAATCCACATCTTTCCACCTGAGGGCTGCCGCTTCACTCAAGGTAATCCCTGTATAAAGCACCAGCTGAAATCCCAGTCCCAGCGGATAACCATCTTCATCCTTATAAGAGACAAGTACCGGTTCCAGCTTCCGGATCTGTTCCGGTTGAAGCCATGACCTGCAATCACTACTCTGATCCTTTTTCTCAAAGAAATGCACGTCCAGGCATGGATTACTATCAATGAGACCATATTTCTGTGCGTCCCTGAGACTTCCGCTTAAGACTGACAATACGTTCCTGACCGTCCCCTCTGTCATCTTTCCAGTCCTGGTGCCTGTCACTGACTGTCTGCTCAATAATGCAAGCCAGGCTTCCAGCTTCTCTCCGGACAGTTCCTGAAGCTGCTCCTCTCCGAGCGCCGGAAAAATATGATGCTCCATCGTCTCTGCATACATACGTATGGTAGTCGGTTTTACGACTCCCTGCAGCACTTCCCTGATCCACACATAAACCCATTCTTTTAATGTGTGAATCTGTGTATATTTTCCTTGACGAAACTCCACACGCAATACTTCCATTCCGGCATCATACTGCCGTTCCATAAAATCCTCTGCACTCCGCCGGCTGGTTCCATCACATCCGCAGCTTGTGATTTTTCCATTTTTCAGTTCTCTTGTCGCCACGCTCCTTACATTTCCACAATCGCAGCGGCAAAGCACTTTCTGCAATGTGGTATGATTCTCAGGATCTGCTCCCAGAACCACCAGTTTTCCAAAGCGCTCTCCCTCCATCTGATCTGCTGCCCTCCGGATACAGCCGCAGCTTTTTCTCCGTCCGCTGACCAGCAAATATCCTTCCACCTGACAGTCACTTCCGCAGTCACAATGACAATTCCACATCGCCACACGCTGTCTCTTATTCTGTTCATAGCCGCCGAACCCGAGCACTGTCAGCTTTCCAAATTTCAGTCCGGTAAGATCTCTTCCCGTCCTTGCCATCTTTGTCCCATCACTCCTTTGTATCGCTTTGTACCTGCCTGAAGCTATACTTCAAAAACTGCGTCCGAATACTCTCGCACCCGGACGCAGTCCCTCAGTCATTCTCATGATTCATTTCTGTTTTACAGCTACTCTTCTTTCCGTCTTCCGTTTCGCACAGTGATCAAGATCATAACTGCAACACCAAGCAGCGCTGCTGCCGCAAATGCACCCCAGAGAAGTACGTTTGCACTGTCACCTGTCTTCGGTGAAGCCAGTGTCTGAAGAGTCTGCACAATTACCGGAGTCACCGTAGTCTCTTCCGTTTTACTGGAGTGATGATGCTTCTTGGAACCTCCGGATTTCGGGGTATCATAATGATTTCCAAAAGAGATGGTTCCAGATTTTGTCTCTGATCCATCTTTTACTGCCCACATTTCTGATTTCAATGTACCATTTTCTGCATTTACTACTCTGACAGTCACGAGATACGTACTGGTATCATAGGTAAAACGATCTGTCTTTCCTGCAGTCTGGGAGATTTTATACTGATAATCTCCGGGCACTGTATACGTCATCGGTCCAAAGAAAATACTTCCTGCATTTTTCCGTTCCTGCACATTCTGTGCCGACATAGGTGCATCTTTTGTCACTGCTTCCATCGTAATCTGATAGGTCTCTCCATCCGGGATCTTATCACCGGATACTTCAATCTGCACCGGAATCGTCACCTCGCAGCTGTTCTGTGCTGCCTTTACCTGTCCGGGCATCATCAGAAACAGGAACAGCAACGGCAGAATCAGCAATCCGCCGGGAATGCCTTTCTTTCTACTTGTCATCGCTTCATAACCTCCTTCTTGTGTTTAGCTTCTTTTGGTAAGCCGCCCGAACACAACAACACGGCCATTTGTTTCCGCCTCGGCACAGGTTGAAAATCCCATAACCGAATCCGCTGCTGTCACTCCGATCTCCCGGTACTGAACAGCATTTTTTTTAATATAATCTAACAGTTTTTTCCTGTCTGCCCCTGAATCACAATCGTAGACTACCGGATCATAAGCGTCTACCTCCAGGCAGGCAAACAGTGTAATATCATAAGCTGCATCCGGCAGATAAAACACACCGGATGTATGATCTTCAAAATAAGATTCCTGCGAAAATTCCACGATATCACCGAACATTCCGCCGTTATCCATATGATGCCCATACAGCAGCTGATATCCCTCATCAAATTCCAGATTGTCGAGGCTGGACAGAAAGATTGCTCCGGACAGTGCAAATTCTCCATAAACATCTTTGTTGACATATTCCATGTCATTCTCCCCCTGCACGACCGGGTAATCTATGTGTGTATCATCTATGGTAAGCCAGCCCTGTACATCCGGATTGATAGCCTGCAGCTCCAGAAGCGTCGGACTTTCCACCGCATCCTCCGCTGGTTTGAACTGCAGAAGGTCACTGGAGAGGAGCGCTCCCCGGTACACCATCACCGTATCCCAGAGGGAGTATCCGCCATAGAGCAGCATGAGCAGAATCATAATTGCTGCAATCATGCTCAATATTCGATTTCCCAGCCTGGCTAATGTGCCAGCAATCTCCATGACGGGTTCCTCCTTTTGAAAACTTCTTTGTTTCCCGGAGAGCGCCTTCATTCATGAAAAAGCTGTCTCCGGGGGAAGCTTTTACTTCACTGATTAAGCTTCTTCGTGTCTTTTGCGAAGGAACAGAACTGCAAAGATACCAGCAACTGCTACCATCAGAATGTACGGAGCTACGGTCATGGCAATACCGGTCGGGGTAACTGCGTTCTTCAGGTTAGTACATACAACTGCATTATCACCCTTACCCATTGTCTTCTCAGTAGATGTTGCATAAGTAGCACTGGTTGCATCTGTACCGCCTACAGTATAGCTGACTGTATATCCATCATTCTTACTGATATTCTCAACTACAGTATATTTAACAGTAGACGGAATACCTTTGATGTCCTTTGTGCTGCCATTTGTCAGTGCTATATCTACACTTCCTTTGCCATCACCATCAAGAACGACTTTTACATCTTCATTTTTATCATTCTTCATTGTAAATGATGCATTTGCCGGTCCTTCAAAATTAATTTTAAAGTTATAAGTTCTTCTCTTTTCACCCATAGTACCATCTACTACTTTGGAAAGACTAAGCTGATAGGTTTTATATTTGTTGGTAAATCCAGCACTCTTGTTGCTATACTGTTTTCCAGTCGGTGCTGCATCACTTGTACTCAATGCCTGAGAAGCAATTCTATATTCGCCGATTTTATCACCATTTACTACATATACATCTAAATATCTGGTAGGATTTTCATCATTGGTGATGTCGTCATTTCCAGAAGTCGCCTTCTCAGTAATAATGTATCTATAAATACCCGGCGCTGGCCATGTTACTTTATTAAAGTTTACAGATACAGACTTATCAATAGTTGTTGCAGCCTTATCTTCATAGGTATATGCTACAGTACCAATTTCTGCACCTTCAATTCCAGCCAGAATTTCCGGTGTAGTATCTGTAGCAGCCTTATATGTCCCCGGCTTAATCTCGTACGAAAATGTTATATCCGGTACACTGGCACCTACTGCTTCTGACATATCCAGAGTCTTAGTAAAAGATACTCCACCTGCTCCCACTGTGCCTGTAGCAGATTCAGGCTCCGCTGCAAATGCGGTCATTCCAAGCATTGATACCATCATGACTCCTGCCAGTGAACAGGCTGCTAATCGTTTTGAGATTTTACTAAATTTCATAATATGAACCTCTCTTTCCCGGGATTCTCTCCCCTGACTTTGTTATATAATCTGGCTGCACGCTCGGCACAGTCTATATCACGGAACTATGACGGTCTATGTTTCTATGTTCATCCAGTCACGCCTCCCCCGTCCTTTATTCCCGCAATATACCACTTAAAGATTGGACCGCCGGACAATCGTAATCACTTTCCCTTTGATCTCGGACTTGCTTACTGGCCCGAAATACCGGCTGTCCTTTGCACCTTCCCGGTAATCACATAATACAAAGACTTCATTTTCTGCCAATGTCACCGGATAGGCAATTCCGCTCTCATACCTGGGTGTGGAATAATAAATATCATTTTCGATCACAGTACTTCCATTTACGGAGAGCTGTGCATCCTCTGTGATCTCTACGGTATCTCCGCCATGAGCTGCCACTCTTCCCACATATCGTTTTCCGTCTTTCTGTAAGACGATTACGTCACCTGATACAAAGCTTTGCTGCAATCGATAGTAGAGAAGCAGGTCACCGGAACTGATTCTCGGCATCATATCCTCATTTTTCATGGGACAGATACCGAAGATCAGTCCGAACAGTACCCATATCAGAAGTACCATGGCAGTCAGGCGTGTCAGAAATAACCTGACCTCTGCCATAGCCGCCTTCTTCGTCCATTTCTTTTTCTCAGCCTTCATTCTTTATGATCAGATCTTTCTGCGTTTTCCTGTGAGCAGCATCACCACTGCCATACCAAGGCCTGCCAGAAGCATCAGAATAGAGGTCATCCCGTTTGTAGTAACTCCAGTCGGAGTAACCATTGTCTTACTGTTCGTATACGTAACTTTAATAGCATCTGAACTATCTTTGGTTACCGTATAACTGAATTTTCCTGCCTCCGAAGAAGCATTATCTACGGTGGCATCAATCGTTGTTGTATATCCTATTACCGAAGTTTCCTGAATTACAATAGTGTAACCCTCTGCTACTTTTGGAAGTTCCGTACTAACGCTCGATTTCAGTTTAAATGTATCACTGTCTTTTTCAGCACCCTCTTTGTCGATAATAGAGTACTTAAACTCAAATTCCCGGTTGTGGTCTCCCATATTACCATCCACTAATTTTTCTACTGTGAAGGTAACTTCTTTCAGCTTTCTCCACTGTGCATAGATTACATTGGATTCCTCAGCCAAAGTGTCTACCTGGATCTTGTCACCCTTAGTCAAGAGGGCTCCTCCTGCCGCAATCTCTTTTGTAATACTCCAACCAAGGAATTCATACCCTTCTCTTGTCGGGATTCTATCGTCAATTTCATATTCTGAATTAGGAATTGCAATTTCAATGGCATCTGATCTTTCTTTGCCACCAAACATACCGCCAGTATAATCATAACTCAGTGTCGTCTTTCGGATTGGTGCCCACTTTGCATACAATGTGACATCTTCCTCAGGCATAACATATCCTGCACCCGGGTAATAATCCGTTCCACTTCCATCTTTTACCGTATTCCAGCAGACAAATCCATAATGCTTCTCAGGTGGCTGGAAACCTTCCGGTACTTCTTTCAGTTTCACTTCTGCACCATTTACATAGCCAGTCAGATCTGTAACTGTAGCACCAGATCCTGCACCAGGATCGTAAGTAAGCGTATACTGGCTGTTACTGATCCACTTTGCATAAATTGTGGTATCACTCATAATCACAGTTGAAAAACTGAATGGTGTTCCATCCTCTTTTACCCAGCCTGCAAACTTAAATCCACTTCGGACAGGATTATCAGGTTTTACTCCTGCTGCTCCCTGATCAAGAGTCTGACTATCAATTTCAGTACCACCTGCACTATCAAAAGAAAGCGTTACCTTTCTGCTGCTCCACTTTGCATAATATGCAAGATTCTTTGCCGGCATCTTTTTGCCAGTAAAAACATAAGCGTTGCCCTGAAGATATTGATTGTCATACCATCCATCAAAATAATAGGTCACACCATTCAAAATTTTTGTTGTTTCTCCAATCACATACCCTTTCGGTGCAATATTAGATAAATCAGATTCATATAAAATTTCTGATTTCTTTATCACATCGCTGTTCGTATTATTGGTATGGAAATCAATTTCATAAGCTTCTCTTAGATAATATAGTGAAGCTTCATAACATTTTTTACTTTTATTCCACTTAAATTCAGGTACATTCTTGTCTCTTTGTTCAAATCCAGTAAGTGGGAAATAATCTTCATCATATGTCAGGCTTAAATTATTTCCATAAACCGAAGTTGCATGATACAAATAATACGTTTTTCCGTCATCTTTTCTTATCTCTTCTCCATTTGGTGCCTTTCCATCCAAAGCTTCCAAATAGTAATACCATGTGTATTTTTGTCCACTCCATTTAGTTTGTGTCATGATAATATTATTTTCTGGCATTTTTTGCAGAAATGTATAATATTTTCCTGTCAAACTTGATTTCCAGACATATCCCTCATCTAACAACGCCTTAATAGGATCTTCTTCCCAATATTTACTAATATCAGAATCATACTTCTGACTAATTGTTAAAATAGCTCCTCCCGCATAACAGCTGGCGTCATGTTTATGCTCTTCTTTTCCACACTTCAAATTTCCGGATCTGTCATAACAGCTTCCAATTCCCAAAAATCCATGTGTATGGGTATGCTCTTCTTTTCCACATGTAGGTCTATTACTGCTTTCTTTTACAAAATTGATCGTATAAATATTTCTCTTGTAATATACATTCTTAATACTGCTTCCATCTGCGGAAATAATAACTTTCTCTATATCCGTTTTTGCAGTGTCCAGGGCGAAATTATCATACTTCTCCACCTTGTCATAACCTGCTTCCGTTCCGGTCAGTCCTTGCTTCTTTTCGAATTCCACATAACTATAGTCATCATTATCTGCATTCTCCTGCCAATACGCGACAGTATACTCTACCATTGCAGGATTCCATTTTGCATAAAGATCCTGATCCTGATCAAGAATTTTACCAAATTCAAACTTCTGACTATACGACTGATCTGTATACCATCCCTCAAACGTATATCCCTTTCTTTCTGGGACCTGGTCATCCTGCGTCGTATTTCCTGCCAATACATATACAGGTTCTACAGATGTTCCACCCATAGAATGATAATTCAGCCAATGTGCTTTTTTTACAACAGGATAAAGAGTTACATCATCATCCTTTATAACAAGAGAAGTTTCCGGCTCCGTCCCTCCTGCTACAGTCGTCCATCCAACTAAGGCCTCTTCCGTACTCTCCGGAGTAAATGGAATATCACCGGTAACTATCGTAGCTGCTTCGTCATGATATGTCTGTGTAAACAATACTTTACTGTCTGCCTGACTTCCAGCTTTATAGTACACGTAATACACCGTGGTAAACCGTGCATATAACGTTGTTGTTACGCTTGCTTTCAATTCCGGCTCTTGCTGCCCGAATTTGTTAAATTTCTCTCCGCCATTTTGTGCCGTATACCAGCCTTCAAATACCGCATGATCTTTTGTCGGACTTTTCGGTTCTGTAAGTGTCTCATTTGCAGATAAGATCTGTTCCTGAATACCCGCTATTGGACTTCCATCCTCATCCACAAACTGATACGTATGTGTAAAATGCTGTTCTGGTGTTACTACTGCATAGATGGAAAAACTTGGAGCCTGGAACTCAACTGCTGCAGCTTCCAGATTGACTTCCTGTACCTGCTCGGGTTCTGCCTCTGCATCCTCAAGATGATATACTTCCAGTTCTGTATTTTCTTCCAGAGCTTTCCGTACTGCGTCGTCCTCAATCTTAACCTGAAGCGGTTTCTCCTCAGACGGCTGGAATTCCTGGCCATCTGCATCATAGATGGTGATATCATAAGCGGAGATGATATTCACACCATCCATGGAAATATCCACTGGACAGGCACTTGCCGTTGCTTCTTCCGGCATTTCACCTGTCAGGGTAATTACAACATCTTTTTCCTCCGTATCCACAGAAGCTTCTATCGTCTGTTCTGTCAGACCGGTTTCTTCCTCCACTGTCTCAGTATCTTTTTCATCCACTCCCGGTACTTCTGCATCTGCTACAGGCGTCTCAGCCGGAGCTGCTGCAGCTGCCGCCGGAGTCTCTGCTTCCTGCTTCTGTTCATCTGCCGGAGCAGAGCTTTCTGCTGCCTGCTTCTGATCATCTGCCAGGGCAGGGTTGTCTGCTGGCTGCTCAGCCGGGGCCTCTACTGGCTGCTTCTGTTCATCTGCCGGAGCAGGACTTTCTGTCGGAGCTCCTGTCGGCTGTTCAGCCGAAGCCTCTGCTGCTTCCGGTTTTTGTTCTTCTGTCTGTTTTTCTTCCGGAACTAACTCTACCGGAGCTGTCTCTTCTTCGACTGCAGCTGTCTCCTCCACTGGTGTTGTCTCTTCTGACACTGTTTCTTCAGGCGCTGCTTCTTCTGGTGCTGCTGGCTTCTCTTCTGTCTCCTCTTCTGCTGTAGCTGCCGGCTCATCAGTCTGTTCTTCTGCCCCTGCTGCATTCTCTGCGGATACGTAGAGCCAGTTGTCTCCAAGCGTCGTGGAGACAAGTGCCAACGTCAGTGCCAGTGCCAGTAATGCTTTCACTTTCCTTTTCATCCCGCATTCTCCCATCCTTTTTCTTATTTGGAGTATGTTGTACCCTCCATGATTGCAATAGCAGCCGAATTCCAGTACCGCATAATATCCATTATGAGGTATCGGGATGTGTAAAAAAGTCCTGAATTTCCATGATTTTCCGAACTAAAAAGCACACAAAACAGACGGAACAGCCTTTAAACAGCTGACTCGTCTGCTTTGTGTGCCCAGTTTTAAAAAGAGTGCATACTATCATTTTCTTGTCGAAATTTTAACAGCAATAGATATTGTAATTATCAGAAAAATGTGCTATGTTATAACCAAATGATAGCAATTTCTATGTAGTCAATAAAGGTTTTACCGCATAATGGATATTATGTGGTATTTTTATTTTCTGTCTATATGACCAGTCCAAGATTTTTCAGCTTCACCTCCTGTGCTTCCCCACTGATACATGTGTAGATTCGTGTGGTATTAATATTGGAATGTCCCAGCAGATCCGCCAGATGGGACAGGTCTTTTTCTTTCTGATAATACGTACACGCAAAGAGATGTCTGAAATTATGGGGATAGACTTTCTCAGGTGCAACGCCCGCTTCTAAAGCAAGCTTCTTCATTGCATGCAGCACATTACTGCGATCCATCTGTCTCCCGGACCGCGTGACAAAAAGACTTCCTGTACTGATATTTTTCTGACCGGCATATGCACGCAGTTTTCTTCTCAGTTCCATCGGAAGCAAGACGATTCTCGTCTTTCCTTTCAGTGACACAGTAGCCCTTCTCTGCATCACAGCTTCCACTGTAATAAACGGCAGCTCACTGATCCGGATTCCGGTTGCCCCCAGCGTTTCGATCAAAAGATACATTCTCTCATCCTTATGATCTTTTGCTGTTTTCAAAAGCTTTTTGTACTCTCCAATGGTCAGTTCCTGTTTTTCTGACCGGAAACTACTCCTTTGGATCTTCAGGCTGCGGACAGTACAGTCGTACCACTCCATCATTTTAAAGAAACGGTTGATGGATGCAAGCATGGAGTTTACACTGGACGGTGTATATTGCTCCATCAACTTACGTTTGTACTGAATCACCTTTTCTTTCGTCACTACAGTCCCCTCTTCCATAGTGCGAAAAAATGCACCTACATCCCTGATATATTTTTCAATCGTCAGATCACTCTTTTCTTCATTGATTAACTCCCTTTTAAATGTATCCAATAATGTCATCCTGATGATATGATCCATATATTTGTCCCTCTCTTCTGATTTTGTATCATTCCTGTTATGTTAGGATAAACTGTTATCTTAACATTATGTATTCCCAGCCATACAGTTTTTTGATAACATTTTTCAGTGGAAACAGAGTAACACAAACGGGATGTCAAAATTTGCCAGTTTTTAGAAATGTCGAAAAAAAAGACTCCGCAGATGGTTACTCATCTGCGGAGTCACTTTATTTCTTATTTTTTAGAAGATAACTGCTTAATCTTCTTTCACATCTTTGATAGAGAAGCTGATTCGTCCCATCTTGTCTTTGCCAAGGCAAACAACCTTCACAACATCACCGAGAGTCAGAACATCTTCTACATGATTGATCCGCTCTTTTGCGATCTTGGAGATATGAACCATGCCCTCTTTGCCCGGAGCAAACTCAAGGAATGCACCAAACTCTTTGATGCTGACAACCTTACCTACGTAAACCTGTCCCTCTTCGAACTCGCTTACAATGATATTAATCAGCTCTTTAGCCTTATCCATCATTGCCTTATCAGTACCGCAGATAGATACGGAACCGTCATCAGTAATATCGATCTTCACGCCGGTCTGCTCAATGATTGCGTTGATGGTCTTACCTCTCTGGCCAACTACATCACCGATCTTCTGCGGGTCAATGCTCATCTGGATGATCTTCGGAGCGTACTCGCCTACCTCTTTTCTCGGCTCAGCGATGCACGGCTTCATGCAGTTATCCATGATGAAGAGTCTTGCCTCACGGCATCTTGCAATAGCACCCTCTACGATCGGTCTGGTCAGTCCATGGATCTTAATATCCATCTGGATAGCCGTGATACCGTCAGTCGTACCAGTTACCTTGAAGTCCATGTCGCCGAAGAAGTCTTCCAGACCCTGGATATCGGTCAGAAGTACGAAATCATCGTCAGTCTCACCAGTTACCAGACCGCAGGAAATACCTGCTACCATCTTCTTAATCGGCACACCTGCTGCCATCAGAGACATACAGGATGCACAGGTAGAAGCCATGGAAGTGGAACCGTTGGACTCAAAGGTCTCGGATACACAGCGGATCGTATAAGGGAACTCTTCCTCACTCGGCAATACCGGAACCAGAGCTCTCTCAGCCAGTGCACCATGACCGATCTCACGACGTCCCGGTCCTCTGGAGGGTTTAGTCTCTCCTACAGAGTAGCTCGGGAAGTTGTAATGATGCATGTATCTCTTGCTTACTTCATGCTCATCCAGTCCATCCAGCTTCTGCTGCTCAGACAGCGGAGCCAGTGTACATACGTCACAGATCTGAGTCTGTCCACGGGTGAACATAGCGGAACCGTGTACTCTCGGGATAATATCTACTTCAGCTGCCAGCGGACGAATCTGGGTGATCTCACGTCCATCCGGACGTTTGTGATCTTTCAGGATCATCTTGCGGACAGTCTTCTTCTCATACTGATATACCGCTTCACCAAGAACAGCAAGCCACTCCTCATTTTCTGCAAAAGCCTCTTCCAGCTTCTCAGTCAGGACACGGATATTCTCCTCACGGGTCTGCTTGTCATCGGTAAATACAGCCTTCTCCATCTCTTCCTGCGGAATGATCTCTTTGATGGCTGCAAACAGCTCTTCCGGAACTGCACAGCTGGTGTAAGCATGTTTCTCTTTGCCAACCTCTGCTACGATCTCATCGATAAATTTGATGATGGTCTGGTTTACTTCATGAGCTTTGTAAATAGCCTCAATCATTTTTGCTTCCGGAATCTCATTTGCTCCGGCCTCAATCATGATCACTTTCTCACGGGTAGAAGCAACGGTCAGGTTCAGGTCGCCTTTCTTCCACTGCTCCTGGGTCGGGTTGATGATAAACTCTCCATCAATCATGCCCACCTGAGTCATGGCACAGGGTCCTGCAAAGGGAATGTCAGAAATGCTGGTTGCGATTGCAGCACCAAGCATGGCAACAAGTTCCGGACGGCAGGTCGGATCTACGCTCATAACCATATTGTTCAGGGTAACGTCATTTCTGTAATCCTTCGGGAACAGAGGACGCATCGGACGGTCAATCACACGGGAAGTCAGGATGGCATTCTCAGATGCTTTTCCCTCTCTCTTATTGAATCCTCCCGGGATTTTTCCTACAGAATATAATTTCTCTTCATACTCAACACTCAGCGGGAAGAAATCAATTCCATCACGCGGTTTGTCAGATGCAGTTGCAGTGGAGAGAACAACGGTGTCTCCGTAGTGCATAAATGCTGCACCATTTGCCTGAGCTGCCACGCGGCCCACATCTACTCTTAAGGTTCTGCCGGCAAGCTCCATGGTATAACTTTTGTACATACTCTTGTATCTCCTTTCCATTTCTTACATAAGTTTCATAGCGGAAGATACCGAAACTACTGAAAAATACAGACCCTTGTCTCATTTTTTCTGTCCTTTTCAGTGGTCTCGGAACTTATCTTCCACTACCAGGCAAGTACCCATCTTCAAAAACAGGGCGGAGAAATCTCCGCCCTATGATGGTTGATTATTTTCTCAGACCTAATTTTGCGATCAGAGCACGATATCTCTCGATATCTTTTTCTTTCAGGTATGCAAGCATTCCACGTCTCTGTCCAACCATTTTCAGCAGACCTCTTCTGGAATGATGATCCTTCTGGTTCTCTTTCAGATGCTCAGTGAGCTCCTGGATTCTTGCGGTCAGGATAGCTACCTGAACCTCCGGTGAACCGGTGTCTCCCTCACAGCGTCCGTACTCAGCGATAATTGCCTGTTTCTTTTCCTTTGAAATCATGATATTTCCTCCTGTTCTATTAATCGCCTGTCATTAAGGGTCGGTCGGAGTTGTCCGGGCTCTGAATGACGGCTAAACTCATACTCGATTACTTTACCATACCCTAAGATATTTGTAAAGCACTAATTACAGGTTTCTAACCTTGAATTCTTTCTCCGCTTCCCGCCGCATATCTTTCTTTGCAATATCCGCACGCTTATCATAGAGTTTCTTACCTTTGGCAAGACCGATCTCAACTTTCACGAGACTTCCCTTAAAATACACTTTCAAAGGAACCAATGTAAAACCTTTCTCCGCTATCTTTCCCACCAGCTTGTTAATCTCGCCTTTGTGAAGGAGAAGTTTTTTCACTCTCAGCGGATCCCGGTTGAAAATATTTCCCTTCTCGTAGGGGCTTACATGCATGCCATAGATAAAGACTTCACCCTTCTCGATGCGAACGAAGGACTCCTTGATACTGCATTTTCCCATACGGAGAGATTTTACCTCTGTTCCATGGAGGGCAATGCCCGCCTCATAAGTCTCCTCTATAAAATAGTCATGATATGCTTTCTTATTATTTGCAATAAGTTTAATACTATCCTTTGCCATGCCTTCCTCACTCTTCTTCGTCTTCTGCCAGTTCAAAGTCAATGGTTCTGGTCATTTTATCTGCTGCCACGACCTGCACTCGGATTTTCTCACCTAATTTGTAAGCTTTTCCGGTATGGGTTCCGACCATGGCATACTCATTTTCATTATACTCAAAATAATCCCCCTGTAAAGAGGCAGCGCGCACCAGACCTTCGACGGTATTCGGCAGTTCCACGTAAATACCCCAGGCAGTGACACCGGAAATAACCCCTTCGTACACTTCCCACAGATGCTGGCTCATATACTCTACCTTCTTGAGCTTAATGGTCTCCCGCTCCGCTTCATCAGCTTTCCGTTCCCGCTCACTGGACTGCTTTGCCACCTCTGTCAGAATAGCTTCATAATGCTGCCGTTTTTCCTCGTTCATCCGTCCCCGGAGACAGTCCTTGATGATCCGATGAATCTGAAGATCCGGATACCGGCGGATAGGCGAAGTAAAATGGCAGTAATACTTGGCTGCCAGGCCAAAATGTCCGGTACAGTCTGTCGTATATCTTGCCCTCTTCATGGAACGTAAGGTCAGCCGGCTGATAAGGTCTTCTTCCGGTGTGCCGTCAAGCTTTGCCAGCAGTTTCTGCAGTTCCTTCGGATGGACTTCATCATCTTTCAGACGGATGCTGTATCCAAAGTTATTGATAAAGGTAGCAAGTTTCCGCATCCGGTCCGGATCCGGATTATCATGGGTTCGATAAAGGAAGGGAACTTCCTGCCAGAAATAATCCTCTGCCACGGTCTCATTGGCAATGAGCATGAAATCCTCGATGATTTTTGTTGCTGCATTCCGGTCATAGGGGCGGATATCTACCGGTTTGCCCTGCTCATCCAGGATCACCTTCGTCTCTGGAAAATCAAAGTCGATGGAACCTCTCTTCTTTCTCTTTGCACGCAGGAGATCCGCCAGTTCTTTCATATCACGAATCATGGGAATCAGTACTTCGTATTCTGCCAGAGCAGCTTCATCTCCGTCCAGGATCTTCTGTACGCCGGTGTAACTCATCCTTTGATCTACATGAATGACAGATTCCGTGATCACATGATCTATCACCGTTCCTTTTTTATCCACTGTCATGATGCAGCTCATGGCCAGACGGTCTTCTCCTGCATTCAGGGAGCAGATTCCATTGGATAATCTTCTTGGAAGCATAGGAATCACCCGGTCTACCAGATAGACACTGGTGCCGCGGTTCAAAGCTTCCCGGTCAAGAGCACTTCTCTCCTGTACATAGTTGGCTACATCCGCAATGTGTACACCCAGTACATAATTTTCACCTTCTCTTGTCAGCGAAACCGCATCGTCCAGATCTTTGGCATCTTCACCGTCGATGGTCACCATCTGCAGGTTTCTTAAGTCCATCCGGCCTGCCATATCCGCCTCACTGATGGCATCCGGCACCTTCTCCGCCTGGTTCATCACCTTCTCCGGGAATTCTGTAGGCAGGTCATAGCCTTTTACGATAGAGAGGACATCCGTACCCGGGTCACTGATATGGCCTAAGATCTCCACCACTTTTCCTTCCGGGTTCTTCCGCTCCGTGCCATAATCTGTCAGTTCCACCACTACTTTATGACCGTTCATGGCACCTTTTGACTCTTCTTTCGGAATAAAAATATCCCGGATAAACCGTTCATTATCAGGAATCACAAAACCGTAATTCTTGCTCTCCTGATAAATTCCCACCAGCTTCACTGTGCCTCGGGACAGAATTTTTGTCACCACGCCCTCCCGGCGCTTTCCGCTGATGCCCGGCTTCACCATTACCTGCACCGTGTCCTGATGCATGGCCCCATGGGTATTATCCTCTCCAATAAAGAGATCCTCATCCATGCCCTCTACAGTCACAAATCCAAAGCCCTTGGCATGAGCAGTAAATACACCTGCCAGAAGCTTTCCTTTGCCTTTACTGTATTTACCCTTCTGGGAAACTTCCACCTTTCCCTCCAGCATGAGCTGATCCAACACTTCCTGCAGATCAGACCGCTTTTCTTTGGGAATGTCAAGAAGGATTGCCAGCTCCTTGATCTTCATGGGTACATAAAGGTCATTATCCATAAGATCACAGAGCATCTTCTTTCTCTCTTTCATCTGTTCTTCTGTCATCATCTCACCTCTCTTTCATGATTCCTCATCCTATACGAAAATAAGCACTCCTGTCCGCCGGAGTGCTTATCATGTTCTCATTTCAATATTAGAAAATACTCAGATTCAGGATAACTGCCAGAACAAAGAATACAACCATCAGAATCTTGGTCCATTTCTCCAGATTTCCTTCCATGGAACGTCCTTTATTCTTACCCCAGTAACTCTCTGCTGCACCAGCGATGGCGCCAAGTCCCTGAGATCTGCCCTCCTGAAGCAGTACCAATACGGTAGCTACGATACATACTAACACGAACATCCCCATGAGGATATATCTTAAAATCTCCATTTTCACACCTCCTACGTGTTAAACAGATTCATTCTATCATAGAAAGCAAGAAATCACAACACTTTTGCGAGAAAACTTTTCAGTCGTTCATTCTGCGGATTACCAAAGAAATCCTTCGGATTGTTTTCTTCCATAATAATGCCTTCATCCATGAATACTACTCTGGTAGCCACTTCTCTTGCAAATCCCATCTCATGGGTGACCACTGCCATGGTCATACCGTCGTCAGCCAGTTTCTTCATCAGATCCAGAACCTCACCAACCATCTCCGGATCCAGTGCGGAAGTTGGCTCGTCAAAGAGCATTACCTTCGGCTTCATGGCAAGGGAACGTACAATGGCAATACGCTGTTTCTGTCCTCCGGACAACTGTGCTGGGTAAGCATTTGCCTTTTCTTCCAGGTTGACCAGTTTTAAAAGACGCATGGCCTCTGCCTCTGCCTCTTTCTTCGTCATGATCTTTAATTTGATAGGAGCCAGTGTAATATTGTCCAGCACCGTCAGGTTGTTGAACAAATTAAAATGCTGGAATACCATTCCCATATGACGGCGGATCTCATTAATGTCTGCCTTCGGATCGGTAATCTCCTGTCCGTCAAATACGATACTTCCGGAAGTCGGCTGCTCCAGGAGATTCAGGCAGCGCAGGAAGGTAGATTTTCCGGAACCCGACGGTCCGATGATAACGACTTTCTCCCCGGGAGCAATATGCATGTCAATATTTTTGATAACCTGATTGTCACCGTATGATTTGGATAATCCTTTAACGTAAATCACTCTGTCTCAGTCTCCTTTCCATTTTTCCCATGATCCATGTCAGGAACATTACTATCACCAGATAGATTGCTGCAATCGCAACGTAGGGAACCAGCGCCTGATAAGTCTTAGCCTGGACGATCATAGCTCCTTTGGTCAGATCGCGAAGACCGATAACGGTTACAACGGATGTTTCCTTTACAAGGGTAATCAGCTCATTACCCAGTGCCGGCAGTACATTTTTGAATGCCTGCGGAATAATGATATAACGCATGGTCGTTGCATAGGTCAGACCAACGGAACGGCCTGCCTCCATCTGCCCTTTGTCGATGGACATGATGCCGGAACGGAAGATCTCAGCCACATATGCGCCTGAGTTAATTCCAAATGCCAGAATCGCACATTTCATCATATTGCTGTCTGTGGATCTGGCGCTTGCCCACACTACAAACCACATGATCAGAAGCTGTACCATCATAGGCGTTCCACGGATCACCGTCAGATACACTTTACAAATTCCATTGAGAATTTTAAGCGGCAGTCCTTTCTTTTTCTCCGGCTGCTGGTCATGTGCAGAACGGATGATTGCCACCAGTACACCGATGATCACACCGATGATCAATGCAAAAATAGTTACCGTCAGCGTGGTTCCCAGACCTTTTACGAAATACTGGTAATTATCTTCCAGTATAAATGTCTGATAGAATCCCATCTTAAGACTTTCCCACATAATTATGGCTCCTTTCATTTCCCTCGTTTCGTATCTTTGTGCAAATAAACTTTGCTCTTACGCATAAATATGCATTTATTTTACAGTATGGATATATAAAAAGCAAGTCTCAGATTGCTTCTTATATATCCATGCGGTTTTTTCCGGATGTTTTGGGCTTCTATACAGGAAAAACGGAGGTGTTCAATACGGAACACCTCCGCCTCTGTTCTTTTCAGATTCAGAACTTATTCTGCTTTGATGTATTTATCAAGAATTCCCTGAATGGTTCCATCATCCTTCAGCTCCTGAAGCGCTTTGTTCAGTGCTGCAGTCAGTGCCGGGTTGTCTTTGGATACAGCTGCTGCATAATCCTCTGTGGTGTATGCAGTATCAAGGATCTTCAGTCCCTCGTTAGCCTCTACAAATGCTTTTGCCGGCTCCTGGTCGATAACTACACAGTCAACCTTGCCCTGAAGCAGTGCCTGTACAGCAGTAGCACCATTCGGAAGTGCATTTACATGATCCTCGCCAAAGTCATCAGCGCAGTACAGATGTCCGGTAGTTCCCTGCTGAACACCGATCAGTTTATCCTGCAGATCATCTACGGAAGCGATGTCAGAATCATCTTTTACGATGATAACCTGAACACCTGTTGCATAAGAATCAGTAAAATCTACGTTCTGTTTTCTCTCCTCGGTTACCGTCATGCCAGCGAGGCTCATGTCAATCTTGCCGGACTGGATAGAAGCGATCAGAGAATCAAAGTCCATATCAACGATCTCAAGCTTCAAGCCAAGTTTGTCAGCCATTGCCTGTGCGATCTCAGCATCGATACCTACGATGTCATCTCCATCTTTGTACTCATATGGCGGGAATGTTGCGTTAGTACCCATGGTCAGAACACCCGGCTCTACAGTCGTTACTTCTGCTGCGTCCTCTGCTGCTGCCTCGGTATCCTCAGCTGCTTCTGCATCTTCTTCAGTCTCATCAGCTGCCTCAGTGGTCTCATCTGCTGCAGTATCAGTTGCTGCACTGCTGCTTCCGCATCCTGCAAGAAGAGTAGCTGCCATAGCTGCTGTCAGCATTACGCTTACGATTTTCTTTTTCATAATAGTTTCCTCCTCATAAAAAGTATCATAAACTTTTATCATTGACTAATTATAATGCATTTATTCACGATTGCAAGCTTTTTTGTGAATAAATATAAATATTTTAGATCCGATATTCCATATATACCTGTCCATCCAGATCCTTCCACTGGAACAGTCCGTCCTCATAAGTCATATAACTGTGGGCACTTTCTTCTTTCGGAATAGAGACAGAGCCCGGATTCATATAAATATAGGTCTCATGCTCTCTGCATACCGGCACATGAGTATGTCCATGAAGTAAAATGTCTCCTTTTCCCAGCATCGGCAGATTCTTTTCATTGAATACATGTCCGTGGGTCAGGAAAATCATGCGCCCTTTTTCGTATAAAAATCCATAATCCGCCAAAATCGGGAATTCCAGTACCATCTGATCCACTTCCGTATCGCAGTTCCCGCGGACACAGAGAATTTTCTTCTTCAAAGGATTCAGCATCGCAATAACTTCCTTCGGTGCATAATCTTTCGGAAGATCATTTCTCGGACCGTGGTAAAGAATATCTCCCAAAAATACCAGCCGGTCCGGCTGTTCCTTCTCCACACGCTCCAGTAGTTTTCTGCAATAGTATGCAGAACCATGAATGTCAGATGCGATTACAAGTTTCATATTGTTCCTCCATTTCTTTTAACTGATCCCGAAGTTTCTTCTCCAGATCTTTTTCTTCTGTAATATGGTCATATTCCGGTCTCTGGAATCCAAAGAGCCGGTAATCCCCGTGATGTTTCAGTCCCCAGAGCCAGTCTGACAGCTCCAGATCTGTCCCAAATGCATGTACCAGGAAATCCGTTCCCCGGTTCATAGCCGCTAAAACAGCCTTCTTTTCTTCTTCCATGGAATGTTTTCCCGGCAAGCTGTCATCCATGCCATCCAGAAGTTGCCGGTCTACCCATTGTTCCAGCCGTTCTTCCTGATCCTTTAAGAGACCATGTTCTTTGCGGACGCGAAGTTCTTTCTTCCGTTGTTCCAAAAATTCCCGCAGGGTTCCTTCTCCGTGTTCCGTGAAATAGCGATCCCGGTAGGACAGCACCTCCTGAAGACGCTTCTGCTGCCGCACATGGATTCCATAGGAAGTCATCCGCTCTGATACAGCTGCCAGCAGATGGTGCACACACATACATGCCGCATCTTTTCCTTCCTGCTGCAGATTCTGCATCAGTTCTGTTTCTTCTGATTCCGGCAGTTTTCCGTCCAGAAGTTCCGGCAGCCTGTACCGTCCCTGGAACTTCCGGTCCATCCGGTAATAGGTATCAAAATCTGCCGCCACCTCCGGATTGCTTAAAAATTCTGACATAAAAGAGGTTCCTACTGCCAATCCCTGTCGTTCATACTCTTTTAAAACCGCAGATAGATCTTCCCATCCTCTGGCCGTGACAAACTCTTTCTTCTTCCGGATCTCCGTTACCTGATAGAACTGTTCCGGCTTCATTTCCAGATAGGAAAGCACCGCCGGATGTATGCCCCTCTCCACTGCATAGGACTGCCATATCCGCACGTCTGCCTCTACTTCCAACGTCCGCACCCGATCCAGTGCCGCCATATCCAATTCCCGCACTGCGTGATTAAATTCCGGCGGATTTCCGGCCGCCACTATGATCCAGCCCTCCGGCACCCGATGGGTTCCGAACATCTTAAACTGTAGAAGCTGTAGCATGGTAGGCGCCAGTGTCTCCGACACACAATTGATCTCATCCAGGAAAAGAATGCCCTCCCGGAATCCGGTTGCTTCCATATAATCATAAATGGACGCCACGATCTCACTCATGGTGTATTCCGTCACTGTACAGCTTTTTTCTCCATATTTGTGCTGGACCAACTGAGGCAGACCGACCGCACTCTGCCTGGTATGATGGGTCATGGCATAGGATACCAGTCCCACACCGCAGATTCTGGCTGCCTGCTCCACCACAGCCGTCTTACCGATACCGGGCGGTCCCATAATGAGAAGCGGCCGCTGCCGCACCGTCGGAATACGGAAACATCCGGCTTCGTCCCTGGCTGTATATGCCCGCAGAGTCTCGATGATCTCCTCTCTGGCTTCCTGTATATTCATACTATATCTCCAATCCAAGGGTCAGGTCTTCCGCCCAGTCCGGCGCCTTTCCCTTTTTCAGTTCCTGGTTTAAAAATACGAACGCTGTTTCATAGGAAGGAATCCAATCCGGATAAATCCCATCCCCATCCGTAAAATACAAAAGTCCTTTCAGATTTGTCAGTTCCTTTTCACGGATCATCTTATCCACCAGCCGGAATACCGGAGTAAAATCTGTGTCCCCGTGTCCTTTCACTTCCACATGATTCACATACTCCTGCCATTCTTCCTGACATGTGATTCGCACATGCTCCTGAATCACGCAGTCACACTGAAGGATGTGGATATTCATGTGTTCAAAAAAATTTTCCCGTTCCCGAAAGATTTCCCATGTCTCCGTGAGAAACTGCCGCACCACTTTTCCTGAACAGGATCCGGACGTATCAATAGCAATGACAAATTCCCGTAATCGCCGCACTTCCTTATATTCCAAAGGTTCCAGCAGCAGCAGATTTTCATACATTCTGCGGCTGTAATCATAAGGAAGATAGTCAAAACTGTCTGTATCAAGGCTGAGAGTCTCACCCCAGACGGCATATTTTCTCAAAAATTCCCGATAATCATACTGCCGGTCTTCTTTCAGTCTGATCATTTGGCTCTGTCCTCCGGCGCTGCCGCCTGCCTGCCGCTTATGCTCCTGACGCTGCACGGATGCCTGCATCCAGACTGTCCTCCACCGGTGAACCGCTTCTGTACAGAGCTTCAGCTCTTCCACCCGCTCCGAAATCCGTTCCATATGATGCTCCGGTTCATCGTCTTTCCTCCAGCAGCTATGGTCATCCCACCGGAAAGTCTGCTCCAGTTCCCGGATCTGCTCCTTATTAAGATGCAAAAGCCACTCTGCGACACCCTGTTCCGTCAATTCCGCCCCTGCTTCCTGGATTTTCCGGTAGCTGCGGCTCCTCTCGGCTGGTACCGGACGAAGAAATCCCGGTACATCTATTCTGTCAATTCGATATTCCGTCATCAGATCACATGCCAGCCACCAGAGTTCTTCTTCCACTTTTTCTTCCCGCAGAGGGTGAAGATATAACCCATGAAGCAGAAGATGCAGATATCTGCGGGCCAGTTTTGCTGTACTCTCCTCAAAAAATCTACAGACTTCATCCGGGTTCCAGAAAATCCGTAGTCCATCTGTCCCAGATACGTCACTTTCCAGCCATTCATTTACCGGCACCATCAGAGCACCTCCAAGCCAGGGCAGCCGTTTTCGAATCCACAGATCCGCCAGTTTTACCGCCTTTTCTGCAAGCTCCTGACTTCTTTCTTCTTTCATATCGTCTCCTCATCCTGCGTCATTACTCGTAACGATTTACTCTGAATAGTTAACATTATACGATGTTCCTTCCTGTTTTTCAATTGCAATCCACCTCCTCATGTGGTATGCTATGGATATAAAATACCATGTCTAAAGGAACTTTTTCCTTGGATTCGGGAAGTGAAGGGGGAAAAGCGAACTATGAAAATGCAGGAATCTCCTGAGGATTACCTGGAAGCCATTCTGGTACTCTCTAAGGAGTTGGGAAATGTCCGTTCCATTGATGTAGCCAACTATCTTGGTTACAGTAAGCCAAGCATCAGTGTTGCCATGAAACGTCTCCGCGAAAATGGATTCGTTGCACTGGACGATCATGGTAATCTGGTATTAACCGGCGCAGGTCTTTCCATTGCTTTGAAAATATATGAAAAGCATCTGGTCATTCAGCAGTTTCTCGTATCCATTGGGGTCAGTGAAGAAACCGCAAAAAAAGATGCCTGCCGTATGGAGCATGTCATCAGTGATGAAAGTTTTGAACGAATCAAATTGATTTCCCGATAATTTACGACTCTGTGGAATCCGGACAAGGATTCCGCAGAGTTTTTTATTGACTACAGTTAACCGCCTCGATATAATAGTTATTAATTTACGAAAAGAGGTTGACTGTTATGAAAAATTCAAACACTTCCACTCAGACCATCGCCATGGTGGGTATGTTCACTGCGGTCCTCGCAGTTCTCTCCATTCTTCAGATTCCCATGCCTTCCGGCGTTCCGATCACGCTTCAGACTTTTGCAGTTGCATTGTGCGGCTTCAGCCTGGGACGCAGACGCGGTACCCTCTGTGTCCTGTTATATCTGATTCTCGGTTTCATCGGAGTTCCGGTCTTTACCGGCATGACCGCAGGCATCGGCAAACTGTTCGGTTACACCGGAGGTTTCCTGTATGGATTCTTATTCCAGGCATTCTTCTGCGGCATGGGTGGAGAAATGAAAAACCATGTGACCGGCGGCATTCTCGGTCTGGCAGGACTTATGATCTGTCATGTGCTGGGAGCTTTTCATTATTCCATCATCGCACAGATGGACTTTATCCCCTCATTTTTACTGGTATCCGTACCTTATCTGCCGAAAGATATCCTTTCCGTAGCGGGGGCGATGGTAGTATACATCATTCTGAAGAAAACCCTGGCAAAAGGAGGCATCTCCCTCACTTCCCATACTGTGTAAGAGCTCACACCTGCATACAGTTATGTGAGAGAAAGCCGGAGCATTTAACGTGCTCCGGCTTTTTTATTGTTCTCTTATAATTCTTCCAGCTGCGGAAGAAGATTCTCATATGCTGTATCCATGCAATCTGTAAATGCTGCCTGCTTCTTCATAAGTTCCAGAGAAGCATTGGTCTTCTTAATGGGCTGGATCGTTCCTGCTCCGGCAATACAGCCGCCCGGACAAGCCATTCCCTCCAGCAGATATCCATTATATTTTCCGGCTTTTGCAAGCTGCATCATCTTCTTGCAGTTTGCCAGGCCTTCTGCACTGACCACCTTCACTTCACGATCCGGATCCATCCGTTTCACCGCTTTGACAACTGCCGCTGCCACACCGCCACTGGCTGCGAATCCGCGTCCGTCAGCACTTGCCTGCATAAGGGGTTCTCCGTCCGGCAATTCTTTAAAATTCACATTCTTTGCATCAAACATGCCCTGTAATTCCTCAAAAGTCAGAACAAAATCCACATAGCTGCGGACAGTTCTTCGGCTTGCTTCCAGCTTCTTTGCCGCACAGGGTCCCACAAAGACTACCTTGCAGTCCGGTTCCTTCTGTTTGATCATGCGGGCTGTCAGTACCATAGGTGTCAATGCCATGGAAATACAGTTCGCATATTCCGGGAACAGCTTTTTCGCCATCACAGACCATGCCGGACAGCAGGACGTTCCCATAAACGGCAGTTTCTCCGGTACTTCCTCCATAAAATCCTTTGCCTCTTCAATGGTACAAAGATCCGCGCCTACCGCTACCTCTACCACATCCTTGAAGCCCAGCGCCTGGAAGGCTGGACGGATTTTCTCCGGCTTCATATCCGGACCAAACTGACCTGCCACAGCCGGTGCCACGATGGCATATACCGGCGTCTCACTCTTGATTGCCAGAATGGTCTGGAAAATCTGGCCCTTGTCCACAATTGCACTGAAGGGACAGCTTACCAGACACATACCACAGGAAACGCACTTATCCTGATCGATTTCTGCTCTTCCGTGCTCATCGGAGTGGATCGCATTCATACCGCAGGCTTTGGCACAGGGGCGTTCCTGATGGATGATCGCATTATAGGGACAGGCATCCACACATCTTCCACACTTGATACATTTTTCCGGATCAATATGGGACTTGCCATTTACCATTGAGATGGCCCCCTTGGGACAGACTTCCTTACAAGGATGCTCCAGACATCCCTGACATCCTTCCGTTACGATCACACGGTTCTCCGGGCAGGAATGGCAGGCGAATTTGATAATGTTAATAAGAGGCGGTTCATAATATTTTTCCTCTACAACACTGGCCTCCACTCCCTGGGAAATCAGAGAATGCTCAGAAATCTTCCGAAGGGAAAGTCCCATCGCCACACGAAGACGTTCTCCCACGACAGCTCTCTCCAGAAAAATGCTCTCTCTGTAAGATGCTACCTCTCCGGGTACTATTTTATAGGGAAGTTCTTCCAGTTTACTACAATCACCACCTTCATAAGCCATGCGGGCAATCTCCGTAAAAATCTGATGACGGATTTTTGTCTTTGATGAATAAAGTCCTCTCATACTCTGCTCTTTCCTTTCTGTTCGTTTTTTCGCTGCCGATTATTGTAGCATGAGCAGGAAGACTCACGCAACTGTCACTTTGTTATATCCATATTCATATTCGTTATTTGACAGCTGTCACAAAAAAATTCAATACCAGGCGATGTCCGTCCTGCAGGATTTTGTCGTTGGTCACCTCTGATACGAGTTTCTTCGGTTCCAGTGCTTTGAGCACGCTCATATCCCATTCCGGTCGGAATTTTCTCGCCAACGGTAATTGCTCACCGATCCGGTCAATGGGATTGGCGCTGACTCCCTGCATATGTTTATGCTCCCAACGGGTACGGTCGCCGTATTCCTCATCTGTTACATAATAATAGAAATTTCCGTCAAAATTCATGAGTGTACCATCTTTTTTCAGTACCCTCATCCATTCCCTGTAGGCCTGCTCCGGTGCTTCCAAATTCCACAATACATTCCGGCTGATGACCAGATCAAAGCGCTCATCTTCAAAATCCAGATTCTGGGCATCCATCCGGAGAAATGTTACATTCACCCCAAAGTCCGCAGCATTCTTTCTCGCCTCTCCAAGCATATTTTCTGTATAATCAATGGCCGTTACTTCATACCCCATCTTTGCCAGCAGAATCGAGAAAAATCCTGGTCCGCATCCCACATCCAGCACAGAATGGCAGGGATGCCCCTCCAGCGCCTTCTGAATCCGTTCTTTCCAGACTGCCAGATGAGATGTATCCTCCAGCTCCTCCCGGTTGCTCAATGTATATCCTTCCGCCCGACTGTTCCAGTACTGGCGGATTTCTTCCAATGTCTGACTCATGTTACTCTATATCTCCCTTTTTACTCTTCAGACCAGTATATCGTCTGCAGGTATTCCAAACAAGCCTCCCTGGGGGATAATTTTCTTCAAAAAAGATCTTGCATTTTTATATAGAATGGTGTATTCTCTTGGGTTAGAGAGTTTTAAAAACATCGACATATTAGGAGGTATCTATGAGACATCTGATGAGTCCCCTGGATTTCAGTGTCGAAGAGCTTGACCATCTTCTGGATCTTGCCCATGACATTGAACTGCATCCGGAAAAGTACGCACACGCCTGTGAAGGCAAAAAACTTGCAACTATTTTCTATGAGCCAAGTACTCGTACCCGTCTTAGTTTTGAAGCTGCCATGTTAAATCTTGGCGGTAATGTTTTAGGTTTTTCTTCTGCAGCAAGCAGCTCCGCTTCCAAAGGTGAGAGCGTTTCTGATACCATTCGTATGATTTCCTGTTTCGCCGATATATGTGCCATGCGTCATCCAAAAGAAGGTGCACCCATGGTAGCCAGCGCTGCTTCTTCCATTCCGGTGATCAACGCAGGTGACGGCGGTCATCAGCATCCAAGCCAGACATTAACTGATCTTTTAACAATTCGTTCTTTAAAGGGACGACTGGATCATTTTACCATCGGTCTGTGTGGAGACTTAAAATTCGGCCGCACCGTTCATTCTCTGGTACGTGCACTGGCACGTTATGAGGGTGTCAACTTTATCTTCATCTCTCCGGAAGAACTGAAGATGCCAAGTTATATTAAAGAAGAAGTTCTGGAAGCCAACAATATTCCCTATCGTGAAGTAGAACGTCTGGAAGATGTGATGCCGGATCTGGATGTGCTCTACATGACCCGTGTGCAGAAAGAACGCTTCTTCAACGAAGAGGATTATGTACGTCTGAAGGACTTCTATATCCTGAACAATCAGAAAATGGAACTGGCAAAAGAAGACATGATCGTCATGCATCCGCTTCCCAGAGTCAATGAGATTGCTGTCGAAGTGGACAAAGATCCGAGAGCTGCTTATTTCCGTCAGGTGCAGTATGGCGTCTACGTCCGTATGGCTCTGATTCTCACACTTCTGGAGGTAAAAGTATGTTAAATATTGGTGGACTTCACGAAGGTTTCGTACTGGACCATATCGAAGCCGGCAAGAGCATGGAAATCTATAAATACCTGGGACTCGATAAATTCGACTGCACCGTTGCCATCATCAAAAATGCAAAGAGCAACAAAATGGGCAAAAAAGACATTATCAAGATTGAGTGCCCGATTGACGAAATTGACCTTGACGCCCTTGGTTTTATTGATCACAATATCACCGTCAATATTATCAAAAATGATAAGATCGTGGAGAAGAAAACTCTTTCTCTTCCGAAGGAAATTCACAACGTGGTAAAATGCAAGAACCCACGCTGCATCACCTCCATCGAGCAGGAGCTTGAGCAGATCTTCCTTTTGACCGATCCGAAGAAGGGCATTTACCGCTGCAAATATTGCGAAGAGAAATACACTCACAAGAAGAACGCATAGTAACACTTTAGATGTCTAAAAGAGGCATGACCGGAATTTCCGATCATGCCTTTTTATCATTTTTTATTCTTTTGTTGCTTTCCTGATTCCAAGACGGTCATGCATCCAGTCCCGGATCAGATGATAGACAAATCCAAAGATCGGTACTCCGACAATCATGCCCACAATGCCAAAGACACCGCCGAACAACAAAATAGCGAACAACACCCAGAAACTGCTGAGCTGAGTCGTATTTCCCAGAATCTTCGGCCCCAGGATATTTCCGTCAAACTGTTGGAGCACAATGATAAATACCACAAAATACACACACTGAATGGGGCTTACCATTAAAATAAGCAATGCAGTTGGAATTGCTCCGATAAACGGTCCAAAGAAGGGAATAATATTCGTCACGCCAATGATCACGCTGACCAGCACCGCATAAGGCATCTTGACAACCGCCGTGAAGATCATACAAATCAAACCGATAATCAGAGAATCCAGAAGTTTTCCTTTTACAAATCCCCCCAGATATTCGTTCAGTACGTTCGTCTCCCGAATAATCCATTCTGCCTTCTGTTCTTTTCCGGATGCTTTTTCTTCCTCCGTCATTTCCCGGTCGCGGAAAATAGCATGGGTCATCAGACGGGCCTGACAACAGAACAGTTCCCGGCTGTTCAGAAAATAAACTGCCACAATAAGACCAATAATCAGGTTTTTTGCCACACCGATCATGGTCAGAAGGCTTGCCGATACACCTGTAATGATATTATTAATATTAGGAAGCAGGCTGGTTTTCGCAAAATTCTGCACATAATCCATGATGTCCGTAGAATACTGCTCCACATATCTTAGCATGACCGGATTATCTTCCACCAGCTTTTCCAGCCAGATACTGGCTGTCTGAATGTACCCCGGCATGGCATCTACCAGAAGAATCACACTGTTGACCAGCTGTGGTACCAGCATGGCGATCAATGCATAGATAATCAGACAGAACAGCAGAATACTCAGCAGAATAGAAATTCCCTTAAAGAGACTTTTGAGTTTCTTTGCTTTTTCCGGCGGACGGCGCTGCAGCTGCGTTTTGTCTTCCAGATAGGTTTGGATCACTTTGCATACCGGAGTCAGAAGATACGCAATTACTGCTCCATAGATAAAGGGCATCAGAATATTAACGACCATCTTCACATAATGTCCCAGCTCCTCTAACCGAAACACTACAAAGAAGAAAAGAATACACATGGCCACTGTCAAAAATACAGCCAATCCTTTATAATAATAATCCTTCCACTTTTCGTTCATATTTATCCTTTCTCTTTTACTGCTGAAGATAGCTGTTGACGGTTCTCTGCAGAATCTTCAGACTGCTGTCGATGGTCTCATCATTTTCCAGAATCTGACCAATCTCACTGTCCGCCAAAGCCAAAGCCTGTTCGTAACGTTTAAACTGCGGTTCAATCTGACCTTCTTCTATAATTCTTCCCAGAAGTCTGCCGCTGATAACCGTATCACTCTCTTCCATATCCTCCTGCACGATGCTCTCCATCTCTTTAGACTCTGTTACTTTCTTCAGTACCGATGCACCCTGGGAACTTCGGAAAATCTCCGTTTGAATTTTCTCATCATACGTCAAAAGCTTTAAAAATTCCCATGCCAGCTGCTCATGTTTTGTATGAGCGCTGATTCCAATAAGAAGACTGTCTACCTGTGACAAATTGCCGCCCTGATAGCCAGCCGGCATGGTAATACAGTCCCACTGGAAATTGGCATAACGCTTGATCTTGTAAGGATATGTTTTATATGTACGGTATTCTGCAAAGGTCAGAGGCATAAATACCACGTTACCGGCATTGAAATCTTCCTGGGTTACTTTCTGTCCCTGATAAAGATCATTTAGTCTCCGTACAAACTGAATAGATTCCACTACTTTCTCATCCGTGAAATTGCTTTCTTTGCCGTCTGCTTCAAAAATTTCTCCACCATTGGAATAAACTGCATCCATCCAGCCAAAATTATAGCAGCCAAACTGATCCAGGACACCGTCTCCGTCTAAATCCTTGGTGGTTTTCTGGCAGATGCTGTACATCGTGTCCCAGTTCCAGTCCGGGTTCGGCATGGCAATGCCTTCCTTTGCCAAAAGCGTTTTATTTACAAACATCAGAGTAGGCACCGTCTCATAGGGAAGCGCATACTGTACCTCTCCATGCTGTCCGGAGCGAAGCGAGCTGCTGAAATATTTTTCTTCATCAAAATCCGGATCTTTTTCCATAAGAGGCTCCAGATTCTTCATAACACCCATGGAAGAAAACTGATTAAAATCCGTCCCCAGCACCATGAACACATCCGGTTCCTTGCCTGCCAGCAGTTTTCTGGAGAACCACTCGGAATAATCATCCTTCCGGACACCACTGTAGTAATGAATCTTCACACCTGGATGCTCTGTCTCGAACCGTTCAATCGCCTGATCAATGATGACAAAACTATTGGCATTGGCCACATCCCAGTTACTTCCAGTAATCATCCCGAATTCCAGAATGGTCTCCTTCTGTCTTCCAGCCCAGGCCGCACCGCACAAAAGAAGCGCCGTTCCAAGCACTGCCAGACAGGCAAAGGCTTTTTTCTGTCCTTTCATCCGCGCCTCCTACTCTTCCAGCTCTGCCAGTTTGCTGGCCGCATTGGTCTGAACCGCCCAGATAGCCAGCTGTGTCCGGTCTCTTAAGTCTAATTTATTCAGAATACTGCTTAAATAATTTCTCACCGTGCCATCAGAAAGTCCCAGAGTCTCTGCGATTTCTTTATTAGAAGCACCTTTTCCAACCTGCACGATAATCTTCCACTCCGTCCTGGTCAGCTCTTCTGCCGCTTTATTTCCAACAGTAATGGAATAATCAGCCTGTGCCATCTGTGAAAACAGTTTAAACACCTTGGTGGCTATATCCGGATTGATCATCGCCCGGCCACTGTAGACGGTTTTAATGGCATTCTCCAGTTCATCCATGGAAACACCTTTCAGGAGATAACCGCTGGCTCCGAACTTCAATGCGTTGTAGACATACTCATCATCATCAAAGGTTGTCAGAATAATAATCTTGATCTGCGGATAGTTTTCTTTAATGATCTTGGTGCACTGTACCCCGTCCATCTTTGGCATCCGGATATCCATAAGAATCACATCCGGCTTCTCCTTCCGGATACTGCGGATCACTTCCTGTCCGTCTGCCGCCACATCACACACCTCAATGTCAGCCTTACTGTTCAATACAATCTGCAGACTCTGCCGGATCAGTTCCTGATCATCCGCTATCAATACTTTAATCATATGTCTCCCCCCATCGGATCGGAATCCGGGCAGTCACCGTAAATCCATCTCTGCCGTCAAAGGACACCGTTCCTTTTAACATTTCAATTCTTTCTTTTATATGCTTGGTTCCAAAACCACTCTTCACTTTTTCACAACCAATTCCATTATCTTTGATAACCAGCAGAATCTCACCGTCAATTTTCTTCAGGGTAATCCAGATCTTTTTCGCCTGTCCGTGACGAACCGCATTGGTAATACTCTCCTGAATCACCCGGTAAATGGCATTTTCTTCATCTTCATCGAACTTCAGATATTTTTCCTCAGTTTCAAAATAAATCTCCACATCGGATACTTTACTCATATCCATGACCATTTTCCGGATAGCGACCTCCAGACTCAAACGATCCAGTGCATCGGGCCGCAGCTCATTCACAGAACGCCGGATTTCCTTAATGCCGTCCCTGCTGACCTGTGACAGCATCTCCAGCTGTTTCTTCGTCTGGTCCGGAGCCATATCAATCATGGCAAGGCAGGCATCCAAGCCAGCCGTAATACCGGTCAGGGTGTGTCCCAGCGTATCATGAATCTCTCTGGCCAGACGGTTCCGCTCTCTTGTCTGGGCCATCCGCTCGGACATATCCGCATACTCCTTCAGCTGCTCATTGGCCGTCTGCAGCTCATGATAGAGCTGATTGACTTCTTCAATGGTGCCTCGCTGCGCATTAATAACATAGACACAATAGACAATGAACAGAATAATATTCAATGAAATAATAACATTATAAATACTGAACAGATACTGCTGGGTGTTGGAGGGATAATACCGGATATAATCCGATACACTGTAAAGAGGTTTATAGATGGATAACAATTCATAGTCCGCTACCAGATACCCTGCAATGGCCATAGCCACGAAAAAAATCTTCACCTTTCCATCCTTGACATAGGCAATGACATTGGCAAATACCAGAAGCAGCAGTCCATTATAATTAAAATCCATCTGTACTACCAGACTGACACAAACAAAAGCATCCACCGCCAGAGTACATACCGTCAACCGGCTATGCTCCTGCTGACACACCTGCCGCACGGCAAAGGTCACCACCAGCACCAGCATCATTCCCATGCAGACTATGAGATTCTCCCTGGGGTTCACCGGAATGGTCACAACATTGTCCAAAAAAGTTCTCGCATCATAATGAGCCAGGATCCGGTTCGTGGTCACATAAATAAAACCACAGATAAGTCCTACTGCAATGATATTCAATATCAGCATGGCCGCCTGAAAACTCGTGACATACTGGTCTTTTTTATCGTTCATAATTCTAGTTACTCCTTATTGCCAGCCGTTAATCTCGTAATCTCCCAGATTTTCTCTGGTCAGCATCTCCGGTTCGATACTGATATAAGGTTCCACTTCCTCTCCATCCAGATACTGATACGCCGCCTCTGCGGCTACTCTTCCGATGGTCTTTGGACTCTGGATACTGGTTCCTGTCACATAACCTAATTTCAGCATGGATTTGAAATCCGGAGATCCGTCAATGCCGTAGATCAGCACTCCATCCTCCCGGTGATACTGCTGCAGGGATGCCAGTGCGCCAAGAGCCGTCGGATCATTTCCTCCCATCACCACATCAAATTCCACATTGGTTTTCAGAATCGTCGCCATGGCATCTGCGGAAATCTCGAATTCGCCGGCCCCCACAGCCTGGGCCACAATCTCATAATTGGGGTTGTCTGCCATCGTGTCCATAAATCCTTTAATACGGTTATTGATGGATGCCTGAATGGGATTGTTGATTACCACAATCTTCGCCTGACTTACCCGTTTCATCATGTCCTGGGCGCAGAGTACCCCCGCCTGATAATTATCCGTCTCAATGGCCGCCGTCACATATTCCATGTCCTTTACCATGGTATCAATATCGATCACCACTACTCCTGCTTTCTGACAGGCTTCCAGTGCCGGGCGCACTTTTTCCAGATCCACCGGGTTCAGAAACAGAACTTCGATTCCTTCATCAATCATTTCCTGAATCTGGTCATTCTGTTTTTCCTGATTCTGGCTGGGATCTCTAGAAATGAGAATATCTCCGTTTGCCTCCACCACTTCTTCAATGGCTTCATGGAGCACATCAAAATACGGATTATTCCGGGTCATATAGGTAGCACCAAAGATCTTTGGCTCATGCTCACTTTTTGTATCTCCCACCATACCGCATCCTGACAGCGTCAAAATGCAGATCAGGATCCATGCAGTCAGTCTATATTTTTTCATTCTCTGGCCATCCTCCCTCATGTGTTTCATTATAACACCCAAATTCTAAACCTTCCATAAATTTGGCGAAAAAAAAAGAGCCTCTGTACCAGAAAGTACAGAGGACTCTGCTTTTATGTTCCATTATATGGATATTTCTGTCATTAACGACCGGCTTTCTTATTACGCAGGAAGTCTACGTATACAGCCAGCAGGATTACAAGACCTTTTACGATATACTGGAAGTTGGAATCCACTCCCATCAGGTTCAGTCCGTTGTTCAGAACACCGATGATCAGGACACCGATTAAAGTACCGCCGATACGTCCGGAACCACCACTCATGGAAGTTCCACCAACTACTACAGATGCAATGGCATCCATCTCAGCTCCGTCGCCGGCTGTCGGCTGCCCGGAATACAGACGGGATGCGATGACAACACCTGCAATACCAGCCATAACACCGGTATATGCATATACAATAAATTTTACTTTCTGAACACTGATTCCTGAAAACTTTGCTGCCTGTACATTACCACCTACTGCGTAGATGTGACGTCCCAGCTGGGTTTTGTTGATCATAAGTGCCGCAAGAATAAATATGATAAACATCAAAATAACCGGAGTCGGAACCGGTCCTACATAACCGGCACCCGGGAATTTGAATGCATCCGTCATACAACGAATTGGAGCACCGCCAGTCAGTACCAGTGCAATACCCTTTGTAATGTTCATGGATGCCAGCGTTACAATGAAAGGCGGGATGTCGGTCTTACAGATGATGAAACCATTGAACAGACCTACTGCTGCACCAACTGCGATTGCTGCGATAAATCCAACAGCCTCCGGAAGTCCGAAGTTTACCACGCATCCTGCTGCCACAACACCGGACAGAGCGATAACAGAACCTACGGAAAGGTCGATACCGCCAAGGATAATAACCATGGTCATACCGGTTGCCAGGAACAGGTTGGAAGCGTTCTGACGAAGAATGTTAAACATGTTCTTCGGGGTCAGGAAGGTGCTTCTCGTGGTCGGGAATACGGTCAGGAAAATGAACATTGCCAGTAATGCAATGATAATACCAATATTGTCTTTAAAATATTTTACAACTCCATTTTTGAATCTGGTTGCCATAATGTCTTCTCCTCCTTCGCTTACACTATTTCGCCGCCAGTGTCATGATGCTTTCCTGAGTAACGGTGTCGTGATCCAGACATCCGGTTACACGTCCCTCATTCATGACATAGATACGGTCGCTCATGTTAATGATCTCCGGAAGCTCAGAGGATATCATGATAATTGACATGCCCTGCTTCACCAGCTCATTCATGATGGCATAGATCTCTGCTTTTGCACCGACGTCAACACCTCGGGTCGGCTCATCCAGAATCAGAACTTCCGGATTGGTAGCAAGCCAGCGGCCAATTATTACTTTCTGCTGGTTACCACCGGACAGGTTGCCGATGATCTGATCCTGACTCGGAGTCTTTGTCTTCATCATGTCAATATATTTCTGTGTAATTTCTTCTTCTTTCTTACCATCTACATGGAGATGTCTGATAAAGCTTCCAAGCACCTCAATGGTGGAATTGAAGCGGACACTCTGTACTTTGTAGAGTCCCTCTTCCTTACGGTTCTCAGGTACCAGCGCAATGCCATATTTGAGCGCATCAATGGGGGATTTGATCTTTACTTTCTGTCCCTTCACATAGACGTCTCCGGTTGCATGGGGTGCCAGTCCGAAAATCGCTTTCATGGCCTCGCTTCGTCCGGCACCTACCAGACCTGCAAAACCGATAATCTCACCCTTATGTAATTCAAAGCTTGCATCTTTGGCCATCTTACCATCGGAGATATGCTCACATTTTAAGATCACTTCTCCCGGCTCCAGATAGTCACGGGTGTAATAATTAGTCAGCTCACGGCCAACCATCAGGGCGATCAGATCGTCCGTTGTTGTCTCTTTTACTACTTTTGTTCCTACGGTCTGACCATCTCGCATAACCGTTACACGGTCACAGATCTCAGCCAGCTCACTCATCTTATGAGAAATGTAAATAATACCTACACCTGCTTTTGTCAGGTTTCTCATAGTATTAAACAGGAAACCAACCTCTTTATCGGAAATGGAAGAAGTCGGCTCATCCAAAACCAGAATCTTGGAATTAAAGGAAATTGCTTTCACAATCTCCACCATCTGCTGCTGTGCAATGGTCAGATGTTCAACCAGCATATTTGCGTCGATATGCATTTGATAGGTATCCAGAAGCTTCTGTGCTTCTTCTACCATCTTTCTGCGGTCTACGTTCATCTTGGTTCCCGGCTCTCTGCCCAGAAAGATATTCTCCGCAACTGTCATATAGGGAACCAGCACCAGCTCCTGGTGCACAATGGATATACCAGCATGGCGGGCTGCCACGACGCCGTCAATATTCACTTTCTGCCCGTCAATGATAATTTCTCCCTCTTCTGCATGGTAGATTCCACCCAGTACCTTAATCAAAGTGGATTTACCCGCTCCGTTCTCCCCAAGGAGAGCGTGTACCTCACCGGCTTTCAGCTGAAGATCTACATTCTGCAGTGCCTTTACACCGGGGAAGGATTTACAGATTCCTTTCATCTCAAGTAAGTACTGTTCACTCACCAATCGCCACCACCTGTCTCATCTCAGAAAGAGGCTTTGCTCCGCTCCCGAAGCAAAGCCCCCAGTTATTCTGTTCTGTTAATTACTTACTGCCATCCGTCAGTTCCGTACTGGTCTACATTGTCTGCAGTTACCAGGAAAGTATCGATCGGAATCTCTTTCTCAACTTCTTTACCATCTAACCAGTCATATGCAGTGTTTGCAATGGTCTGACCAATGGTGATCGGGGACTGGGCACCAGTTCCTTCAAGGATGGTATCTTTCAGAAGAGCTTTTACGTCCGGAGAACCGTCAACGCCGTAGATCAGCGGAGTTACGCCAGCTGCGTCAGCTGCTGCATAAGCACCAAGAGCGGTCGGGTCATTTCCACCGAAGATAGCAACTACATCTGGATGTGCAGTTAATAAATCCTGTGCCTTTTCGTTAGCAACCTGCTGGTTACCCTGAGCATCCTGCTGTCCAACTACATTAAAGGTAACACCGGACTCTTTGATTGCGTCCAGGAATCCGTTGGTTCTGTCTGTTACAGACTGCATGGTCGGGGAATCCAGTACAAGGATATCTCCTCCGTCCGGAACTTTCTTAGCCAGGTCTTCACCACAAACATAACCTGCATTGTAGTTATCAGATCCTGCATAGGAAGTAAGGTAGCTCATGTCACCAACCTGAGTATCAAAACCAAACATCGGGATACCTGCATCTTTCAGCATATCCAGTCCCGGGATGATACCATCAGCATCAACCGGGTTTACGAACATGACCTCAACGCCTCTGGAGATCATATCCTCGATCTGGTTAACCTGAGTATTGGAATCGTTTGCCGGGTCCATGGAGATCAGCTGATCACCGTGGCTCTCAACCACTTCACGGATTGCACCTTCCAGAGTTACGAAGAACGGGTTGGTTCCGTCCATACAGGTGTAACCGAAGATTTTTCCTCCCTCAGATGCTGCTGCATCAGCAGTATCTGCTTCTGCGGTATCATCTGCTGCTTCGGTGGTTTCCTCAGCTGCTGTATCAGAAGAAGTATCTGCTGCTGTAGAAGATGAGCTGCCGCCGCAAGCGGTTAAAGATGCTACCATTGCTGTACACAGAAGTGCACAAAAAACTTTCTTTTTCATTTTGGTTTTCCTCCCCTAAAATGATTTTGTTTTGTGATGTTTGTATCATAAATGATTTCCTGTCTTTGTACACCTGTACAATGTAACAACTTTTTCATGACATTTGTCATATCCCATATGGCGGTTGTCACAACAAAAAGGAACCATGTCATGCGGTTTGTCGCATGAACACGGTTCCTGTCGCTTTTTTTATTCTGCGGTCTTCCATCCCGCCGCGATCTTCTCTTCCAGCTCCGGAAGGGTATGAAGTCCGCTTAAAGTATCCACAGCCTCCACGCAGGATGCCCCCTGGGCCGCCGCCAGCTGAATGCAGCGTTCTACCGGATAACCTTTCAGCATGGAGTAAAGAAAACATCCAATACTGGAATCTCCTGCTCCGGTGCCGGAAAGCACTTTTTCCGGAATGAAGCTCTTCTGAAATCCGGATTTTTCCGTCCAGTCTTCTACCTTGAGCTCCACCGCTTCCGGAATTTTTCCGATCAGATCTGCTCCGGCGGTCTGATAATACATGCCTCTGGCTCCACATTTGAGCATGAGTACTTTCACGCCCAGCTCCATGGCCTGTGCAGCCAGCGGACGGATATCTTTTTCAAGATCAAGAATCTCTGTTACATCCTCTTCGCCAGCCCGTTCCATCCATGCATCATAGCGCGGGCGATCCAGCATAAAGCACAGTTCTTCAATACTAGGCACAAAGAAATCCACATGAGGCAGTACATTGGAAAGGAATTCTCTCCAGTCCACCAGTCCCTCCGGAGATTCCGGATCAACAGCCGCCAGATCCAGTGACATAGCGGCACCCTTTGCGTGTACTTTATTACAGAGTTTTACCAGCTCTGCTCCGTCATTTTCATACATCTTTCTCATAAGAGGCGGATATCCGAAATGCACCAGTGCCGCTCCGTCAATCAGATCATCGGACAGATCATCTGCCACGAAGGTATCATTGGCCCCCGGTCCATGAAGGAAAATCCGGTCAATTCCCGGCGGTGCAATGACAACCGTGTAGGAAGTGTCCACATTTTCATCGATGATGAGGTCTTTTTCTGTCCCATGCTGTTTCATCATGGCCAGCATCATCTCACCCAGGGCATCTTTTCCGATCTTTCCTGCCAAGCGGACATTGGCTCCCATCTTATGAAGGGCAAGACCTGTATTTGACACGACACCTCCTGTGTAGACAACCGCTTCACCGGTACGGATCAGTTTGCCCGGACACAATACCTGGGAAATACTTTTCTTTTTACTGCTCTGAAATACCGGTGTAATATCCACACTGATATGTCCGGCCACTACGATTTTCTTTTCCATAGAGATATCCTCCATCAGTCTTTTGCTGCCGGATATTCGGTACACAGATAGCGGTAAGGCGGCTCATCCTCTTCAATCTCCGGGAACCGTCCCATCTGCTCATAGAAGCAGTTATCATTCTCATCATCGTTACACATGGAAACCTCACCCAACAGAACCGGGCCGCCCTCTTTCGGCATAACGAAATCATGGTACAGATACTGGGTGATCGTAATGCTCTCGCCCGGAGTCAGTTTGATTCTGGTTCCTGCAGGAACGGTTCTCTTAACGCCATCTGTGACAACTGTTACATCTGTATCCAGTTTTTTGTTGCCTTCTGCTCCGTTAAATACGGTAATATAGAGATCATTTCCACCGCGGTTGATAATATCTTCCATCTTGCTCCAATGATAATGAAGTGGAGAATCCTGTCCCGGATAGAGCATCAGCAGTTTTTCTGCATATGGTTTTTTATATTTCGGGTCTTTCAGATTACCATTACGGATGGTGACCAGTGCAAATCCCAGCTCATCGAATCTGCCAAGGCCATAATCTGTAATATCCCATCCTAATTTATTGTCACGAATCTCGTCACACTCATGACCTTTTTCATCCCACTCTTCCGGCGTCCAGCTGCAGAAGGGCGGCAGATGAAATCCATTTTCTTTTGCCAGAGCTTCCATATCCTTAATAACCTGATTGATTCTGGAACGTTTCATTGTGATAAATCCCCCTTTTTCACCCTTAGTCCTGACGTGCAAAAGTACGCATTGCTTCTTTTACATTTTCTTTCATGGCTTCTTTTGCCACTGCAGTTACGCTGGTGTAGAATGGCGGAACTCCTTCTTTGAGCTCTGCTGCCCACTTCTGTACAGCGATTCCTGCTGCGCGGTCCATATAAGTAAAGTAGTTGATCTTACGAACACCTGCCTTAATGGCTGCATGAAAATCTTCTTTGCTGACTCCGGAGCCGCCGTGCATAACGACCGGAATGCCGTTGGTCTCTTTGCGGACATTCTCTACAACAGAGAAGTCAAGGCGCGGTTTCTTCAGATAAATACCATGGGTAGTTCCGAAGGAGCATGCCAGTGCGTCAACACCGGTTCTTGCGACGAAATCTTTTGCCTGTACCGGATCAGTGTAAATCTTGGTCTCATCATCTTCACCGCTGCCTACACCTTCGCCGGACTCGGTTTTGCCCATGCTTCCAAGCTCTGCCTCGATGTCAGCGCCCTGTGCATGCGCCAGCTCTGCTGCCAGTTTGGTATTTGCCACATTCTCCTCATAAGGAAGAGTAGATCCGTCATACATAACAGAAGTGAATCCCATGCTCAGTGCAAATTTCACGCGGTCAATGCTGTCGCCATGATCCAGATGTACACATACCGGAACTTTTGCTTTCTTTGCAAAATCTACCATCAGCGGTCCCATCAGTGCCAGCGGGTTATGTACCTCATGCACCGGTGCAAACTGAATGATCACCGGCAGATCCATCTCCTCCGCAGCTGCCATAACAGCCTGCAGGCTCTCAAGATTCGGTGCGTTGAATGCACCGATGGCAATCTCTTTCTCCTCTGCTACTTTCAGAACTTCCTTTAATGTTACCAACATGATAAAATTCCTCCTTCTTATTTTTGGTCTATCATGATATATTTTCGTGGACCTCTGTCCATTGCGAACCTTGTAAATCACTATTCAAACAGTTTTCCTTCAAAAATGGCAGTCAAAAGTGCGCCTGCACAGCCAAATACTGTGCCATCCGCCTTAAAATGAGACTTCATCACCTGAATTCTCCGATACCTTCTGGTCAGGAGCCGTCCATTCGCTGCTTCTTCCGCAAGCCGCAGATACATGTCCGGAACCCAGTAACCATCATAACCGATAATTACTTTCTGCGGATTCAGTCCATTGGAAAAATTTGTAATGCCGCAGGATAAATATTCCGCCATTTCCCGGAGCACCAGATCAATCTGTTCCTCTTTCTCTGAAAGAGCGGTTCCTCCTCTCTCTCTTCTGTCCAGAGCCAGATTCATTTCCTGGCAGAATTCCCGGAAGCTTTTCATTTCTCCGGTCAGCTTCTGCAGCTTTTCCTCCAGCACTTTGCTGGAAATATAAGTTTCCAGACATCCCCTGCTTCCACAGTTGCAGAGCCGTCCTTTCCAGTCAATGCTCACATGTCCAAATTCACAGGTCATGCCATTGGTACTGGTATAAAGTTTTCCGCCGACTACCAGACCGCTTCCGACACCATTCGCCAGTACCACGTAAATGAAATCTTCACAGTCACTTCCATTTCCATAATATTTTTCCACAATGGCAGCCCCATTGCTCTCACTGTCAAAGTAGACTGGCATATGATAGCGAAGCTCAATCTCCTTCTTCAGCTCCAGATCCTGAATTCCAAAGAAATTGGTAGGCTTCAAAATCTTCCCTCTGAGAATGTCCGAAGGTCCCAGTGCCGCAATGCTGATCCCCCAGATCCGTTCGCCCTTTGCTTCCGCAAAAATCTGCCCAATCGCATCCAAAATCTGTTCCATCAGATTTCCTGCATTCGCTTCAGTTACCGGAAAGTTGATCCGCTTCAGGATATTCAGCTGCAAATCACATAAAATCACATTACAGCCTTCCCGATACAGATGGACACCGATCAGTTTCGGTGCCCTGGGAGAAATACTGAGAAGAATGGGATTCCGCCCTTTTCCTTCTGTCTGTACCTTTTCCCGTTCTTCCAGCATGCCGTTCTCCAGAAATTCATTGACGATGTTCGAGACCGTCATCTTGGCAAGTCCTGTCTTCTGTGCCAGTTCAATACGGGAGCTGCATTCTCCGGTGGCAATCAGCTTCAACAGCAGACCACGGTTTTTTTGTTTTAAAAGTTTGTTATTCACTCCTGTTTTCGGCATCTGCTTTTGCTCCTGCTCATTAGTACAACGCTTTTACTTTATATCTACATGATACATCCCTTTTACTAATTGTCAATAGTTTTTGATGAAAATATGCAAAAAAAATTACCAGGCACCGAATCCCTGTACAAAATACACAAATTCAGTGTCTGGTAATGATTCACTTTTCACAAAGCTTAAAGGTTCGTATAACCCATAAGAGATTCATCCACTTCTTTTGCCACATCTCTTCCCTCGCGGATGGCACGTACCACCAGCGACTGGCCGATGTGCATATCACCTGCGGTAAAGACATTTGGTATGTTGGTGGCATGTTTGCCCGGCTCCGTTGCCACATTGGTACGGCCGTCCACATTGACTCCGAAGGCTTTGGTCACATAATCCTGACTTCCAAGGAATCCGGCTGCGATGAGTACCAGTTCTACATCCAGTACAAATTCACTGCCTTCTACCGGGACCATCATCATACGTCCGGTCTTCTCGTCCTTCTTGCTTTCCAGTTTGACAATCTTTGCCTGTTTGACATTGCCGTTCTTGTCCTTGATGAACTCCTGAACCGTGGTCTGATAGATTCGAGGATCATGTCCGAATTTGGCAATGGCTTCCTGCTGACCGTAATCCGTCTTGCAGATTCTGGGCCAGATCGGCCACGGATTATTTTCCGCTCTCGTATCCGGAAGCTTCGGCATCATTTCCAGCTGGGTGACAGATTTGCAGCCCAGGCGGATAGAAGTACCGACACAGTCATTTCCCGTATCTCCACCGCCAATAACCAGCACATTCTTGCCCTCTGCCGGAATATATTTCTTATCCGCAAAGTGGGAATCCAGGAGACTCTTCGTGGTAGCCGTCAGGAAATCCACTGCAAAATAGATTCCTTTGGCATCTCTTCCAGGTGCTTTGATATCACGGGGATTGGCAGCACCACAACAGAGTACGACGCGGTCATATTCTTTTAAAAGCTGCTCCGGCTTTACATCCACCCCTACATTGCAGTTGGTGATGAAGGTAACGCCTTCTTCCTTCATAATCTTGATCTTACGCTCTACAATGTGCTTTTCCAGCTTCATATTCGGGATTCCGTACATCAGAAGCCCTCCCACACGGTCACGGCGTTCATAAACAGTTACGGAATGTCCGCGGTGATTTAACTGGTCTGCAGTCGCCAGTCCGGAAGGACCGCTTCCGATGACAGCTACTTTCTTACCTGTACGTACTTTCGGAGGTCTTGCATGGGCATAGCCTTTCTTGTATGCATTTTCAATAATGGCAAGCTCATTGCCCTTGCTTCCTACCGGATCTCCGTTTAAGTTGCAGGTACATGCTGCCTCACAGAGTCCGGGACATACACGTCCTGTAAACTCCGGGAAGTTGCTGGTTTTGGAGAGGCGGTAATACGCCTCCTCCCAGTTTCCCATATAGAGCATGTCGTTCCACTCCGGCACCATGTTCTGCAGCGGACAGCCGGACATCATACCGCCCAGCATCTGTCCTGCCTGGCAGAAGGGCACGCCGCATGCCATACATCTGGCTCCCTGTTTCTCCTGTTCTTCTCTGGACAGGGGTGTGTGGAACTCGTTGAAATGTTTAATTCTCTCCAAAGGCGCTTCTGCCTTTGCATTTTTACGTTCATAATCCAAAAAGCCTGTTGGTTTTCCCATTTCCGTTCGTACCTCCTATCCTCTCTTGATAGCATAAAATGCTTCGATCTGCGCCTGCTCCGTGTTCATGCCTTTTTCTTCCATCTGGACAATCATGCTGAGCATCTTCTTGTAATCATTCGGGATGATCTTTTTAAATTTCGGCAGATACTGCTCAAAGTTATCAAGGATCTGTTTTCCTCTTTCGGAATTGGTGTAAGCGACATGCTCCTGAATCATGTCTTTCAGTTCCTGCACATCATATTTGTTAGTAACTTCTTCCAGCGTTACCATCGCTTTGTTGACTTTCATATAGAGGTCTCTGTCTTCGTCCAGTACATAAGCAATACCGCCGCTCATACCTGCTGCGAAGTTTTTACCGACTTTTCCAAGGATGACTGCACAGCCACCGGTCATGTACTCACAGCCATGATCTCCGGTTCCCTCTACAACGGTACGTGCACCGGAATTTCTGACGCAGAAACGTTCTCCTGCCACACCGTTGATGTAAGCTTCACCGCTGGTAGCTCCGTAAAGGGCTACGTTACCGATAATGATATTTTCGTCCTCTTTGAAGTTCACACCCTTCGGCGGATAAACAATCAGTTTTCCACCGGAAAGTCCCTTTCCAAAGTAGTCATTGGAATCTCCAACCAGCTCCAGCGTCAGTCCTTTCGGAATGAAGGCACCGAAACTCTGTCCGCCTGCACCGGTACATTTTACGGTAAAGGTATCTTCCGGCAGCCCTTCCGGATAACGTTTGGTGATCTCAGAACCGAACATGGTACCGAATGCACGGTTGGTATTTCTCACATCCAGCTCAATACTTCTCTTCTGTCCGGTTGCCAGGGCAGACTTGAATTCTTTCATGAGCACCTTCTCATCCAGTGTCTTTTCCAACTCGAAGTTGTAAACATGCTTCGGATCGAAAATAACTTTCTGACCTTTTCCGGCATAGGGATTATCCAGAATCTTCGTAAAATCAATGGTAGCCTGTCTTCCGGTTCTGCCCTCTTTGACGCAGAGCATATCGGAACGTCCTACCAGCTCATCGATCGTGCGGATGCCAAGTTTTGCCATATATTCACGCAGCTCTTCTGCGATGAATCTCATGAAGTTAACCACATACTCCGGTTTGCCGCGGAACCGTTTTCTCAGTTCCGGATTCTGGGTAGCTACGCCCACCGGGCAGGTATCCAGATTGCAGACACGCATCATCACGCATCCCATAGTTACCAGCGGAGCCGTTGCAAATCCATACTCCTCGGCACCCAGCATGGCAGCAATTGCCACGTCACGGCCACTCATAAGCTTGCCGTCTGTCTCAATACGGACTTTATTTCTCAGACCGTTCATAATCAGAGTCTGATGGGTCTCGGTAAGACCAAGCTCCCATGGAAGTCCTGCATTGTGGATGGAACTTGCCGGAGCTGCTCCGGTACCTCCATCATAACCTGATATGAGAATGACCTGTGCGCCTGCTTTGGCAACACCGGCTGCGACGGTACCAACACCTGCCTCGGATACCAGTTTCACAGAAATTCTGGCTGCCGGGTTCGCATTTTTCAGGTCATAGATCAACTGTGCCAGGTCCTCAATGGAGTAAATATCATGATGAGGCGGTGGGGAAATCAAACTTACACCTGGAGTAGAAAGACGGGTCTTTGCAATCCACGGGTATACTTTTCCTCCTGGCAGATGACCACCCTCGCCAGGTTTTGCGCCCTGTGCCATCTTGATCTGAATCTCCTGGGCACTGACCAGATATCTGGAGGTCACGCCAAAACGTCCGCTTGCCACCTGTTTAATGGCAGAGCATTTATTCAGTCCATCCGGTCCGATAGTCAGTCGCTCAATACTTTCACCACCCTCACCGGTATTGGATTTACCATGTAACTGGTTCATGGCAATAGCCAGACACTCATGGGCTTCCTGGGAAATGGAACCATAGGACATGGCACCGGTCTTGAAGCGGGTCACAATGGAATCCACGCTTTCCACCTCATCCAGCGGAATGCCTTTCTTCGGATATTTGAAATCCAGTAGTGTTCTCAACTGTCCATGGTTATTTTCACCATCTACCAGAGAAGTGTACTGTTTAAACAGCTGATAATTGCCTTCTCTTGTGGACTGCTGTAAGAGAGAAATGGTTCTCGGATTGTAGAGATGTTCCTCTCCTGCACTTCTTTCTTTGTGAAGTCCCAGACTGTTCAGTGCCAGACTGGTGGTCAGTCCCAGCGGATCGAAAGCAGAAGAATGCATGAGTTCTACCTGCTCACCAATCTCTTTTAGGCCGATACCGCCGATTCTGCTGACGGTATTGGTAAAATATTTATCAACGACTTCTTTATTAATGCCGATTGCCTCAAAAATCTTGGAACCCAGGTAAGACTGGATGGTGGAAATGCCCATCTTGGAAGCAATCTTTACAATGCCATTAATAACTGCCTGATCATAGTCAGCCACTGCCGCATAATAATCCTTATTCAGAATCTTCTTATCAATCAGCTCATGGATACTCTCATGTGCCAGATAAGGGTTCACTGCACAGGCGCCATAGCCAAGGAGCGTAGCAAAATGATGTACTTCTCTCGGCTCACCGGACTCCAGAATAATAGAAACAGAAGTTCTCTTCTTCGTCCGTACCAGATGCTGCTGCAGTGCGGATACTGCCAAAAGAGACGGGATTGCCACATGGTTCTCATCCACGCCACGGTCAGACAGAATCAGGATGTTGACACCATCACGGTAAGCACGGTCTGCTTCTACAAACAGACGGTCAATGGCCTTCTCCAGGCTGGTATTCTTATAATAAGTAATCGGGAGCACCTCTACTTTGAATCCCGGCTCCTTCATATTTTTAATCTTCAGAAGATCGGTCTCTGTCAGAATCGGATTGTTAATCCTCATAACGCAGCAGTTCTCCTGTTTTGCTTCCAGAAGGTTGCCGGCCTTTCCAACATAAATCGTGGTAGAAGTTACGATCTTCTCACGGATGGCATCAATAGGCGGGTTAGTAACCTGTGCAAACAGCTGTTTGAAATAATTAAACAGCGGCTGATGATGCTCTGATAAAACAGCCAGCGGTACGTCAATACCCATGGCAGAAGTTGCCTCGCTTCCGTTGGCAGCCATACTCATGATGGAATTTCTCACGTCTTCATAATTATAGCCGAATGCCTTCTGTAGTTTTGCCCGTTCTTCCGGTGCATACTCTTCCACTCTCTGGTTCGGAATCTTCAGCTCAGACAGATTGACCAGATTGTGATCCAGCCACTCGCCATAGGGCTGACGGTTTGCATAGGATTCTTTCAGTTCATCGTCATCGATAATCCGTCCCTGTTTGGTATCTACCAGCAGCATTTTACCTGGATGAAGTCTTTCTTTTTCCACAATTCTGGAAGGATCAATATCCAGCACACCAACCTCGGAAGAAAGGATCAGCTGATCATCCGTGGTTACATAGTATCTGGAAGGACGAAGTCCGTTACGGTCCAGAACTGCTCCCATCACATCTCCGTCGGTGAAAAGGATTGATGCCGGTCCATCCCACGGCTCCATCATGGTCGCATAGTACTGATAGAAATCTTTCTTCTTCTGGGACATCGTGCGGTTGTTAAGCCACGGCTCCGGAATAAGGATCATCACTGCCAGCGCCAGATCCATACCGCTCATCACCAGGAATTCCAGTGTGTTGTCCAGCATGGCGGAGTCGGAACCAGATGCACTGATAACCGGAAGAATCTTATGGAATTCTCCCTTCAGATGCTCGGACTCTACCGTCTCCTCGCGGGCCAGCATCTTGTCGGCATTACCTTTGATCGTATTGATCTCACCGTTATGTACCAGGAAACGGTAGGGATGTGCACGCTCCCAGCTGGGCATGGTGTTCGTCGAGAAACGGGAGTGAACCAGTGCGATGGCACTCTCGTAGTCCTGACTCTGCAGATCCAGGAAGAAGGAACGAAGCTGTCCTACCAGAAACATACCTTTATAAATCAGGGTACGGCTGGAACAGGATACCACATAAGTGTCCTCGATGGACTGTTCGAACACACGTCTTGCGATGTAAAGCTTCCGGTCGAAATCCAGTCCTTTTTCCACATCCTCCGGTTTCTGAATAAATGCCTGCATAATACTCGGCATCTTCTCCAGTGCTTTACTTCCCAGTACCTTCGGATTGGTGGTTACCTCTCTCCATCCAAGGAAGTTCATGCCTTCCTTCTCTACGATGATCTCGAACATTTTCTTCGCCTGGTTGCGCTTCAGCTCATCCTGGGGAAGGAAAAACATTCCGATACCGTATTCTCTCTCCCCTCCAAGCTCAATACCAAGCTTCGCACACTCTTTAGAGAAAAATTTATGGGAAATCTGAACCATGATACCAACACCGTCTCCGGTCTTGCCTTCCGCATCCTTGCCGGCGCGGTGTTCCAGATTCTCTACAATGCTCAGTGCATCTTCTACCGTCTTGTGCGATTTGACGCCTTTAATATTTACGACAGCGCCGATACCGCAGTTGTCATGTTCAAAGCTCGGGTCATACATTCCCGGTCTGGGACATTCCTGATTTCTCTGTTCGTTCATAAGCTGTACCTTTCTTTCTTGAATCGTTGACATTTCATGTAACCTGCAAGTTTTCTAAAAGTTTACACCCATTTTTTTAAGATGTAAACAAGAAATTTTTATGGAATCGTCAGATTATTTGTAAACAGAAAATTTTATGTCATATTTTTTCTCTATTTTATAAATTTTCGCATTTTCTTCATTCATTCGCGCACAATTTTGAAGTATTTTCCTGATATTGGATTAGGATTTTTCACCATAAAATTTAATTCCATTCATTTCACAGCGGTTTTCCGGATTATTTTTGGAATTTTCTCATGATTTACATGTTTTTCTTATGTGTTACAATAAATATATCTATTTAGAAAGGGGACTTTATCATGACCAAAGAGACACTTGCATTTGTAACTGAGAAGACCAAAGAACTGACCGCAGCCCACAGCTGCTGTGCAGAATTAAAAGAAGCTGCAAACAACTGGCTGGCAGCTGCCGGCACTGACAAAGAGGCAGAAGCGACCAAAGCATACGTGGCAGAACTGGAAGCAGATATCATGCCCATAAACGGACTCATCGCCTTTGCAGAATCCGATATGGGTGCAAAAATATTCGGAGCTGAGATGGCAAAGAATGTGGCTGCTCACGGCAAAGAGATCAAAGCCGCAGGCGCAAAATACTGTGACTGCCCGGCATGCGCTGCATGTGAGGCAATTTTAGCAAGAAAAGAGGAGCTTTTTAAATAAAGCATTAAAAAAGCCTGGCACCAACCGTCCCTTTGAACGAGACAATCGATGCCAGGCTTTTTTATTTTTCCCAGGATGTTTTCTTTCTATAAATCAGCCATGCCACACCTGCAGTAATCCACTCGGTCACCCAAAAGGCATGCCATACGCCATTCGCTCCCAGTATCCGGCTTAACAAAAATGCCGCTGGGATAATAATGAGAATGTAGCGGAGCATGGAAATCAGCAGTGAAGGAAAGCCCATGTTCAGTCCTTCCAGTGCACCGCAGGAAGTGACAGATACCGCAGAAATAATAAATCCGCCGCTGATAATCCGAAGTGCTGTCTTTCCAATCACTACAGTCTCTGCTGAGCTGGTAAAGATTCCTATAAGGCTTCCCGGAATGGAGAGGCAGAGAACCGTTCCCACAATCATAACAACCAATGACATACCAAGGGCTGTCCGATATATTCTATGAACGCGATCATATTCCCGCGCACCATAATTATATCCAATCAATGGACGAATTCCCTGCACGATACCACTGCTTGTCAGATACAGGAAGGTCTGCAGTTTGTAATAAGCCCCCAAAACCAACACATAGCTCTGAGAGAACTCTGCCAGAATACCATTCAGCGCGGAGATCAGCAGGGACGGCAGCGCCATATTCAGGATAGCCGGAACGCCGATAGAGTAAAGTCTTCTGCTGATACCGCCTTTAAAGCTAACTCCGGAAATACAAATCTTTACCGGAATCGGTTTTACCATATAGATAATAATGTAAATTACAAGTGTAATCACCTGTCCGGCTCCGGTCGCCAGTGCTGCCCCTTCAATGCCCATGGCCGGGAACGGGCCAAGACCAAAGATCAGAATCGGATCCAGAACAATATTGGAAATACATCCAGCCATCATGCTGAGCATGGATACTTTCATCCGCCCCACTGCCTGGAACGTTTTCTCAAAGGAAAGACCACTGGAAATAATCATTCCAAAGAGAAAAGCAATTCTGGAATAGCGGATAGCATAATCAATAACTGTTGTATCATCGGTAAACAAGGTCAGAAATTTCGGCATAATCAAGATGCAGACGATAGATAATGTCAGTCCCTGCACCAGACTCCAGAACATTCCCATCGTGGCCGCCTGGTTCGCTTTTTTCTTATCTCCTGCTCCCAGGAAAAAGGCAATGACCGCATTGATTCCCACACCAAAACCGATGGCCGTTGCACTGATCAGGTTCTGCACCGGATAGACCAGTGATAATGCCGTCATGGCATCTTCGCTGATTCTCGCTACAAAATAACTGTCTACGATGTTATATAGCGCATTTACCATCATGGAAAGCACCATGGGTAATGACATAGAAAGTACAAGACCAAATACCGGCTTCTCTTTCATAAAAGTATCAATCATTGTTGTATCCTCCTTGCTTGAAATTCATGGTTCTCTATCTTTTTTCAGAACCATTCGTAAAATCGCTTCTACGAATGGTTCTGAAAAAAGACATAAAAAATCGCCATACAGCTGCTTCGCAAAACAACTGTGTGGCGAAAATCAGATCTCTCTGGTAAAATCCACACCCTTACCGGGTTTAGGAACTTTATCTTAACACTAGTTTTCAGAGGTTGTCAAGGATATTTTATTTTACAATAGTCAGGGTAACCAGCAAATTATCAAGATTTACATGGTCAACATCATATGGCTCATTCAAATTCAACGCCGTAAATATAGTTCCATCTCCATTCGCTATCGGATATAATCTGTAAAACTTTTCTTCACTGCTGTCCTTTATTTCAAAAATTTGATATAACGATAGATTTCCCTCAAATCCTTCCACAGCAAATTCGTAAGTCATTTCATCATTGGTAAAATAAGATGCGCTGTACTCGTCCTTTTCGCAGAAATTATCTTCCAGAATAACCGTTACCCGGTCCTGCGCACCTTCCACTCTTATATCTGCAGAGTGGCTTTCTGGAGGAGTGCACGGCATTTCCGCAATCTTTTCCCACCTGTGATTCTCCGTGTTGGAATGATATACTTTGAAAACAAGTTCGCTGTATTCCATCTTGCTGAAATCACATCCAAGATTCGCATTATATGTAAGTGATTTAGAAGCACAGCCTGTCAGAAACAATATACCGGCAAGTAATAGACCCATAAAATCCCTTTTTACCATAGATTCTCCTTTTCGCTGACATCATCTGTTTTGATTCTTTCTGCAAATCAGATCTGTTATATTACAGTGATAAATGATATTCTTCGTACAGTTCTTCCCTGTATATTTCATCTACAATTGCTTTTTTCAAGTCGTCTATACGTCCATCTTTTACCAGACATTCGTTTCCCATCTTTGACAGTTGAGAAAAAAAGGGGCTGTCGGTAAATAACGTTTTTTAGAGCTGACAGCACCAAACAAAAATATCCCTTTGTACATAGTTCCGCTGACAGCTGCGCCGCAGGCCGCTTCCTCTTTAAAATCCGCCAGAATAAGCTCCGCCCCGAATATGCTGCCGCAGATCTTCTGAAGTACCGGATTCATCCGCAGTCCGTTGCCGGACGCCACGAGACGCTCTGCCTTCAGATCTGTCCCTTCCCGCATCAGACAATACATATCATACAATTCCCGGGCCATTCCTTCCAGTACGCCGAAAGTCAGGCCTTCCGGAGTAAAATTATCCTCGCCGATGTTTGTAATACTTCCGCGAAGTCCGGGCTCTACCCTCGTTCCGTTAAAAGCAGTGCAGACTTTCAGACGGTCCGTGTCTTTCATTCCTCTCTCCGCCAGTTCTGCCATCACAGCATATTGGGAGGTTTCTTCCATGCCCGCCGCTTTTATATAAGTTTCTGAAAAAATGTTCCAGTACTGCATAAGCCCGACCGCCGCACAGAGAAGCTCCTGCAAGCAGCTACTTCCCTTTCACAAAAGGACGCGCCTCTATCCCCGGCGTTTCAAAATACCGGTCTGAAAGCGCCGAGATCTGGCCCCCGGTACCCATGTTCAGCAAAAGTATATTCTTATGTATTCCCACGGAACCCAGAAAACTTACCTGATTATCCCCCAGCGCCGCCGTAACGGGAATTCCCCGGTATCTGCCCAACTCCGCATGTTCCTCCGTTATCTCAGGAAGAATAGACAGCTCTATCTCCATTTCTTTCATAGCTTCTATATGAAATGCTCCTTTTCGGACGTCAAAAAAACCCAGACTGGCCGCGTTGCTCACATGCACCAGAGGATATTTCCTGCCTGTCAGAACCATTCCCAGATAGTCCGCAACTGTGCACAAAGAAACCGCGTCTCTTGGAACCAATCCGTTTCTCAAATTATAGAGATGAGTGATCAAACCATAACCCGAAGCGGCAGATATCCCTGTTTTATCCCTCACTTGTTTTGTCAGGCTCCTGCATCCGTCTGATAAAATGTTTCCTCTCCCGTCCTGCCAGGTATAAAGAGGACTTACATGTCTTCCGTTCCGATCCGATCCAGATATATGATTCCATGCATCTGTCCGATCAGGCCGACCGCGCCTGCTTCCGGGCAGCATGCCAGAAGCTCCTTTACAAGGCCTACCGCTTTGTCAAGAATCACATCCACATCCTGGATCCGTTCCCATTCATGCTCCGTTTTTATGAAACTTCCATTCCGCACCGTCCTGGATTCCAGCACCTGCCTTTTCGCCACATCCAGGACTACACCGCTGATGGTAGTCGTTCCGATATCGATTCCTATCGCTTTCATATTTTCCATGCCTTTCCCCTTTAGATTTTTTCAACATTATAACAATAACATACAGATTTTTAGCTTTCAACACAGACCACAATAATTAAAATACGTTCAAATTACAGATAATTATCTCTTAGTACCGGAAGTATTCTTCTAGTTTCATCAGAATCACAAGGGAATGTAAAATCCTTTTCCGGCACGATAAAATGTATAAGAGGTGAACGATTATGCCGAAAGACATGTTGCAATATCTCGGGACTTTTATCCGGAAAAGCCGAAAAGATTGTAAATTAACACAAGAGGAATTGGCAGAACAGACCGGGGTATCGGCCCGTCATATTGCAAATATTGAAAAAGGAAAAATCAATCCGTCTTACGAAGTTCTGACCACGTTAAAAAGCCGGCTTGGCTTTTCCGGTGAGAGCTTGTTTCATCCAGACCTATCCGCACAAGACGAAGAACTCAATCTGCTTATCGGAAAATATCTGGCCTGTTCCGAGCATGACCGCAAAATACTGATCGGGACGTTAAACTGTCTGGCTGACAAATTGTTATGCACGGAAAATACGCCGGAAATGGATTCTAAAAAATAAATCAGCAAAGGAAAGGGGAAGGCTACAATGGCGCACAGTTTTCGAGGCATCGATGAATTTCCAAATTTAGTCAGAACATCCGGGATAGAGATTACCTACTGCGAATCTTTTGATGAAAAAAGTGATATCTGGTGCTTTGATTTACACAACCATCCCTCTGTAATCGAAATGATGTTTTTCCGAAGCGGGAAAGCGAGTATCTCCATGTCTGCCGATACCTACTCTATATCCTATTATGATCTGATCATATATCCGGCAGGGATGTTCCATAAGGAAACCCTGATCCCTTCTTCACACCAAGAAGTCATATGTATCAGAATCCGTTTTGAAGGCCGTCAAAATTTTAATGCCCCTATCCATATCAAAGATCAGGATCTTACTTTGAACTGGTTGTTTTCCCGTGCGTATGCCGAATATAAAAAAGGGACGCCTACAAACCTTTCTGTAGATTATATGCGTCTCATTTTACTTACCTGTTATCATTTCTGTATGGCAGAAGTAAACGATAATTTCATCGAAACCGTTGTCTCCTATATCAGAGACCATTTTTACGAGCAAATAACACTCGCGCAAATAGCGGACATCGTCAACGTCAGCCCGACACATCTTAGCCGGTGCTTTAAAAAACAAACCGGGACGTCTATCATCAACTACATTTTATGGCTCCGCATCGACACTGCCAAACATATGCTTTGCGCTAGCAATTATTCCGTAGAATTTATCGCCAGATCCACCGGATTCAGCTCATCCAAATATTTTAACCGTATTTTTAAAAAATATACAGGCCATACTCCGAGTGAATTCAGGAATCATGCCAGTTAGACTTCTGAATTCAACTGCGGCAACCTGTATATCTTGGTGCCTTATTGCTGCTCGCTGAAAATCGGAAAATCAGAGAGAAATTTTTTCAGATCCATCATGTCCCATGGTAAATGTTCGGTGATGGTAAACCCTACAAATTCTACCTCCTCTTTTATATCCTGAAACAGTCTGGTTAATCCGGAAAAACTCATCTCACCATGGGAACAATCCGTGGATATCGGTTCCGGTTTCTCAAAAACATTAGAATGGAAAAGTTCCGGTTTTATCACATCCACGTCCAAATGAACCATCATATACTGGAATTTATTCTTTTCAGCGACTGACTGTCACGAATAAGCACAGACGGCGGGACTACTTTGATCCCAGATGCATCCACCAGCTTCTGCTCTTCTGGTGTAGTGCTTTCTAGGACGCCGCAGTAAAGGAACTGATCGGATGTCAGAAATCTTTTCACTCTCGCTGCAAATTCGGGATCTCCTTTCCCCATAAGATTTCCTACGACCATGGAATTCCCATTCGGAAAATATCCGTATTAGATATATCCGGGTATGCGTCCAAAGTGTAATCGGGTCCCGTCCCGCCCTGCCACTGAGGGAAAATCATTCTTAACGTACGTTGCATCTTTTATTCTTCTCCTAATGCACCGTATTTTTCTTCATATAATCTGCAATCGCAGAGTCAATATAGAGAGTAAAATTCTCATGATCCTGCAAGATAGAAGCAGGCAGTTCCGGATGAACCGGTCCATGAATCATCTGATAGACTGCTTCTGCTTTTTTCTCTCCATAAGCAATCATGATGATCTCTTGCGCCCTGGCAATCAGTTTACTCCCCATCGTCAGCGCCTTCTTGGGAACCTCATCTATACAGCTGAAAAACCGACTGTTTACTTCGATAGTCTCTTTGGTCAGCTCTACTTCAACCACACCGTCAGAAAAAACTTCCGCAGGTTCGTTAAAAGCAATGTGTCCATTATTTCCAATCCCTAGAATCTGCAGATCAACAGGTCCGATCTGTTCAATCCGTCTTTCATACCGCCTGCATTCCTGCACCGGGTCTTTTGCAGTTCCGTCTAAAAACTCAATATGCTTTGGATCAATATCTGTCTTTTCAAACAGTTCTTTCTCCATAAAATATCTGAAACTATTAACATTTTCTTTTTCCAGCCCGCAATACTCGTCCAAATTGACGGTATGAACAGAACTGAGTGAAAGTTTCCGGGATGCATAAAAATTAGATATATATTTATATGTTTCCAAAACGGAAGACCCTGTCGCCAGTCCTAAAACAAGGTCTGGTTTCTGGATGATTCTCTTTGCTATCTGTTCAGCAGAAAGTTTCCCAATTTCCCGGATTGATGGAGCAATTATGATCTTCATTGAGCCCTCCCCCCGTCTACCATGCGCCTACCATTTGTACTGTTTTTTTCCCGGCCAGTATTGCCGCTTCCAGGCACTTTTCTATCTCATTTTGACAGATCACTGTCCCGTTTTTCAAATAACTGACATAATTATACAAAAAAGCGGAAAAAAAAGCGTCCCCCGCGCCTGTAGAATCGACAACTTTTACACGCTCCACGCCTTTTACAATATGTTGATGATTCCAATACATATGAACGTCCTGGTCGCCATTTGTAACCAGCAGGACTTTATCCGGATACCGGGCAACGTCTGTCTGCAATAAATCCACTTCTTCTGAAGTCAATTTAATGATATCTGCCAAATCCATCAATTCTTTCGTCCGTGTAATTAAATCCTGACGATTATCCCAGCATCCTATACGGACATTCACATCCAGCGAAATTATTACATTGTGTTCTTTCGCCTTTCTAATAATCGTACATACCGTTTCTGCCGATTTTTTTGTAGTAGATAATAAAGCCCCTGTATGCAGGACATAGGTCTGGTCAAAAACCTCTCCCGAAATCTCATCCAAGACTAACGCGCTGTCCGAGCCATCCTTTCGATAGATAATATAGCGCTGCATATCGGAACTGTCCGGAAATACGATCGTAACCGGCGTATTCCTGGATCTGTCTATCTGAATCAAAGAGGTGTTCACCTTTTTTTCCTGTAAAGTGCGGATAATCGTATATCCCAGCGGATCATCCCCTACCCTTGCGATCAGCGCAGTGTTTCCTGAAAGCTTTGCAATCCCTATTGAGACATTCAAGGGAGCTCCTCCAACAGAAGCCCGATACTGTCCGCACACTTTTCCGTCCTGAGGAATATAATCAATCAAAGCTTCTCCCAAAGCCACTACATCATATTTCTTCATTTTTGCCTCTTTTCGTTTTTTGCGGTACTGCAATTATGCAGTACCGCAAACAGAATTTAATCTTCCAGTTTGATTTTGGGAATTCCTAAATATTTTGCAATATTTCCACCCATAATCAGTTCGTATGCTTCCTGATCGTCCCCTGTCAATGCTCTGACAATCGGATCTTTGATCTCTGACAGATCAAAAGGCCCGTCCGTACCAATCGTAAATCTGCTGGGTCCGACTGCTGTATACGCTTCTTTTACGCTGTAAGGTCCTACGTTAAGCGTAAGATCCAGCATCAGATTAGGCACCGGGATTGATACCGCGCTGGTCGTTCCATAACACCAGATAAATCCTGCATGCGCTGCCAGGAATAATAAATCCGGAAAAGCCTTTGCGGTCTCGGCCATAGCCGTCGCTGTGTTATTGACAGAGTCACCTGCCGCATGCACTACAACCAACATTTTCCTTCCTGTTTTTTCCTGTAGTTCCGTCAACCTTTGTAATACCGGATACACTACGGTAGGATTGTTGATCTCATAATTGTGCTCCAACGGATGCATTTTCAGGCCATTTAGGCCAAGATCAAGGATACACCGGTCCAGCTCTTCCAGAGCCTCGTCACGGATCGGCAGATCCATCGGCCTTCCTTCTCCTTCCGGCGGATAGTTATAAGTCTTCGGTCTCTGATTCCACGGATTAATCGTAGCGAGTCCAATGATTCTCTTTGGATTCATCCGCTGGATTTTGGCAATATAGTCATTGCCAACATAAGGATTCCAATCTGGCGTCCTGTGGCAAAATCCTTCATTTACCTGAAATACCACCTGGATATCCACGCCGTTTTTATCCATATATGGAATCAGCTCTTTCTCAGCGTCAAATGTGTTAATCAGGTTCACTCCAATGTGACAATGGGTATCAATCACCGGCCAACGATCTTTTTTTACTGTATTACTCAATGTTTTATCCTCCAAAATATTATTATTTAGCGTTCCGTGCAGATAATGACAAATAATTTTTCTTTAAAATCCTAAATTATAATACTGATCCACATTTTCTTTTGTAACAAGAACACTGGGATCCATTATCTGTTTATCTATTTTCTCACCCTCTAAATATTTTTTCCCATACTGCAACGCCATCTGCGCCGCTGTCGGCAAAAATGTGGAAATAGCTGTATAAATAGCATCTTCTTCCTGCATCATATCAAAAATTCTCTGTGCTCCACCAACTCCAACAATATATTTGCAGTCTGTTCGGCCCGAATTTCGAATTGCCTGCTCAACCCCGATGCCGACCTCGTCTACCTGACAATAAACGCCATCAATCTGTTCATTGGCTGAAAGCATGTCCGTCATATATTCATAGCCTTTATCCGCGTTCTGTGCAGGATCAGCTTCACTGATAATTTCTATATTAGGATATTTTTCTTCTAGGGTATCCTTAAATCCACCATTTCTCAGCAGATCACCTTCTGTTCCCGCATCGTTTCGCATAACTACTACTTTTCCTTCTCCATTCAGAACATCTCCAAAATATTCTGCCGCCAATACACCACATTGATAATCATCACCACCAATGAAAGAAGTATACTTATCTCCCACAACTGGGCGTGTTGCAACAATTAACGGAATTCCTGAATCATATACTCGGTCACATATCTCCTGAAGAGCAACTGCATCCTGCGGCATCACCATGATCAGATCATAATCACCGTTTAAGAAAGTTTCGATAATATCCTGCTGTTGTGCGGCATTTTCACCCACAGATAGTGTATATTCATATTTGTCCGTGTCTTTTTCACATTCTTCCTCCAACAACTCAATTTCCTTAGCCATCCAGGAATTTACAGCGGTCGCCATGCAGATGCCAATTTTCTTTTTCTCAGTCGTTTCTGCAGACTTCTCATCTGTTTCTGATGATCCCCCATCCACTTCTGCTGTACGCTGGCTATTCCCTGCATCACTGGTTGTTGTTCCAGATCCACATGCAACAGACGACAAAACCATAGAGATAAGTAATGTAATTGCTATTGCCTTTTTCATTTAAAACCCTCCTAAAATTTTTAATATTTATTTGTCTCTTTTCTGCAAAAGAACCGCTATCAGAATCACACTTCCTTTTACTGCTCCGTTAAGAAACGTAGATACATTCAGGTGTACCAGCATGTTAAAGATAATATAAAGAATTATCGCCCCAATGACCGTTCCCGGAATCTTTCCTTTGCCGCCGGTAAAAGCAGTACCGCCCACCACGGCTGCGATAATTGCTTCCGTCTCATAATTCAGACCGCTGGATGTTGGTGCTACAGAAGCCATACGAGATACCTCTACCGTAGATGCAATAGCGACCATTAGTCCTATAATCATATAATTAAGTATCTTTATCTTATCTACCTGAATCCCGGTATAACGCGCTGTCGTTTCATTTCCACCTAATGCATAAACATATGTTCCAAATTTGGTTTTAGACAATACGACATGCATAATCAGAGCAACTATCAGAAAGATTACAAACGCAATCGGAATCCCTCCGAAAAGGCTTCCGTTTCCTATGGACATAAATACGGGTTCCTGCACCCCCATTACCGTTGTTCCGTTTGTAATATACTTTACCACTGACCTAAGCAATGTCTGCGTAGCCAACGTGACAATAAAGGGAGGCAATGCAAATTTAGCAATAAAAAAGCCATTAAAGAATCCAATAAAAATTCCAAAAACACACGATCCCAAAATTGCTATAGGCAAAGGCACTCCGGCTCCTTGTATAGTCAACAAAACTGCCCCGCAACAAGCAAATGTTGATCCTACTGAAAGATCAATACCTCCGGAGATAATTATATAAGTCATTCCCAGAGCAATTATCCCTAACGCGGAACAACTTCTGAAAATCGCCGTCAGATTATTCCATGTAAAAAAATTTTTTTCCACAATACTGCATAATAAAATGATCACAATAAATACAAACATCACACTGTAATCGTTCCATGCAGTTTTCAACATGTTCTTTGTCTGATTCTTAAAATCGTTCATGATCATACTCCTTTTATCCCAGGGCCAGCCCGGAACCTAATGCCATCAGATTGTCTTCCGTTCTCTTTTCCCCTTCCAGTTCTCCCATAACTTTTCCTTCGTACATGACCAGTATACGTGGACAAACTTCTAAAAGTTCCGGCAGATCCGAGGATACGATAATAACCGTCCCGCCATTATTTGCTATATTGCGAATAATCTGATATATTTCTTCCCTGGCTCCCACATCGATGCCCCGCGTCGGTTCATCCAGAATCAGAATCTCCGATTTTGCAAGCAGCCACCTTGCCAAAATCACTTTTTGCTGATTGCCTCCGGATAAATTCTTTATCAGCTGACGCGGTCCCTGACATACAATCTTTAGCTGTTCTATCATCTCCCGGTCATTGTCCTGAAGCTTTTTCTTACTTAAAACAGCTTTAATACATTTGATTATGTATGAATAATTCATGTTATCATGGATACTGCGGATCCCCACGATTCCGGAAACTTTTCTGTCCTCTGTAGCAAATCCGATATTGTGCCGCAACGCTTTTGACGGGGACGAAATATTTACTTCCTTCCCTTTGATATAAAGTCTTCCAGTCTGGGTTTTTCTCAAGCCAAAGATAAACTCCATCAATTCCGTTCTGCCTGCGCCTATCAATCCGCTGAAACCGATAATCTCGCCTTTTGCTACCCGGAAGGACACATGCTTCAACAGGCCGTCCGTGACATCCTCGACTCTGAGCATCTCGTCATTTTTGTCTCCCTTGAATTCTTCCACGGTACTGATTTTCAGTTCTCTTCCGACCATGTATGTGGCGATCTCGTATTCCGAAACCTTCTCTGTCTCCACGGAAGTGATCAGTTTTCCGTCCCGTAAGATCACAACTCTGTCGCAGATCTGTTTAATCTCTGCCAGCCTGTGCGAGATGTAGATAACCGCCACTCCTTTTTGGCGCAGAGACCGGATCGTCTCAAACAAAATCTCCGTCTCATGTTCAGTCAGAACAGCCGTCGGCTCATCCATTACGATCAACTTACAGTCAAAACTGATAGCTCTTGCAATCTCTACCAACTGCTTCTGAGCCACCTTCAGATTGCCTACGGCAGTGGTAACGGGCGTACGTTCCTTCAATCCCTCCATCACTTTCTGAACTCGGCGGTTCATTTCCTTAAAATCAATCAGACCATTTTTCTTTTTGATTTCCCTTCCCAGAAATACGTTTTGAGCAATAGAAAGCTGGTCTACCAGGTTCAGTTCCTGATGTATCATGGCGATCCCAAGTTCAAGACTTTTTTGAGGATTCTGGCCGGATAATTGTTTCCCTTCAAAATAAACATCACCACTATCTTGCTTATATATGCCCATAAGGATTTTCATCAACGTGGATTTTCCGGCTCCGTTCTCTCCGCATAATGCGACGACTTCACCTTCAGAAATTGTCAGATCAACGTTGTGAAGAACTTCCACCCCATTAAATTTTTTGACGATTTGATTCATATTCAGGATTTCTCCCATTTTTATCTTAAACCTCCCTTCTTATTTTGTTATTTTTTGTTTTTTCATGTAAATATCTTACTTTATTTCTCATTGTGGAACAACCCACATTCCATTCACAAAAGTATACAATCCGACCACATTATATGGGAATATTTTCTATTTTCCTTCTCTTCTCCACGTCAAATATCCGTTAAATTTTCTATTATTTTTTTAGTTTTATGATATCATTTGTCTTTTTTCTACAATATGCACTTTCCTGCAGAAAATCGGATAGGGGAGGTTTGACCCTCCCCTTCCACACCACGTAGCGTCAGACTGTCTAACGATTCGAAAATTCAGTCTGATGTACGGTATTTTTATCTTCGATTTTTTTAATACCATTTTTATCTTTGTTTTTCACATGAATTACATGTGTTCCTCTCCCTGCTACATCACACTTTCTTCAAACTTCGTTACTAATTCTTCTGTTGAAAACATGCTTAATAATCGCTTAAAGTTATAAGCGATAAACATAGATGCAGCTTCTGCGTCAACATTCTCTTGTCCGCGTCGATGTGTTGATAAATTTACCTTTCTGATAAGCGTTACCTCCGTTCTGTTGTTCAGGAGGTTATTTTACCACATTTGGGACATTTTCCTTTGTGGTATATTAGGACATTATCATATATGGCTCATAATTTTTATTGTTGTCTTGTAATTGAAGTTGACGATTGCATGGTTTCTTGGTAATACCGGTATTAAAAAAGTGCTGAGTCATAGGTTTTATCCTATGGCTTAGCACTACTTTTTCGCTTCAAGTGCGAAAGACAGGTAACATTAGTTTTCAAATGTTGTCAAGGATATTTTACAATGGACAGGGTAACTATTGTACCTGCTGTCTAATGTCTGTCACGTATCCATCCGTAAGATCAGATGTTAGATTGCAGGTATTTCCTAAGTCAAAATACATTTCCCCAAGCTTTTCTTCTGGTACAGCAAATGCCCAATGTACCGTTACTGTCTCTCCCGGTGCAAGAGAATCAATATAGTTATTCGAACGTTCCCCACCTTTCACATCATACAGTCCTACCTCCGTATTGAAAGAATGACTGGCCACAGCCACGTAGGTCCATGCATCATTCTCTGACGGTGTCTGGGTATCTGCTCTCCAGATCTTTGCCACAGCTCCAGCCGGTTCCAGAATACTGATCGTTCCATTGAACATAATATCTTTCCATGTTTCTGCACCGGTATTCGTATAATCCACGGTCACGCAGACCAGTTTCTGCGGCTCTTCTTCCGTCTGGATCACCTGATCCAGCGTATTGACTCCATCTCCTTCTTTCACATAGGTAAGTGTGACTGGAAGCAGCGTTCCATCTGATGCAAAAGCCTGCTTATCATCCTCTCCCAGCATGGAATCCGACAACATGGAGCGATTATCCCCAATCTGGACATCCGTTACTTTTGCTGTCAGTCCTGGATGTTTTTCCAGATCGTTTTCAGATATATCCAATACTTCTCCCATTGGATGTGCTTTTTCTAGGTGCTCCATGGATACTGATGTGACAGGAAGGTTCGATTCATCTATCATCTCCTGTCCTTCATCCGCAGTCAGATAACTGCTCCAGTTATAGCACATCATCACATCTTTATCATCGGACTGTTCCGCGGGTGTCAATGTCACATGCTCCGCTATCTGGATGGCATCCTCTTTTGACACATCTGATGCCGCTGTTATTTCCAGTACCAGATGAAGATCCGGGTACGCCACATAGAGCTGCTGGTTAAATGTAAGTTCATTGCTCAGTGCCTGCTGTCCCAGGTATATACCTTGTCTGCCATCAATATTCAATGTTTCACTCTCTACCACCTGCTGTGTCAGCATTTCAAAAGCGGAGTCTCCCGTATCCATATAGTAACAGAGCATGCTCACGCCACCCTGCGCATAAGTATCTTCAAAGCTATATTTTCCTTCTTCTGTCTGCACCATTCCGTCCGGCAGCCACTCCGCAGTCAGCTTCACATAATGGCTCTCTCCTGTCGGCTGCATCGTTTCATTTTCTGTTCCTGCTTCTTTTTCCTGCGTTGTTTTCACTGCATAGGTTCCCACCTGCTTACTTTTCATTCGATATAAAACACCTGCAAATGCGGTGGTTCCCAGCGCCAGAGTTGCTGCCAGCACGGCGATCATCACTCGGCGGCCTGTGAATTTACTTGTCTTTTTCTGTAACTGCTGTTCTACTTCCTGCTCTATCATCTTCCGCATAGCATCCGGCATCTTCGGAAATTCCTGATTCATATTTTCCAACTTCATCGTTCATCCTCCCCTTTAACCTTCTTTGGATAATTCTTCCTTCAGCTTTGTCCGCGCCCTGGCAAGTCGGCTCTTGACCGCACTTTCTGTCACTTTTGTCATTCTGGCAATCTCCCGAATATTGTATCCTTCCATATAATACAGAGTCACTGCCAGTCTTGCTTCCTCTGTAAGCCCCATCAACGCTTCATACAGATCCGAATAATCCTGTCTCTCCATCCACGGTTCTTCCTGCTCACAAGTCTCCAATGATATGATCTTCTTTTCCTTACGCATGATTCCATAACATTCATTGATCAGAATACGGAGCAGCCAGGTCTTTGCATAAGTGTCCTGTTTTAACGTTCCAATCTTGTCAAATGCTTTTGCGATGGCCTCCTGAATGGCATCCTGACAGTCCGCATCATTATAGAGTAATGATTTCGCCACATGATACATGCTGTCCTCCGATGCCAGAATCAGTTGACCCAGTTGTTCTCTTTTCATAGTATCCTTCCCGCCGGCTTTTTTGTATTTACATAGATTAGATGCATGCAATCTCCATTTGGTCGCAGTGTTTTAAAAATAATTTTCATTCAAAAAGAAAGAGCCAAAAAAAACTTTTACATTTCTTTTCGCTCCTTTAAATTGATCGATCTGCATTCTAGGGCTATATGCCCGGACGGGTGTTACGTATCTTCTTCCTCACAAACCAGAAACAGATCACCTGCATCACAACAGTGGCAGCCCAGGATGCCGGATAAGACAGAAACAAAAATGTCAGCGACCGGTGTGTCGGGAATAACAGGCAGATCCAGATAATCCGCATACCTACGGTACCAATAATGGACAGGAGCATGGGAACGGTCGAATACCCCATGCCTCGAAGCGCTCCGGGAAACAGGTCCATCAGTCCACACAGAAAATAAGTAATGGTCGTATAGGCCAGAATCTCCATCCCACAGGCAACTACATCTGCCTGCTCACTGTAGATCCGCAGTAGTTTAGGACCAAGCAGATATGCACCGTTTCCAAGAGTCAGTGCAACTATCACGGAAAGGATAATACAGTCAATCAACACCTTGTCCATTCGTTTCCATTTTTTTACACCATAGTTCTGGCTGGTAAAGCTCATACATGCCTGTGTCACGGAGTTGATGGATACATACAGGAATCCAAGAATATTGTTGGCTGCCGTATAACCTGCCATGGCAATAGACCCAAAGGAATTGACGGATGACTGCAGCATGGCATTTGACAAATTGATAACCGTGCTCTGAATTCCGGCCGGCACTCCCACGGCAAAGATCTGACGCAGATATTTTGTTTTCAGACAAAGTTTTGAAAATCTTAGCTGATAGCTGCTTTCCGTGTGATACAGGCACCGCAAAACCAGAATACAGGAAATGCACTGGGAGATCACCGTCGCAATTCCCACACCCGCTACGTCCAGGTGAAATACAATCACAAGAAACAGGTTCAGAACCGCATTGACTACACCCGATATAATCAGAAACAACAGCGGTCTTTTCGTATCTCCCACTGCTCTCAGCACGGCAGCCCCATAATTGTACAGCATAAAAAATGGCATTCCGCAGAAATAAATCCGCATGTAAAGCACGGACTTATTGATGACATCTTCCGGAGTTGCCATGATTTCCAGTGCAAATCTTGCCAGAGTCACACCCAGTACCGCCACCACAATTCCGCTGACCAGCGCAAAGGTAATGGCTGTATGCACGGTTTCTGACATTTCTTTTTTCAGCTCCAGTGCATAAAATCTGGCTGCAAGCACATTGGCTCCCAGAGAAATACCGATAAACAGATTTACAAAGATATTAATCAACGCCGTTGTAGAGCCAACTGCCGCCAGCGCCTGGCTGCCGCTGAATCGGCCGACCACAATGATATCCACTGCATTGAACATTAACTGTAAAACACTGGATAACATCAGTGGGACAGAAAATGTGATCAGCTTATCCATGATCGTCCCGTTGCACATATCAATTTCGTATTTGTTTTTGGTCTTTCCTTCAGACACTTAATCCCTTCCCCTCATCCATCCAATTAATAATAATACAATTCCAATAACCGGAAATGCTGCAAAAGAAACCGGCCATACCAGTTCGATTCCCCCGATCAGAAACGGTGCACATGCAGATCCCAGATTGCATCCCACCAGTACAATGGAATTTACAACAGACAGCAGTTCTCCTGGCTCATCAGCCGCTGCACCGTTAAATACGCAGGTAATCCCAGTCGTATGCGCAAATCCCGTAATCACAACTCCTGCCATAAACAAAAGAAAGGATCCTGCTGCCGCCATCAGAACCATTCCTGCACAATATCCTGCCAGACAGAAGAAAAATATTTTTTTCCGACAAATTTTCAGCAGATTTCCATAGAGAAATCCCGCCAGAATCCCCACGATCATCAAAATGCTCAGCACAATACTGGCTGTTGATGCTGTTCCAAAGCCGCGTTCTTCTACCAGTACCGGAATTCTTAACGAGCAGGCGGCGTTTGCTACCACCAGTAAGAAACCACAGATTGTATAAAAAATTGCAGTTTCTGCATTTTTACGTTCAAATTTTCCATTTAAAACACCAGCCGCAGCTGTATCTGAAACATTTCCCTCTTTTTCCGGCACAAACAGAAGGTACAATGCCAGTACGAGAAATCCCAGTGCATAAACGCTGAACGCTTTCTGCCATCCAAAGGCCAGAAGCTGTCCGGCTATCAATGTCAGCACTGCATTTCCCAGCATTTCAAAAGAGCTTCGAAATCCAAGCAGCGTCTCCTGTTCCCTTCCGCTATAACGTTCACTGATCATGCTGATCGCCTTTACATTGACCAGACCAATTCCGATGCCAAGCAGAAAACGGGATCCGAGAATCACCGGATAGATATCCGTAAATACCGGAACAATTCCGCTTACAGACAAGAGGAGAAGCCCTCCTGCCACCATCAGCCGTTCTTTTAAGTATTTTGCAATCACCGTATGAAAAAGAATCGTGAAGGTAATCCCAAGCGCCGCTGCCGACACCAGAAACTCCACCTGACTTCCGCTGTATTCTATATAGTATTCTTTCATTGCCGGAAGGGCTGTCGATACCGAATAGGTAGAAATCAACATCCATGACAGAGAAAGAATCGCAAATTTTTCCATTTTCGTTTTCATATGCATTTACTTTCTTTCACATAATCCTCTGCCTGTGTATCTATTTTCAGTTTTCTAAGTCTTGACTTTGCTGCTAGTAGTTTTCGCAGCTCTGTCTTACATAGATAATCATTTTGACAAAAAGAAATAGCATCCCCAACCGCCCAAAGTTTAGGATGCTATTCTTCTAATTTTTCAACTGAGGGCAAATCGGAGTCATATCCGATTCACTTTCTGAATAGATTATACATCAGGGCGCTTGTATTTTCAAGTGCCCTTTTTAATGATGGTCCCGCGTCCCCGCCATGTATCACCTACAAACTGTAATAAATACAACCATCCTTTCCCTTGGATCATTTCCCTCAAAAAGATCCTGGCAGCTGATCTCATCCAAAAATGAAAATTCATCTACCGTCATCAGGTAAGAAATATATTCATCGGACGGATAATAAAAAAACAATTGAATTTCTCTTGGATGTTCATAATAGGAATCGATAATCCGCGCAACTGTTTTCCGGAGAATTTCCAAAGAAAATGGATTAAAGAAATAAACCCGATCCACAGCTTCCGGCACTTTATATTCTTCCGCATTAACAAGTACAAAAGAAATTCTCTCACCAGACACTGCAGATTGCTTATTTTCCATGGCTTTTTCGTAGATTCGATCATCATATTCCACCCCAATGGAATGGCACCGTGTCTGATAAGTCAGGAAGAAATCCACTCTTCCTTTTCCACAGCCATAATCTAATAATGTATTTTCTTTTCTTATCATGCCCGTATTCACCAGCCGCTCCAGCACGGAATACGGCGTCGGCTCATATGGATATCGGTATTGATCCGATCTCGAATCATCCCGTCCCGTAGTATGAACATGCAGAAGCCTGTCCCAGTTCTGTTCATTTTGACCGATTTTCATATGCATTTACTTTCTTTCACATAATGCTTCGCATTTTCCCTGTTTGCTGCAATTTCTTCATCTGACAGCATTCTCCTGAATTTTGCAGGATTTCCCATATAAAGTGCCCCATCCGGGATCACTGTATTCGATGTGACCAATGCTCCTGCTGCCACCATACTGTTCTTTCCGACTACTGCCCCGTTCAGAATAATAGCTCCCATACCGATCAAAGCGCCGTCTCCAATGGTGCAGCCATGAAGAATCACACCATGTCCTACCGTCACATTCCTGCCGATATTCAGCGGACAATTCTCATCCACATGAAGCACACACACATCCTGTATATTGGTTCCTTCCCCTATCTGAATCTCACTTGAATCCCCACGCACTACTGCATTATACCAGATGCTGGCATCCTTTTTTATCGTCACATCACCCAGGACAACTGCGCCTGTGGCAACCACTGCCTGTGCATCTATTTCCGGTTTTTTCATAATCGTATCTCTCCTGCTGTTTTATTTCATTTTATCACAGACCCGCTTTTCTGAAAAGAATACGCTTAAAATGAATGGGACTGTCGGTGAATAACGTTTTTTAGCGCTGACAGCACCAAACAAAAATATCCTGACAGTTACAAGGCTTTCTGGCTCTGCAACTTGTTCAGGATATTTTTATTTTAATAAGTACTTTCTGTTTTTGGCCGCAAAATTCCTTATCTCAGTGATTTTGCGGCATCTACTTTATACATTGAATATGATATTATTTTTCAGCTTTCTGACGTTCTTCTGTCAATCCAAGCACTTTGAATGTTTCAGGATCAACCAAAACACCATAGTCAGCCTTGGCCTGTTCCACAGTGATATATTCATTCTTAACATCCATAGCTACTTTTTCAGCAGGACGCTTAAACGGATTACCATATCCACCACCAGTTGCTGTAACCATACGCACAACATCATTGGTATTCATAACACGGCGTGCTGCAATTCCCATTGGTTCGCTTACGGTTCCATCTGCATCAATAAACTGGAAATAATTTACAGAACCGTCTTTTCCACCAGCTGCACCCCATACCGGCCATTTATTTCGACCAAAAGATGCTGTAAAGGTCTGATTCTCATTCATAGAACGGTATACACGAACCGCACCACTTCCGCCACGGTATTCTCCTGCACCTGCCCCATCAGTATGCAGACTGTGCTCATCTACACGAATTCCATAACGAGTCTCAGCCATCTCTACCGGCACATTATAAGTTTCTCCATCGCCAACACAGAAAAGTCCTACCTGACCATCATGGCCTTTGCAAGCTCCCCATCCGCCAACAGTTGGCTCAATAATCAGATAATCATTTCCAAAGTCCTGATGTTTTCCGGCCATCAATACGGTACATACAGAAAGTAAATGTCCTGCACCAAGAGATTCCGGGAAAACCGGTGCAAGTGCTTTCCATACCAAGTCAATAACGTAAATCATGCTTTCATAATAACAGGAGGTTGCTGCCGGACGATTCGCTTTCAATACACTGCCAGGTTCACAGATTGTCCGCAGCGGTGCAAATACACCATCATTTACGGCCAACTCTGGTCCTACCACAGACATAAAGACTACTTTTACACCTGCATATGCTGCCGTTGCTCCGGAATTCACGCATCCTACTACCTGCGGATCGCTACCCGTGAAATCAGCAATAAATTCATCATCGGTAATGGTAACTTTTACCTGTAAATGAACTGGATTGCCATGTCCATCGTTGTCCATGTATTCATCCATTTCCCATGTGCCTTTTGGCATCTCAGCTAGACGGCTGCGGGCTACTTTTTCGCCCTGGGATACCAGACGTTCCATAGATCCTTTTACAACGTCTGCCCCATATTTATCGCATAATTCACAAATACGTTTTTCACCTGTACGAAGAGAGGATATCTGACCCCACATATCTCCCTGTGAGATCTGCGGATAACGCATATTGCTGCGCATCAGATCCCATACAGGTTCCACCAGTTCTCCGCGATCCACCAGTTTTGTACCAGAGAAACACATACCTTCCTGATAAAGGTTTGTTGCATCAGTCGTAAAGGATCCTGGTGCCATGCCTCCGATATCACTCCAATGAGCTTTGTTACCAGCAAAAGCAATCAGCTCGTCATGATAGAATATAGGCATTACCATTCCAACATCGGACATATGGGTTCCTCCGCCCATAAACGGATCGTTGATAATATATACATCACCCGGATGAAGATTTTCCTTTCCATGTTTCTCCACAACTGCACAAATCATGGGTGAAATCATACCGATAAATCCGGTAACACCATTTCCCTGGGTAAGCAGTCGACCTTCAGCATCTGCAATACCGCTGGCATAATCCAGTGTTTCATAAATAATCGGGCTCATGGAAGTCTGTGCAAATGCATAGAAAATTTCGTTACTTACTGCAATCAAAGAGTCTTTTACAATATCCAGTGTGACCGGATTAATCTTTTCTTTCTCAGCCATTATTCCACCTCCATTTCTACGATCAGGTTACCGTATTCATCTACACTTAAGCTTTGTCCCGGGCAAACTACAGTTGCGGTAGTAGGCTCTTCTACAACCAATGGACCCTGTGCTTTTGCACCGAATCCAAGCTTGCTCCGATCATAGATTGGTGTATCCAGCCAGCCATCACCGTTAAAGAATACAGGACGTGTTTCCTTCAATGCGCTGGAAATATCATCTTTTTGAGGTGCAATCTTCTGTAATGCAGGTTTGTTCAACTGACCATATGCCACAAGATGAAGATTTACAATCTCTGCCGGTGTATCTGGCAATGAGAAGGTATAGAAATGCTCATGTGTTTTGTGGAAACGATTCATGATTTCAGCACGATCTTCCTCTTTCCATGGATAAGCCGGAGCCTGTACCTGTACCGTATGTTCCTGTCCCGCATAACGCATATCTGCAATAAAAGTAAATACAGCCTGATCTTCCTTAAGTCCCTCAGATGCCAGTATCTTATGTGCCTCATCAATCTGTGATTTCCACATCGCATTCAGTTCATCCATAGAAGCATTCTGGAATGAAAGAATCTTTGTCTGAATAAAGTCATGACGAATATCACTCATCAGCATACCCCATGCTGAAAATACAGAAGCTGCTACCGGAATAATGACCTTACGAATATTCAGTTCTTTGGCGAGTGTCGGTCCATGCATCGGGCCTCCTCCTCCAAATGCAACCATCGCAAAATCACGAGGGTCATATCCACGCCGTACAGAAATCAGCTTTAACGCATTATTCATATTAGAATCTGCCACACGAATAATGCTCTCTGCTGATTCTTCCGCAGAAATATTAAAATGTTTTCCGACTTTTTCCACCAAAGCATTCTTCACATTATCAAGAGAGACTTCCATGTCGAAATTCTTCGCAGAAAGACGTCCTGCAATCAGATTGGCATCTGTGGTGGTGGGTTCTGTTCCGTTCTTTCCATAAGCAACAGGTCCCGGAAGCGCACCTGCACTCTTTGGTCCAACTTTCAGAGATCCTCCTTCATCGATCCATGCGATGGATCCTCCACCATTTCCGATCTCTACAATATCGACAACAGGTGCCATGATCGGATAGCCTGCATGTCTTTCGTCTTTTTCGATATAGTAAGAAGTAGTTACTTTTACTGCTCCCTGATCGATCAGAGAACATTTCGCTGTTGTTCCACCCACATCAAATGCGATAATATTCGGTTCGCCAATGATTTTTCCAAGAATAGAAGCACCAAACACACCGGCTACAGGACCTGATTCTACAATATTAACAGGAGTCAGTTTTGCCTGTTCAAATGTTGTAGTTCCGCCATTACTCTGCATGATGTAACGGTTTTCCGGCATTCCGGCATCTGTAAGTCTCTGTCCCAGACGATTCAGATAAGAGGATGCCACCGGCATAACGTATGCATTCAGAACAGCTGTTGAGGTTCTTTCATATTCACGCCATTCTCTCGTGATATCAACAGACGGGCATACATATACTTCCGGCCATAATTCTTTGATTTTTTCAACTGTTTTACGTTCATGTTCTTCATTTGCATAAGAATTGATGTAGCAGACAGCAATGGCCTCCACCTGTTCCTTTTTCAGATATTCCACTGCCGTGCGAATATCTTCTTCACTTAATGGTGTCAGAATTTCACCTTTATAGCTGATACGTTCTGTCACTTCACGGCGTAAATAACGCGGAACAAACGGTGTTGGTTTTTCAAATACCATGTTAAACAAATCCGGACGATTACCTCTCGCCAGTTCCAGAATATCCCGGAAACCCTTTGTTGTGATCAAGGCTGTTTTTGCACCTTTTCTTTCTGTCAGTGCATTAATGATCGTTGTGGTTCCATGAAAAAAAGCCTCAATGCTTTTCATCTCTACACCACTTTTTTTCAGAACGTCCATAACACCCTGATCAAAATTCGGCGGTGTGGTATGTGCCTTTTCCAGAATCAGCGATCCATTTTCATCAATCGCTACCAGATCAGTAAAGGTGCCGCCAATGTCAGTTGCAACTTTCATATTAGGTTCCTCCTCGTATGTTATTGTCAAATGTACAAAATCCACTACTGCAATTCTTTCCATCCTTGCGTATTAGTGTATCATATATACTTTACCAAAGCAATCTGTTATGGTAATAAAGTGCAGAATATCTATTGAGTCTATATAGATTTGGAAAAAGAAATGTGTTACTATGAAGCAAAACAGGCAATAAATGATATCTTCTATTTACAGAAAGGCAAAAAAATGAAACAAAATCGCGTTGAAGCTGTATTGAAAAATATGGAATCCCTGAATCTGTCACAGATTCTGATTGCAGACCCACTAGCTATTTTTTATCTGACAGGACGCATGATAAAACCATTTGAACGATTTTATGCACTCTACTTAAATCAAAATGGAAAACATAAAATTTTTATCAATCAGCTAGAAACGGTACCTGAAGATCTTGGTGTGGAAAAAGTACGTTTTACTGACTCTGATTCCTATATGGATCTTGTAATAAAAACAACTGATCATACGGAACCGCTGGGAATTGATAAAAATATGCCTGCAAGATTTCTTCTTCCGCTTATCGACCAAAAAGCTGCCTCCGGTTTTGTAAATGCCTCTCTGGCACTTGATCAGGCACGTGCAGTCAAAGATATTCAGGAACAGGAACTTATGCGCAAAGCATCCCACCTTAACGATATGGCTATGGCAGAAATCACACACTTTTTCAAAGAAGGAGTTACCGAAACAGATCTTGCAGAACAATTGAAAAAAATCTACCGTGATCTTGGTGCTGACGGCTTAAGCTTTGAACCTCTGTTTGCATTTGGAAGCAATGCTGCAAGCGGACATCACTGGCCGGATGACACCCGATTAAAACCCGGAGATTGTATTCTGGTCGATATTGGCTGTACATGGGAAGGATATTGTTCTGATATGACCAGAACCTTCTTTTACAAAAACGTAACACAACATCAACAAGAAGTTTATCATACGGTATTAAAAGCAAACGAAGAAGCTGAAAAAGCTGTGACTCCTGGAATTCCTCTTTCTTCTCTGGATCAGATTGCACGTGGAATCATCACAGACAAGGGATATGGTTCTGCTTTTACCCATCGCCTCGGACATTTCATCGGACTTGAAGATCACGAATTTGGAGATGTTTCTTCTGCTTCTGCCGACAAAGCTGTCCCCGGAAATATTTTTTCGATTGAGCCGGGTGTATATCTTGAAAATGATATGGGAGTTCGAGTGGAGGATCTGGTTCTTGTTACAGACCATGGGCATGAGATATTGAATCATTTTTCAAAAGAACTGACAGTGATTGACTAAGAAAGAAGAGCTTTATGAAAAAAAATCCAGTTACCACAATAACTTTTTCAAACGGCAGTGTTATTCAAATTGAGCTTTACCCTGATATTGCCCCCAATGCAGTTACCAGTTTTATATATCTTGCAAAACAAGGTGTCTATGATCATTACCCAATTGAGAGAATCGTCCCAGGCTGGGTTCTTGATATGAGTTACCATGCTTTTCATAATCCCAAAGCCTGCTATTTCATTCCCAATGATGTAAAATCCGGAAAATATCTGGAAGCTGTTCCAGGTACAATTGGGCTTGGCGGTTATGGCGCACCAGAGATTGCAGGCGGAGAATTTTTCTTTCCACTTGCGGATTGCCCGGCAATCACTGGCGTTTATCCTATTTTCGGAAAAATTGTAAATGGCATGGAAGAGATTCGACGTCTTGAACAATTGGAAACTTATCCTGTTCCATATCCGGGTGAACCGAATGTTAAGATCAACACCCCTGTTTATCCTGTCTTCATCGAACAGATTCAGATTGAAACCTTTGGCGTATCTTACGGAGAACCAACTCGCCTGACTGGCATTGCAAAACCACTTTTCTGGCCTTGTGTCTCTCCTTAAAAATTTGAAAACTGCGTTATTAATATAATAAGTAATTTAACAGAATTAGATTACAATGAATGTGTGAAAACAGAAAGTGTTACACTCAATCATATTATAAGATGTATGGATAAATAGATTTCGGTTTGGTGATTATCTCTCATTAAAAGTAAGTGGTGACTTTGCATACAGACAAGTGAAGAGAAAGAACTATAAAAGTAGAAATAGTGCAATTTTTGCATGATATTATACAAGAATTACATAGAAAGATATCGTATTATTGATAAGGTATGATATATTTGTATGTGAGGAGAAAACCATGGCAGCGGAAAGAAAAACATTAACACAGCTATCTGTGCCAATATGCTTAGAGACTTTATTCTATATGCTTTCGGGTATGGTCGATACGCTTATGCTATCGTCTGTAAGTGACCAGGCTGTAGGAGCAGTGGGAACAGCTAATACCTATATAAGTGTTTTTATTATCATGTTTGGGGTGATATCATCGGGGATGGTAGCTGTTATGTCACAAAATATCGGAGCCGGAAGACCTGGGATTGCATATCAGGCAAGACAGCTTGGACTTATGTTTAATGCAATGATAGGTATCTTGATGTCGGTTATTCTAGCTGTTTTTTCTGGTGGAATACTTAGAATCGTAAGTATTGCTCCGGCTTTGCTTGCTCCGGCTGAAACATACCTTAAAATTGTTGGGGGAACCTGTTTTTTGAATGCACTGATCCCTATTTTCTCCAGTTATTTGAGGGTGTTTGGATATACAAAGCATTCTTTGATAGGAACTGTCGTTGGAAATGTGATTAATATAATACTTAATTCAGTATTCTTATTTATGTTTAACTGGGGCGTAATGGGCGTTGCTGTTGCCACAGTTATCTCAAGAATTGTGAATCTTATTATTGTAGCCGGAATGGGAGCTGTGCTTATAAAAGCAAAGCAGAGCCCTGAGCGAATGTTATCAAGAAAGATACTTGCGCAGATTGTTAAGATCGGTTTTCCTTCTGCATTTGAAACGGCACTTTATAACATAGCAATGACACTTATAGTTCGTTTTATGAATCAGATGGATGCAGATGGAATGAATGTTACAGCACGTTCGTATACTGTGCAGATTGCTAATTTTTCGTATTGTGTGGGAGCTGCACTTGCACAGGCGAATGCAATCATGACCGGTTGGAGAATTGGTGCAAAGGAATTTGAAAAATGTGACAAAGGTACGAGAAAAGCTGCGATATATGGTATTATAACAGCAACATGCTTTTCAGTGACATTTGCATTGTCCGGACATTTTATCGTGCATATATTTACTGATGATATACAGATGATAAATCTTGTGGTAAAGTTGTTAATAGTAGATGTCTTTCTTGAATTTGGAAGGATAACAAACCTTGTATATGGTCAGGCATTAAAAACGAGTGGAGATGCACTTTTTCCGGTTATATTAGGTGCAATTTTTATGTATCTGTTCGCGGTCGGTGGCACGTATTTTCTCGGAGTACATATGGGACTTCTGGCAGTGGGGGCATATATTGCTATGGCAAGTGATGAATGCGCGAGGGCTGTGGGAATGGTACTTAGATGGAAAAGTGGAAAATGGAAAAACAAGAGTCTTATAGAATTTTAGAGAGAGATTATGTACTTTGAATTAAAGGAAAATAAACCGCATGGAACAAAGGAGAATCCGTTTAGTACATATCATATAAGAAATGAGGGACGATCATTTCAGATACCGGTACATTGGCATGACGAACTTGAAATTATATATGTAAAAAGTGGAACCTTGACTGTAAGTATTTCAGGAGAAAACTATATCGGAGCCCCCGGGGATGCCTTTGTGGTGTCGCCGGGTAATCTGCATTTCATGGGTTCACAGTCTGGTGACGTGGATTATTTTACTTTCCTTTTTCCGCTAAAATATATCTCTTTTTGCACAGATGATATGTTAGATGATAAGTTGCTTACTCCATTAAAAAATGGTCATTTGATGATAAGGCCAAGAATCAAGGATACAGAAAAAGAGTTGTGTGAGCAGTTGGCCGAAATACATATGGCAAAAAATGATGAAAAGAAATTGGAAATAGCTGTTCAGATAAAGATAAAAATAATTCTTTTACAATTTATTCTTCACATGTGGGAGAATGGATTTATAATCGAAAATGATAAAAGTGGAAGAAATACTGTAGAAAAAGAGATAATTTCATACATACAGCAGAGTTTTGCAGGGGAGATATCATTAAGGGAATTCGGGGAACAGTTTCATCTTTCAGAAAAATATGTATCGCGATATTTTAAAGAACATTTTCATATTACGCTTTCAAAATATGTTACATATTTGCGGTTGGAACATGCAAAACAGTTGTTACAAAATACGGATATTCCGGTTACAGAAGTTGCAATGCTCAGTGGCTATCAGAATGTAAGTTATTTTATCAGAAGTTTCAAAAAAACATATGGGGTATCTCCGTTAAAATATAGAAAAAATAAGTCGAGTACATGGACTTAGTGGAGAGTGAAAGAATTATAAAGGTCTCTTTCACACAGATCAACAATACGGTCAATAGAACGTATTCCCCGCCACTTTTTTTAGGGTATAGACTGGATCGTCGTCAGGTAAACTCAATTCGAAGAAACTAAAGTTAATTTTCTGTTGCCCTAATTCAAAAAAAATCATTATAATAATTATTGGTTAGCATAGTTACATTATAACATGTAACGGAGAGAAAGATGGTTGTCGTTAGCCATCTTTTTTTCTTTTTTCAGATAAATTCAGGGAGGGTATGACTCGT